>JAUNLD010000094.1 GCA_030532425.1 Lautropia sp. | reverse complement strand
AACACCTTCAACACCTTGTAACTGCCTTGAACCGCCTGACTCACCTGGCCGCCTTCAAAGCGCGCCCTCCACATCCCGGCAGAAATGCCTTCTTTGGGCCGCGTGACACACCCGATGCCACCTCCCCCCGGCAAGCCTCTGCCTGGGCCAAAACAGCTGTGCCGGCCAGGCTCCTGATCGAGTGCACCGCGTGCATAATGGATCAGACCGTTTGCAAACGAGCCGCAAATCGACAAGAAACACCCGCGAGGAGACGCCATGACCCCAGCCGCCACCCGATTCTGCCAGCAGCTTGGCATTCGCCACCCCATCATCCAGGCGCCGATGGCAGGGGTTGCCACCCCTGCACTGGCCGCCGCGGTCTGCCATGCCGGTGGACTTGGTTCACTGGGACTGGGGGCCAGCGGCCCGGAACAAGCGCGGCAGATGATGGATGAAGCCAGGACACTGGGTACGCAACCGCTGAACCTCAACGTCTTCTGCCATCAGCCACCGGCCCCCGACGCCAACGCCGATGCCGCGTGGATCGAGCGTCTGGCACCGACGTTCAGCCGGTTTGGCGCCTCACCACCGGTGCAATTGAAGGAAATCTATGCTTCCTTTCTCGTCGACACCGGCATGCAGGCCCTGCTGCTGGACACCCGTCCCGCCGTCGTCAGCTTTCATTTCGGGCTGCCCGATGCCGATTGCCTGACACGCCTCAAGGCCGCCGGCATCTTCCTGATGGCGACGGCCACCAGCCTGGAAGAAGCCCGCCTCATCGAAGCCGCAGGACTGGACGCCATCATCGCGCAAGGGATCGAGGCAGGCGGACATCGGGGTATCTTCGATCCGGCCGGTGATGACGAAGGACTGCCCACGCAGGTGCTGCTGTCGCAGCTCTTGCCCCACACCCGTCTGCCGGTGGTGGCGGCAGGCGGCATCATGAACGGCCAGGGCATTCGCGCCGCCCTGGATCTGGGCGCAGCAGCCGTGCAAATGGGCACAGCCTTCATCGCCTGCCCCGAATCATCGGCCAGCCCGGCCTACCGGGCACAACTGGCGAGCGAACGTGCCCATCACACCCGGCTGACGGCCACGCTCTCTGGCCGCCCGGCCCGGGGTCTGCTCAACGACTTCATCCGGCAGATCGAATCATCCGGCGGGGTATCACCCGCCGCCTATCCCCGCGCCTACGACGCACTGAAGCAGCTGAGTGCGGCCGCCACCAGGGCCGGCAACACCGAGTACCACGCACACTGGGCGGGCCAGGGTGCCCCACTGGCCCGCGCCCTGCCTGCCGTTGAACTGATGGCCCGGCTGCTGGCTGAAGCCGGGCTCGGACACGGTACCTGAGCGACAGCCAGCTGCCCTGTTCCCCGGCCTGATGCCCCCTCGGCAGCCCGGCTAGCCCGTCCGGTGATGGATGGCCCCATGCGGGATCGCCCGCTGCGGAGACCTGGGCCATTCGATGCTTCAATCCGTCATCCGGAAGACCTCCCCCCGCGGCACGAAGGGCAGGTTTGCACCGGGCGGCATCAGGAAGGCGTGGCTGCGGTGGATCTTCAGGTCGTCGCACTGACCATCGGTGATGATCAGGATCGGCCCGTCGAGCGGGAAATCGGCGGCCGCCTGCAAGCGGTCGATGCCCGGTTGCAGCACCGTCCCGCCCCGGCCGTGCACCCGCACCCGGCCGGCAATCTCGTGGGCCGCCAGATAGCCGGCATCGTGGGCGCGCGCATCGCAGAAGACGACGCGCACCGCCGACACTTCCTTGGCCTCGGCATAACTGGCGATGGCGCCCAGCGCCCGCGCGAGCATCTGCCGCGACATGGAGCCGGAGGTGTCGAGCACCACCCCGAAGGTTCTGCCCTCTCGCCGGCTCTCGTCCACGCCCAGATGCGGGCGCGGGATGTCGGGCGTGGCCGACTGGCGCCGGGACAGTCGCATGTAGGTGCGGCGGGCCTCCAGCGGCGGAAAATGATGATCGAACCACCGTGCCAGCTGCACTTCCCACGGAATGGGCGGCTGCAGCAGCGCGCTGATTTCCTCGATCAGACCGGCCGGCAGCAGGCCCCGGCCCTGCTGCTGGTGCAGCAACAGCCCCTTGCCCAGCTGCTCGCGACAGAAGGCATCCAGGTCGGTGAACGGCACCCGCCCCGGATCGAGACGGCGCTCGAGCATGTCGCACTGCCCGCCGGCGAGCGTTCGCAACTTTCTCAGACGACGCAGGTCGCGCGCGATGCGGACGTAGACATCCTCGGCCGACAGCCCCCGCAGGCTTTCGTCGAAGAGCATCCCGAGCGCGGGCGGTGTACCGACCTGCATCTGGATCAGCCAGTCGTTGATGACGAAATCACAGGCCACGTTCCACAACCACGGATCACGCCCCTGGCGGCGCGGCAGATGCCTGAGCGCCACATGCAGCACCTCGTGCGCGATGACGAAGCGGCTTTCCTGCTCGTCCAGGCTCACGGCCGGATTCAGATAGATCGTGCGCAGGCTTTCATCGACCGCCGCCACCAGAATGTCTTCACGCCGGCACAGCTCGGCATCCTCGATGAACTCGAACGAGGCAACCATCGCCCCCAGGAGTGGAAAGCTGCTGATGAACCAGTCCTTCGCCTGACGGGTGACGGCACGCAGCGCAGCACGCCCGCCCTGCGCGGAAGACTCGATCAACTGGCCCCCCAGCGATGGCCGAAGCCCGGCCACGACCTCCACCGCCTGTCTGACGGATTCGGCGATGCCGGCCGAAAACGCTTCCGGCCAGCTGACCCGGAACGGATCGGCACGCATGGCGGGCCACTCGCCCGGCGCCTGCATCGTCGGCATCATCCGGCCCGCCAGCGACAGGGCGGCAGCCCAGGCCGGCACGCCATCCTCGCAGAACTGCCGGTACCAGCGCTCCTCGTCCCAGGCAGGCAGGTCATCGGGCAACCGCATGCCCTCGGGGGCGCGGTGGAACCTGATGCCCTGCAGGAAACGGGTCGTGACCACATCACAGGCCGCGCTCCAGGCGGCCCAGTTGCCGCGATCGGGCTGCCACAGCTCAAGCGCGTGATACAGCAGCCCGCGCGCCATCACATGCGTCCAGACCTCGGGATCGGCCAGGCGCTTCGGGTGGACATACACGTATTCATCCCGACTGAGCCACAACCACGAATCGGCCGGCCATTCATCGGAGGGCCAGATGAAGGCCTGGCGATGAATGAAGGTGTTGCGCACCCAATGCACGCGGTCAGCAAGCGGCTCGAAGACCGGGTGCGCCCGGAGCAGACGCAGGCCCTCGGTGTAATGCAGCGCAGCCGGCGTGGCCGCCCTGGCGCGTGAACCGCCGCGGCCCATCACTTCACCTCGGGTTTCTTCTCGACCAGACGGGGCAGGTCACGCACGACCTCGACCATGTACCAGGCCGGCAGCACCTCGCCGCCATCCTCGGCCACCACGATCTGCGCCATCTCCAGACTGATCTGCGCGATCTCCTTCAGCATGGCCTTGCTGCGGTGGACGAAAGCCTGCTCCTCGGCGCTCACCAGATTCTTTTCCGAGGGCAGCACCTTCAGCAGGCGCGCCCGGAAAGCCTGCACCAGAAAATACAGCAGGTCACGATCGGCCGGATCGTGCGGCCAGCGGGCATCCCCCTTGATGATGGCGTCGAGCCGGTGACGATCCCCCGCCAGCTTGCCGAAGGCCTTGAACTGGGCCGCATGCTGGGGCGTCAGACACCCGGCCGCCAGCGCCTCCATCATCACGGGCGACAGTCCTTCTTCGCCGAAGCCCTGCAGCGCATCGCTCAGCATGTGCCAGGCACGCGGCGTGGAAAAGGGCTCCTCATGGCGCGGCGGCTGGCTCCAGAGATGGTCGGGCCGCTGGCTCAGGTAGTCGATGACGAGCGGATGCAGCCCGGCCGAAGTGGCCCACTGCAGCCACTCGCTGGCCGAGACGCGAAGATGAACGTGAACCATCCGGTTCATCAGCGCCGAGGACATCGGCTTGACGATGGCCGAATCCTGGGCGCGGTTGCCCGCACCGATCACGATCGACCCTTCGGGCAGCGCATACTCGCCCACCCGACGGTCATGGATCAGGCTGTAGAAAGCCTTCTGCACATCCTGCGAGCAGGCATTCAGCTCATCCAGGAACAGACAATAAGGCTCCTCACGGGCGATCAACGCCGGCGGGCAGAAACGTGTGACACCATCCCGGATCTGCGGCACGCCCATCAGATCCTCGGGCGCCAGCTGGCTGCCCAGCAACGAGACGCAGGGCAGACCCACACTCTCGGCAAACTGCGTGACCAGCGCCGACTTGCCGATGCCCGGCGGCCCCCAGATGAAGACGGGACGCACGGTGGCCACGTTGAGCAGGAACTCGGTGAGCTGGGAGGGGGTCAGGGAAATGGTGGCTTGCATGTCGGATTCCAGAACGTCAGTAAAGCATACCAGCAGCGGCTCACCCCTTCACGCACACGACCTGTTTCAGCGTGTAGACCACATCCACCAGATCGTGCTGGGCAGCCATCACCGCGTCGATGTCCTTGTAGGCCATCGGGATCTCGTCGATCACGTCGGCATCCTTGCGGCATTCCACCCCTTCGGTGGCCCTGATCTGGTCGGCCACCGTGAAACGCTTCTTCGCCTGGGTGCGGCTCATCCGCCGCCCTGCCCCGTGGCTGCAGCTCGTGAAGCTCTCCGGGTTGCCCTTGCCACGCACGATGTAGCTGCGTGCGCCCATGCTGCCGGGAATGATGCCCAGTTCCCCCTCCCGAGCCGACACGGCCCCCTTTCGGGTCACGAACACGTCCTCACCGAAATGGCGCTCCTGCTGCACATAGTTGTGATGGCAGTTCACGGCCTCCAGATGCGTCTGGAAGGGCTTCGTGATGATCCTTCGCATCGCGGCGATCACCCGCTGCATCATCACTTCCCGGTTGGCGCGGGCAAAGCGCTGTGCCCAGCCCACCGCCTGCACATAATCGCCGAAGTACTGGCTGCCTTCCTCGAAATAGGCCAGATCCCGATCCGGCAGGTTGCGCTGATGCCGCTCGGCATCCTTCTTCGCCAGCTCGATGAAATGCGTGCCGATGGCATTGCCCACCCCGCGCGAACCACTGTGCAGTATGATCCAGACCCCCTCATCCTGATCCAGACAGATCTCGATGAAATGGTTGCCGGTTCCCAGCGTACCCAGCTGCGAGTGGTTGTTGGTCTTCTCCAGCCGCGGATATTTCTCGCAGATCTGGCGGAACTCGCCCACCAGACCGGCCCAGGCCGCGTCGGTCTCGGGCGGCGGCGTCTCCCACGAGCCCTTGTCCCGTCCACCACGACGCGGCGAGATCCCATGCGGCACGGCCTTCTCGATCGCAGCCCGCAGCGGGCCCAGATTGTCCGGCAGGTCGGCCGCGCGCAGCGTCGTCTTGCAGGCGATCATCCCGCAGCCGATATCCACCCCCACGGCCGCCGGGATGATGGCACGCAGGGTTGGGATCACCGAACCGACCGTGGCCCCGATCCCGTAATGCACGTCCGGCATGGCCGCCACATGGCGGAACACGATCGGCAGCCGCGCCACGTTCTCCAGCTGCCGGCGGGCCTCATCCTCCACCGGCACGCCCTTCGTCCACATCTTCACCGGAACGGCACCGGGCTGGATGATTTCCTGATACGCCAGCGAATCACTTTCCGGCCAATCATCTCGTTCCGGCCAATCGTTCGACATCTTGCTGGACAGCTTCATCGCCTGTTCCGATGTCGCTGCCTGAGTGCTTTCCCTGTTCATGTTCATGCTCTTGCTCATGCTCTCAAACCCTGTTCCCTGCTTCCTGCTTCCAGGCCCATGCCATCACGGGATGCCGAGCTGGCAGCCAGACTGGCGCCTCAGACTTCCTGTAGCCCCAGGCGCCGAGCCCCCTGCCGGTTGCGGTCCGGCGCGCCGTCCGGCTCCCGCCTTCGCCGACCCGTTCCCTGCCTGCCCGGGGTTCAGTGCAGCCATCAGCCGCCGGCCGCCGGACGCAGCTTCACCAGCCCCTCCAGCACCTGATCCAGCCCGCCGACCACCGAAATCCGGTCGATCCGCTCGGCCACCCGCTCCAGCGTTTCCAGCTCCTTCATCCGGAGCGCCACCAGATTGCCTTCCATCACCTTCGCCGTATTCAGCAGCGAACGCGTGGCCGCCGTCTCTTCCCGGCGACGGATCAGGTTGGCCTGTGCAGCCTTTTCCGCCTCCACCACCTTCGCCAGCAGCGTGCGCATCTCACCCGGCAGGATGATGTCCTTCACACCCACGCGCTCCAGCACGATGCCGTGCGCCGCCAGCCTTGGCCCGACATCGGCCATCAGCGCCGCATCCATCCGGGCCTTGTCCGCCAGCAGCTCATCGAGCGTCTGAGCACCGACCACCGCCCGGAGCGCGAACTGCAGCTCACGATACACCTGGTCGGCCGGATTCGGCCATTGCGCAAAGGCCTGCGCCACATCCCGATAACGCCAGCCGGCCGACAGGTTGAGCCGCAGCCCCACCTTGTCGCGCGACAGGATCTCCTGCCCGCCGACCTCCACGGTCTGCGTGCGCAGGTCCACCACCTCGACCGACACGCCCGGCCCGAAACGCCAGAAACCATGCACGCCGGTGGACAGCAGCGGCTGCAACACGCCATCGACACGCAGCAGGCCGGCATGGTGCTGCGGCACTTCCACCAGCAGGACACCCGCCACGGCATCCACCCCCTCACGGGCGATCAGCGGTTGCAGGCGCGCCACCAGCGCCGGCTCGATCCGCACACCGGCCGAGAGCGAAACGGTCTCGACGCTAACCGGTCGCGGTCCCCGCCAGAACAGCCGGCGCGTCCCCGGCGGCAGAACCGCCGTCAGCAGACCATCCTCGATCAGCAGACCCACCTCGTCATCGGCCAACCTCACCGCGAGCAGATGCGCCGACCAGCCCGCCATGCCAGCCGCATCGCTCGCCGCGGCATCCAGAATCTGCTGGGCCAGCGGATGATCGAACGCGGCCTCCGAGCCCGACAGCCGGACGACGCTCAGCTCGTCCCCCCAGCCCATCACCCGATGCCGGCCAGCCGGCAGCAGACGCTCCACATCGCCATTGCGCACCAGCAGTGCGCGCTCATGTTTGCTGACTTGAAAGCTTTTCCAGCCGAAGGTTTTCATGATGGGATCCTTGTTTTTGATTCGTTACCTGATTTGTCGATTCGCTCA
>JAUNLD010000016.1:16459-46842 GCA_030532425.1 Lautropia sp. | reverse complement strand
TCAAGCTTACGCTTTAGCGGCCTGAACTGTGCAGGTTCTGGTGGGTCATTACACCTCATGGGTTGCGGCAGCTGTCTCTGGAGCATGAAATCGATGAGTACCTTTGATGTGCAGTGCCGCGTCAGCGTGCTGGCGGCCATGGTGCTGCTGGCAGGCTGCGGCGGGCAGGATTCCGCGTCGCCCCACAGCCTTGGCGCCGCCGATGGCACCCCGTCGGCAGCCCCTGTCACCAAGGCCCCCGAGGCATCCGCGCCGCAAGCCCCTGCAACCATGACGGTACCGCATGATCGGGATTCGATTCGTGGCGATGTGCTGGCCACGGCCCTGACCCAGATGTCGGTTGCACCTGCGGATGGCAAGCCGGTTGCGGTGCAGCTGCACGAGTACGACATCCAGCGGCACGCCCGCGTGCCCTTCCCTTCAGAAGCGCCACTTTTCATCGAACAGCTGATCGGCCCGGACACCACGGGCAGGCAGTTAGGTCGCTACGTGTCGGATCTGCGCCTTTTCGATCGGGATGACGCCAGTTTTGAGGGCATCCGTTTTCAGATGGGCCTGTCACACGCGGGGGCGCTGCCGGCCGGCAATGCCGGGAATGATGGCGCGGTGCTGACGGTGGGCAAGCGCCTGGCCGTTGCGATCGAACCCAACCGGGATGAGCAGGATCCGGCAGCAGCGGGCCCCTTCGATCTGCAGGCTACGGCCGACCTGGCCATTGCCGCCAACGGCCGTTACAACAAGCAGACATTCCCGGCGCTGATGGAATGGAAAGACGAGGCCTCGCGGAGCGCGGTCCGGCTCAGCCTCTCGGGATACGAGGCCAACACGTCAAGCAGCCAGTTCAGTATCTGTCTGGAAGCCTCCGGCTTTGCCAAAGGCCAGCAGTCGATCCGTGACCGGCAGGCCTGCAGCAGCTGGCAGGTCCCCGACAACTGGCAGGCCGGCCAGCCGCTGATTCCCCTTGACATGTTCTCCTCAAACGAGGAGGCAGTGCCGCGTTTCGATGACGAGGGCCGGCTCCATGACACCCGGATAAGAATCCAGTATTGGCGCACATTGGGTCAGGCGCCTTTCGATGAAGCTGCCAGTACCGACCTCATGCCGCCAAGTGCGGGCAACCCGCTGGACCGCAAGGGCGTCAGTGGTGCCCTGTTCGCCGCGATGCTCGACAGCGCTGCACGACCCTCTGTGGGCGCGATTCCGGACGAGGTGACCAATACGCTGCACGCCGTGGCCAAAATCGACGGCGAGCGTCTGACGGATGCGCCTCCCCCGCAGCAGATCAGCGTGACCTTCTCGTCCAGCGGCAATTCCTTCGAGGACGGCCAGAATGCCGCTCACGCTGCCTACTCGCCGGCAGCGGGCCCCCTGACCATCACACAGAGCACCTACCGCTACGGGCAGGCGAATCTTTTCTCCCGGACGGCCATCAAGCTGCGCAGCGAGAACGAGACGCTGCGCGGACAAAAAACGGTACTGCTGCCCGAACAGCTGGAGACGGAGCTTTCCGAATCGATCACCGGTGGAAGTCCCACCTCGACCCAGACCGTCCGCCTGAAAAACAGCAATGGCAAGCGCCTGGGCATTCCACGCTCGGCCCGTGTCCACTTCGACAACCCGGTCACCCGCTGGACGGGCGAGCTGGCGGACAAGTCGACGGTCACGGTTTCGCTGGAGTTGCACCCGGTGGCGGATCAGCCGGATCAGCCGGCACAGGTCGACCAGTGCTGGCGGATCCAGCAATCGGGCGATGCGGCAGCTCGCCTGCACCGGCTCTCCTGCCTGCGGTGGCAGGTGCCCGGAAACTGGCGGTACGGTCAGGCGCTGAAAGCCGCCGGCGCCTACGTGCTCGACCGTCAGGGCCAGGCCGCTGACAACGCGGCACCGGGTGCCACCGGGCAGTACCGGTACTGGCAATCGGCCGTGGCCGCAACCGCGCCCTGAAGGCGGTTGCCTGCGCTGGCCGGGTTACTCGATGTGGCCCGGCCCGGGCTGGCCGTGTCAGCCGATGCGGCCCCGGACGGGGCCGAAGAATGCAGGGGATACGCAGAAGCCGTCCTTCAGCGTATCCCCGATGCGTGTGGGCCGGCCTTTGGGATCACCAGCCGGCAGCCACCCGCCGGCCTAGCCCGAACGGGCATGCGGATCAGCCGGCCGTTTTTGTTAATGCGGCTGAGGCGACCTTATCCCGAACGGGTACCCCGATCAGCCCCTGGCGAAATGGGCTTCCAGATCGTCGCTGCCGCCGATGTGCTGACCGCCGATGAAGACTTGCGGCACGGTGGCGCGCCCCGAGACGGCGCGCAGGCCGACGGTGGTGGCGTCCTTGCCGAGGACGATTTCCTCGAAGCCATAGCCTTTTTCGGTGAGCAGGGCCTTGGCCTTGGCGCAGAAGGGGCAACCGGGTTTGGTGAAGATGGCGACCGAGGGCTGCTCCTTGAAGTCGGGCTTGAGGTAGCGCAGCATGGTGTCGGCGTCGGACACTTCAAAGGGGTCGCCTTCCTTTTCCGGTTCGATGAACATCTTCTTCACCGTGCCGTCGACGACGAGCATCGAGTAGCGCCACGAGCGCTTGCCGAATCCAAGATTTTCCTTGCCGACGAGCATGCCCATGCCGTCGGTGAATTCGCCGTTGCCATCGGGGATGACCTTGATGTTGGCGGCATCCTGATCGGCTTTCCAGGCGTTCATGACGAAGGTGTCGTTGACGGAGATGCAGAGGATGTCGTCGACGCCATTGGCCTTGAAGACGGCGGCCAGTTCGTTGTAGCGCGGCAGGTGGGTGGACGAGCAGGTGGGCGTGAAGGCGCCGGGGAGCGAGAAGACGATGACGGTCTTGCCTTTGAACAGGTCATCGGTGCTGATGTCTTGCCAGGCGTCACCGACGCGGGTGTGGAAGACGACGTGGGGAACCTGCTTTCCCTCGTGATTGGGCAGTGCCATGGCGTTGTTGTCCTGCAAGAACTGATGCACGTGCGCGACATCAGTGAAACCAAGAAAGACCGGCCCGACCGCATGAGCAGGCGTGCTGGTGCGGACAGCGCGCGGGCGGGGGCCGGAGGATAAGGGGGCGGATCGGGGATGCCTGCGTCTGCGCAGCCGGTGCGAACGGCGATGCGGCGCGGGCTGGCCCACGGCCCCAGGGCATCCCCCGGCGGGTGCTGGTGGATGCCCTGTGCAGGAAATTATGCCAGCATGCCCGCAGGGGGAGGCAATTCTGCCGGGGCATGGCTGCCCCACGGCACGGCCAGGATGGCGCGCGTGCCGGGAAATCAGCTGCGCCAGAGCCGGTGGAAGTGGTGGACGGGGCCGTGGCCCTTGCCGTCGACGCGGCGCCCCACCTGTAGCAGGGCCGAGGCGCGCAGCGCTCCGAACAGGTAGTCGCGGGCCTCGGTGACGGCGGTGGGCACGTCGGCACGCTGCGGCAGCAGTGCAGCGACGGCGGCTGCCAGGGTACAGCCGGTGCCGTGCAGGTTGGGGGTGTCGACGCGCTCGCCCGGCAGCTCGATCATCCGGTCGCCATCGAAGAGCAGGTCGATCAGGCCGCCCGGCAGGTGGCCGCCCTTGAGCAGCACCCAGCGCTGGCCCTCGTCGGGCAGCAGGCGGCGCAGGCGCTCGGCGGCACGGCGCATGTCGGCCACATTGTCCGGGCTGCCCTGCCCCAGCAACAGCCCGGCTTCGGGCAGGTTGGGGGTGATGACGGTGGCCAGGGGCAGTGCAGCTTCGCGCAGCATCTGGATGGCGTCCGGGGCCAGCAGCACGTCGCCCCCCTTCGAGACCATGACCGGATCGAGCACGACCGGGCCCAGGGCGGCCCGTGCCTGCTGCGCCAGCAGGGCATCGGCCACGGCGCGGGCTACGGGGGCGGTGCCCAGCATGCCGATCTTGAGGGCGTCGATGCGGACGTCGTCGTAGAGGGTGTCGATCTGCAGGCGGATGAAATCGGTGGGTACCCCCTGGATGCCGGTGACGGCCCGGGTGTTCTGGGCGGTGAGTGCGCAGATGACGGCACAGCCGTAGGCCCCCAGGGCCGAGAAGGTCTTGACGTCGGCCAGCACGCCGGCTCCGCCGCTGGGGTCGACCCCGGCGATGGTAAGCACGTTGGGGATGCGGGGACGGCTGCCCTCAGGGCGAGCCGGACTTGCGGGCACTGACAGGCTCATCAGGATTCTCGGCGGAAGAAGGAGGGGATAAATATGGGCGGGCATCCTATCATTGCCGTTGCAGCAGCCGTATCAGGTCTTTCCCCGGTAGCGGGGCCCCCGGCGGGCCGGGGTAGGCTTCCGCTGCTTTTCTGGCGTGCTTCGGCACGTTTTTCCGATCCCGCTTCCTGTCATCATGTCGTCTTGCCCTGCGTCATCCACCCCTAGCCAGGCCATTCCCAACGTGTTGTCGATTGCCGGCACCGACCCCACCGGCGGGGCCGGCATCCAGGCAGACCTGAAGGTGTTCGGCGCACTGGGGGCCTACGGGATGGCGGTGGTGACGGCGGTGATCGCCCAGAATACGCAGGCGGTGCAGGCGGTGGCCCCGGTGACGCCAGCGCTGGTGGGCGCCCAGCTGGATGCGGTCTTTGACGACGTGGCGGTGGCGGCCGTCAAGATCGGCATGGTGGCCAATGCGGGTATTGCCGAGGCGGTGGCACAGCGGCTGGCGCGGGTGCGCCCCCCCTTTGTGGTGTTCGACCCGGTGATGATTGCCAGTACCGACCGGCGCCTGATGGATGAGGGCGATGTCGCGCGGATCCGTGCGCAGCTGCTGCCACAGGTGTCGCTGCTGACACCGAACCTGCGCGAGGCCGGGCTGCTGCTGGGCACGAGGCCGCCGGCCGATCTGGCAGGGATGCATGCCTGCCTGCCCGCATTGCATGCCCTGGGGGTACCCCATGTGCTGCTGAAGGGCGGGCATCTGCCCGGCGGCGAGGCGGTCGACCTGCTCAGCAGCCCCGACGGCCAGGTACTGGCCCTGCACGCCCCCCGGCTGGACACCCGCCACGGGCACGGCACGGGGTGCAGCCTGTCGTCGGCCATTGCGGCGCTGTGGCCCCGCCTGGGACTGGTTGAGGCGGTGCGGCAGGCCAAGCGCTATGTGCACGAGGCGCTGGCGCATGCGGATGCCCTGCAGGTGGGGCATGGCAGCGGGCCGCTGCATCATTTTTACGCGCTTCAGGCCAGCCCCCCACCGTTCCGGCCCTGAGGGATCTCCGGCCGGCCGGGTTCACCTTCGTTAAAGCCTGGCGTACCATCGGCGACATGTGAGGCCTCATGCCTGGCCCTGCCCGTCGGCCCCCGGTGCCGTGCGCAGGCCCCCTGTTGCATGGCATGACATGGCCCTGCCCTCCCTGGTCTGCTGCTGCGGAGCATTGCGTGAATCTCGAAAAAGTCGTCTTTGCCTTCTTCACGATCCTGGCCTGTACGCTGAATTTCGGCTTTTTCCTGGGCGAAATCGACCGCCCGGAATTTCATCATCCGACCGAGCTGTTCATCGCCATCGTCATCAACATCATCACGCTGCTCATCAAGTTTGGTGATCGCACGCAGCTGGGGGCCACGCATCTGGCCACCAGCCTGGTGGCCACGCTGCAACTGTCGGCGGCCGCCCTGGTGTGGATGTGGGTGGTGCATTTCAGCAACACCCCGGTGATGGGCGAGAACATCAGCATCATCGTCTCGCTCTCGGGCGGGGCGCTGCTGGCCAATCTGGTGTCGGTCTGCCTGCTGATCGGCGAAACCCTGCGCCAGACCCGCTAAGGCGAGCCCCCGCATGATTGATGTGATCTATATGATCTTGCGGCGCCTGCGGGTGCCGCTGATCCTGCTGATCACCGTCTATGCCGTGTCGATCTTTGGCCTGGCCTTTGCACCCGGCGTGGACCCCGACGGCAAGCCGTGGCAGATGGGCTTTTTCCACGCCACCTATGTCATCAGCTATACGGCCACCACCATCGGCTTTGGTGAGCTGCCCTACCCCTTCTCCGAACCGCAACGGGCCTGGCTGATTATTTCGATCTATCTGTCGGTGGTGGCCTGGACCTATACGCTGGGTTCGGTGTTTGCCATGACCACCGACCAGACCTTCCGGCGGGCGGTGGCGCGCCACGTGTTCCGCTGGCAGATCAGCCGGCTGTCCGACCGTTTCTTTGTGCTGTGCGGGGCCGGACGCAGTGCGCTGGCACTGGCACGGGCACTGGACCAGCTGGGCCACCGGCTGGTGGTGATCGAGGTGGACGAGGAGCGGGCCACACGCTTTGCGCTGAACAAGTTCCTGATCCCGCCGCTGATCCTGGTGGCAGACGCCACGCACCCGGCCGCGCTGAAGGATGCCGGCATCCACCGCCCGGCCTGCCGGGGGGTGATCGCGCTCACCAGCAAGGAAAACGCCAATCAGACCATTGCCATCGGCGCCAAGCTGCTGCGTGATGACATCACGGTGATTGCACGGGTGATCGAGGCCGATGGCATCAGCAACCTCACCAGCTTTGGTGACGTGCATTCGATCAATCCTTTCCAGGTGCTGGCCACCAACCTGTCGCTGGACATTGCCGCCCCCGAGGTGCTGCGCCTGGAAGACTGGGTGACGGCGGCACCCGGCTCACCGATTCCCACCCGGATCAATCTGCCCAAGGGCCGCTGGGTGCTGATCGGGTATGGCCGCTTTGGTCAGGCGATTTCGGCCACGCTGGACGAGGCAGGCGTGCCATGGCGGGCCATCGACCCCGAGCCGTCGCTGGCCCGCGAGGCACGGCTGCTGATGGGGGACAACTCGGAAGGCTCGCTGCGGGCGGCCGGGGTGGCCCGTGCCAGCGTCCTGGTGGCCGGCACCAACAACGACACCATCAACCTGAGTGTGGCCACCATCGCCCGCCGGATCAACCCGAACATCTTCGTCATCATCCGGCAGAACCAGACCTCTGACCGGCTGCTGATCGATGCGGCCCGCGCCAATCTGCGCTTCGAGCAGTCGGAGCTGATCGTGCGCGAGATCCTGCAGACGCTGAAGACACCGCTGCTGGGGGATTTCATCAACCTGATCCGGCAGCAGGGCAGCACGTCTGCCAGCCTGGTGATCGAGCAGATCATGGCCACCGTCGGCAATGCCGCGCCGCGCAACTGGGCCTTTCACTGCGACCCCACCCAGCCCGGGCTGTTCAACGCCTTCTTTCGCAACCGCGGCGGCAAGGCCCTGACCATCCGGCAGATCCTGCGCGACCCCCGCGATCACGAAACCCCGCTGCGGGCGGTGGCCGTGATGCTGTCACGTCGCGGTGAGCGCATCCTGCTGCCCGCCCCCGACATCGAGCTGCGCCCCGGTGACCGCTTGCTGTTTCTGGGGCAGGATTCGGCCCGCCGGCTGCAGATGAACTTCCTGGTCGACCCGCTGACGGTGGACTATGTGCGCACCGGCATCCAGCAGCCACGTGGCTGGCTGTTCCGCAAGCTGGATGCCTGGTGGCAGGCAAGGCAGCAGGCGCGGGCGGCACGGGCAAGCGCACCGGACACACCGGACGAACGCTGACCCACCCGCCGCCCCAGCGCTCCGGCGGCCAGCAGACACGCGGGCGGCGATGCAGCGTCGTCAGACACGCCGCCCGCAGGCCAGGATCAGGCGCCAAGGGGGTTTCAACATCCTGCAAACGTCGTCAAATTGACGGAAAGTCCATTTGATCGTATATTGATGACTTGACAGTCATTAATAAATCTGATCTTGACGACACTCCACACCACCCCGCCTGCCAAGCCTGCGCGTACCTGCCGCACCTGGGAGCGCCGCAAGGAGCACCGGCCTTCCGAGCTGCTGGATGCCGCTGCCGAGGTCTTCGTGGCCCGCGGGTATGCCGCGGCCCGCCTTGATGACGTGGCCGCCCGGGCTGGCGTGTCGAAGGGCACGCTCTATCTCTATTACGCCGGCAAGGAAGACCTGTTCAAGGCCGTGGTCCGGCTGAAGTTCGTGCCGCTGATCGAAGAGTTTCGTACGCGTGTCGAGCAGGCCACGGGCAGCAGCGAAGAACTGCTGACCGAAGTGCTGGAGGGCTGGTGGCACTGTTTCAGCCAGCCGGCCATCAGTGGCATCATCAAGCTGATCGTGAGCGAGGCCGGCAACTTTCCCGAAATTGCCCGCTTTTTCAACGACGAGGTGGCGTCCGTCAGCCACAACATCATCCGCCAGCTGTTGCAGCGTGGCGTCGAACGGCAGGAGTTTCACACGCCCCCCGACCTGGATGTGGCCGTACACCTGCTGATTTCGCCGATGGTGATGAAGCTGATCTGGGATCATTCGGTGGGACAATGTGCCGACCCGATGGTGACGCCCCACAATTTCATCCGTCACCACACGGCGCTGGTGTTGATGACCTTGCGTCGGCCTGACGCACCTGCCGTGCCTCCCCGGCCCGCGGGCGAACGGCCGTTCAGCCCGTGCGCCCCCCGTCAGCCCGACTCACCCTGACCTTTTTGACGTTGCCCGCCATGAACATCGAGCAAGCCCGTTTCAACATGATCGAACAGCAGGTCCGCCCGTGGCGGGTGAACGATGCGGCCGTGCTCGACATCCTGGAGCGGGTGCCGCGCGAACTGTTCGTGCCTGCCCGCTACGAGGGCCTGGCGTTTGCCGACACCGAGATCCCGCTCGACACGCCCGAGTATCGCAGTGGCCAGGTGATGCTGGCCCCCAAGCTGGACGCGCGGATGTTGCAGGCACTGGCGCTGCACCCCGGCGAGACGGTGCTGGAAATCGGCACCGGATCGGGCTATGCCACGGCGCTGATGGCGCATGTCACCGACCGGATCAGCAGCTGGGAGATCGATCCGCAACTGGCCCGGCAGGCAGCCACCCAGCTGATGCGGGCCGGCTTCGACCAGCTGGACCTGCACACCGGCGACGGCCGCCAGGCGCTGGCCGATGCCGATGCCCGCTGGGATGTGATCGTATTTTCGGGTGGGCTGGCGCTGCCCCCTGATGACTTTCTGGGACGGCTCAAGCCCGGTGGGCGGCTGTTCTGCTATGTGGGAGAGGCGCCGGTGATGGAAGCCCGCCTCTACACCCGTCAGGCCGACGGCAATCTGCACGCCGACGACCTGTTCGAGACGATGGTGCCGATGCTCAGGGGCTTCCCGATGCCCAATCACTTCCGGTTCTGAGCCCGTGACCCGCCTGAGCCCTGCCCAGCTGGCCGAGTGGCTGGCCGAACCCGCCGCGGCCCGGCCACTGTTGCTGGATGTACGCGAGGAATGGGAGTTCGAGCTGGCCTGCCTGCCCGACTCCCATCATCTGCCGCTGGGTGAATTGCCCTCGGGCCTGCATCGCCTTGATCCGCAGCGGCCCGTGGTCTGCATCTGCCACCACGGCGTGCGCAGCCTGCAGGCGGCCCGGCTGCTGATGCACCATGGTTTTGCTCAGGTGCATGACCTGATCGGTGGCATCGACGCCTGGTCGCGCGAGGTGGATACGGGCGTGCCGCGCTACTGATTCACGTGCCTTGCGTAGGTGGAGCGGTCGTCACCAGAGGGACGGCAGGCTTGCCCAGTGCCTGGCTGAGCAGCGGCGCCAGCGCGTCGAGGGTGCGTTCCAGCGAACCGCGATGGGCCTGGGCAAAGGCGATGCCGGCGGCCGACATGGCTCCACGGCGGGCCGGATCGTTGGCCAGCTCCAGCGCCACCGGAATCGCCTCCTTGGGGTTTTCCACCTGGATGGAGGCGCTGAACAGGATGGAGGCATCCGCCGCCTGCTGGAAGTTGTAGACCGATGGCCCCAGCACCACCGGACAACCGGCCGCGTTCGCTTCGATCAGGTTCTGCGAACCGAAGGGCAACAGCGACCCCCCCATCACCGTCACATCCGCACTGGCATACCACGCCTGCATTTCACCCATCGAATCCCCCAACAGCACCCCGCAATCAGAGAAATCGGCTTCGGGATCGTTGAGCGCATGGCGGTGCAGCGGTGGTCGCCCGGTGTAGCGCGTGATGAGGCGGGCCACGGTCTCGAAGCGGTTGGGGTGGCGCGGCACGATGATGAGCATCGGCGGCAAGCGCCCATCCTGCCCATCGGCTCCGGGCGTGCGCTTGCGCAACGCCTGTCGCCAGCTTTCCAGCACCAGGGCCTCTTCGCCCTCACGGGTGCTGGCTGCCAGCACCACCAGCCGGTTGCCAAAGCGCTGACGCCAGCCCCGGCCACGTACCTGGAGTACGAAGTCGGCGGGCTGATCGAATTTGAGGTTGCCGGTGACATGAGCCGGACGCTGGCCCAGCTGAGCGATGCGTTCTGCATCGTCCTGGGTTTGGGCGACGATCATCGAATAGCCCCTGACAGCCGGCTCGATCAGGCGGCGAAAACGCTGGCCACGGCTGAAGGATTTGGGCGAGAGGCGGGCATTGACGGCGGCCAGCGGCACCCCGCGCTGGTTGGCAATGGCCACCAGATTGGGCCAGACCTCGGTCTCGACGATCAGGCCCACTGCCGGGTTCCAGTAATCGAAAAAGCGGTTGATGGCCCCCGGCATGTCGTAAGGCAGATAGCTTTGGGCCAGCCGGCCGCGCAGATCCTGCAGGCGCAGCTCGCCGGTACTGCGGCCGGTGGGTGTGCCGTGGGTGAGCAGGATCGGCACCTCGGGCCAGGCGGCCGCGCACTGACGCACCAGCGGCAGCACGGCCGCCGTTTCGCCCAACGACACGGCATGTACCCACAACGGCCGCACCAGTCCGGTATGGAAGCTGTGGATGTCGGCGCTGGAATCGGGCGGCGGCCAGTGGCCAAAACGCTCCCCCCAGTGCTGGCGGTATTCCGGCTGGCGCAGGCTGCGATAGAGCAGATAGCCGGTGATCAGCGGCGTGGCCAGGTGCCAGCCCAGACTGTAGAACCGGCGCGCCAGGCTGGGGGCGACATCAGGGGGCGTTGTCGTCATCAGAACGGAACCTGCACGTCTCCACGGATGCCCAGCACGGCAGCACGGAACTGTTGCTTGATGCGCGCCAGTGCCTCGGGCGTGTCGGCCTCGAAGCGCAGCACCAGCACCGGTGTGGTGTTGGAGGCACGCACCAGGCCAAAACCGTCAGGGTACTCCACCCGCAAGCCGTCGATGGTGATGACCTCGGTGGCGCCCTCGAAACGGGCCTGCTGCTGCAGGGCCTCGATCAGCGCGTGGTTTTCACCCTCGCCCACCTGGATCTGCAACTCGGGCGTGGCCGGGGCATCGGGCAACCCCTCCAGCAGGGCCCCCGGTGCCGGATGACGGGCGAGGATCTCCAGCAGGCGAGCCGCCGTGTAGAGGCCATCGTCAAAGCCATACCAGCGATCGTTGAAGAAGATGTGCCCGCTCATCTCACCTGCCAGCGCCGCCCCGGTTTCCTTCATCTTGGCCTTGACCAGCGAATGGCCGGTACGCCACATCAGCGGCTGACCGCCGCGCTGACGGATCCATGGTGCCAGATTGCGGGTGCACTTGATGTCGTAGATGATGGTGGCGCCTGGCTGCCCGGCCAGCACCGATTCGGCATACAGCATCAGCTGCCGGTCGGGGAAGATCATCTGCCCGGACGGCGTGACCACGCCCAGCCGGTCGCCGTCACCATCGAAGGCCAGGCCGATATCGGCCCCGGTCTCGGCCACCATCCGCGCCAGATCGCGCAGGTTTTCGGGGTGGGCCGGATCGGGGTGGTGGTTGGGAAAGTGGCCGTCAACCTCGCAATACAGCTCGGTCAGCTCGGCAATGCCCAGCGCCCGCAGCAGTGCCGGCGCCACCGCCCCGGCCACGCCGTTGCCGGCATCGACCACCACTTTCAGCGGCCGGGCCAGCTTCACGTCGCCGGTGATGCGGGCGATGTAGTCGGGCACCACGTCGCGAAAGCTGCGCGTGCCCGGCCGGGACGCAAAGAGGGCTGCATAACGCGCCGGATCGGCCAGGGTGGCGGCGATGTCGCGGATGTCGTCACCATGCAGCGTGCTGCCACCCAGCATCATCTTCAGGCCGTTGTACTCGGGCGGATTATGGCTGCCGGTAACCGCCACACCGGTGCCCGAGCCGGTCAGCACGGTGGCAAAGTAGACCACCGGTGTCGGCACCATCCCCACATCGATCACGTCAACCCCGGCGGCGCACAACCCGGCAGCCAGCGCATCCGCCAGTGCCTGCCCCGAGAGCCGGCCATCACGTCCAATGACCACCGACGCAATGCCGGCAGCCCGTGCACGCGCACCCAGCACCAGGCCAATGGCCGAGACGGCCTCTTCGGTGAGCGCCGTCCCGACGATGCCTCGCACGTCGTAGGCCTTGAAAATGGCAGCACTGACCTGGGGAGCAGTGGCAGGCGGCAGGTTGTTGGCGATCATGGCAGCACAGTCTCTCATGATGACGAGCGCCCCTGCGAGCACCGGCACGGCCCCGGCATGCAGCAACCGATGGCCGGCCTGCAGGCGGGCAGGGCCCCGGCCTGGGCGGAACGGACAGCTGGTCTTGCACGGACACGCGCCCGCGGGCAGGCCACGGGACGGACGACGGAATGGAACAGGAACACCGCTCGCAGACCGGCGGCAGCGGTTGCGGAATGGATCATGCCCTGCCCCGCCCCTTTTTGCCACCGGATACACGCAGAAAATTACAATGTCCCGATGAATCATTCTACTGCGATGACCCCCCCCCCTGCCGCGCCGGGCATCCCGGCCACGTCTACCCCAGGGCAAAGCGGCCCGATCGTCGTCACCGGCGCCGGAGGCTTCATTGGCCAGGCGCTGATCCCTGCCCTGCTGGCCGCCGGTCACGACGTGCGCGCCATCACCCGCGACCCCGGCCGCTTTGGCCACGTGGATGCCGAAGCCCCCCGCGCCAGTGCGGTCATGCCCCAGGCGGGCGAACGCCCGGCGCCCGGGCAGCTGGAGGTGCTGCCCCACCCCGGCACCGGTCGCAGCCCGGACTGGAGCGCACTGCTGGCCGGGGCGCGGGCCGTCATCCACGGGGCGGGCATCGCCCACGTGCCGCTGGGCAGCGACCGCGCGGCCCGCCAGCGCTTATGGCAGGTGAATGTACGTGGCACGCGCCAGCTGGCACGGGCGGCCGCGCACGCCGGCGTGGCCCGCTTCATCTTTCTCAGCTCGATCAAGGCGGCCGGAGAATGGTCACTGCCGGGCCAGCCGCTGCGCGCCAGCGACGCTCCCCGCCCGGAGGACTGCTATGGGGTGGCCAAGCTGGCCGGCGAGCACCTGCTGATGCGGCAGTTGCGCCAGCAGCCCGACGGGATGGCGATCACCATCATCCGGCCACCGCTGGTGTATGGCCCCGGCGTGAAGGCCAATTTTGCCGCACTGCTGAAGCTGGCGGCCAGCGGTCTGCCCCTGCCGCTGGGCCGCGTGGCCAATGCGCGCAGCTTTCTGTCGGTGCACAACCTGAGCAGCGCCATCGAGCGCGTGCTGGCCACGCCCGCCCCCCGGGGCAGCGGCATCTACCACCTCAGTGATGGCCCAGCGCTCTCGACCCCAGCGCTGATTCGCGCCATTGCTGCGGCCGCCGGCAAGCCGGCACGGCTGCTGCCGCTGCCCCCAGCCCTGCTGGGCGGCCTGGCCCGGCTGGCGGGCAGGGAAGCCATCTGGCAACGCCTGGCCGGTTCGCTGGAAGTGGACAGCCAGCCCTTTTGCGCGCAGTTCGACTGGCAGCCGCCGCTGACGATGCAGGCGGCACTGGCCGAGCTTTATCGCACCGAGACCGCCTCAACGCGCACGCGCTGAACGGACGACCGCTCAGGCGTCGCGCAGCACGGTTTTCAGCAGCTCGTCCCAGGCCGGCATCTTCAGCCCCCACACCTGCTCGATGCGCGAGAGGTTGAGCCGTGAGTTGCTGGGCCGCTTGCTGGGCACCGGAAACTCGCTGGCCGGAATGGCTTCCATCGTCGGCATGCGCGGCACCTGCCACTCGGGACGCGGGCGGGCGGCCGCGTTTTCACCGGCAGCCACGGTCATCCGGTGCAGCGTCTCCAGCCCTTCCTTCGCATAGCCGTACCAGGTGGTTTCCCCGGACGGCGCCAGGTTCAGGATGCCGGACCAGTCGGCCAGCTTCGGATCGATGCTCCGGCGACGGATCAGCTGGGCCGTCACGTCGGCGATGAAGGAAGCAGGCGTCGGGACGCCGACCTGATCGCCCACCACTTTCAGGTGATCGCGGCTGGCCGCCAGGCGAACCATCGTCTTCAGGAAGTTGCCACCATGCAGCGAGTACACCCAGCAGGTACGCAGGATCAGATGCTGACATCCCGAGCGCTGGATGGCCTCTTCACCCGCCCGCTTCGTGACGCCGTAATGGTTGAGCGGCTCGGTCGGATCATCTTCCTGCCACGGCCGCGTACCTTCGCCATTGAAAACATAGTCGGTCGAGTAATGCACGAGCAGCGCATCGTTCTGCTTGCACCAGTCGGCCAGCACGCCCGGCACCTCGGCATTCAGCACACGGGCCAGCTCGCCCTCTTTCGGATCGGACTCGGCCTTGTCGACGGCCGTGTGGGCCGCCGGATTGACGACAACATCGGGACGCACCCGGTCGAGCAGCGCACGGGTGGCTTCGGCGTCGGTCAGATCGAGCTCGTCGATCGACACCGGCACCACCTCGCCCAGCGGCTGCAGGGCGCGGATCAGTTCCCAGCCCACCTGGCCGGTCGTTCCTGTCACCACGAATTTCATTGTGTTCCTCGCAAACAGCAGAAGGCCCCCGGATGAGCGGGGGCCGGAGATCATGAGGGGATGCCGGACAGCCTGCGACCGGCGTCCGAAGGTTCAGGCGTAGACATCGGCCTCGGCCAGGGGCTTGCCGATCCGGTCCTTGTCGGAGACCAGGATGGCATCGGGGCCTCCCACCTGATCGAGCGGCCACTCGATCTTCAGCACCGGGTCGCTCCACAGCAGCGAACGCTCATGAGCCGGTGCATAGAAGTCGCTGGCCTTGTAGGCCACCGTGGTCCCGTCTTCCAGCGACAGGAAGCCATGGGCGAAGCCCGGCGGGATCCAGGCCATGCGCTTGTTCTCGGCCGACAGGATGAAACCGGCCGACTGGCCGAAGGTGGGCGAGCCCTTGCGCAGGTCGACGGCCACATCGAAGATGGCACCTTCCAGCACCCGGATCAGCTTGCCCTGAGCCTGCTGGATCTGATAGTGCAGGCCACGCAGCACGCCCCTGGCCGAGCGCGACTGGTTGTCCTGAACGAAATTGACGTGCTCGCCGGCCATCTCGTCGAAGACGCGCTGGTTGAAGCTCTCGAAGAAATAGCCCCGGCTGTCGCCGAAGACCTTGGGCTCGATCAGGAAGACGTCGGGCAGCGCGGTGTCAATGCGTTTCATCGAATCAGAAAATCCGTTCAGTCAGAATCGTTTGCAGGTATTGGCCATAGCCGCTCTTCTTCAGCGGCTCGGCCAGCTCGGCCAGCTTCTCGGCGCTGATGTAGCCCTTGCGGAAGGCCACTTCCTCGGGGCAGCAGATCTTCAGGCCCTGGCGTTTCTCGATCGTGCGCACGAACATCGAGGCCTCGATCAACGATTCCTGGGTGCCGGTATCCAGCCAGGCATAGCCACGGCCCATGGTCTTCACGTGCAGCTTGCCCGCTTCCAGATAGCGCTGGTTGACATCGGTGATCTCCAGCTCGCCCCGCGCCGACGGCTTGAGGTTGCGGGCGATCTCGACCACATCGTTGTCGTAGAAGTACAGGCCGGTGACGGCGTAGCGGCTCTTGGGCTTGACGGGCTTCTCTTCGAGGCTGACCGCCTTGCCATCGGCATCGAACTCGACCACGCCATAGCGCTCGGGGTCATGCACCCGGTAGGCAAAGACCGTGGCGCCCTGCTCCTGGCGGCCGGCTTCGGCCAGATCGTCACCAAGCGCATGGCCATAGAAGATGTTGTCGCCCAGCACCAGCGCGCAGGCATCGTTGCCGATGAAGGATTCGCCGATGACGAAGGCCTGGGCCAGGCCATCGGGCGAGGGCTGCACCGCATAGGACAGCTGGATGCCCCAGCGGCTGCCATCACCCAGCAGCTGCTCGAAACGCGGCGTGTCCTGCGGGGTGGAGATGATCAGGATCTCGCGGATGCCGGCCAGCATCAGGCACGACAGCGGATAGTAGATCATCGGCTTGTCGTAGATGGGCAGCAGCTGCTTCGAGACGGCCTGCGTGACGGGATAGAGCCGGGTGCCGGAACCACCGGCGAGGATGATGCCTTTCATGGTCTCATGCCTTGGCCGCGCCGGCCTCGCCGGTGCGATCCTTGTAGTTGTGATCGATCCAGTCGCGGTAAGCGCCCGACTGCACGGCCGCCACCCACGCCTGGTTGTCCAGATACCACTGCACGGTCTTGCGGATGCCGGTCTCGAAGGTTTCGGCCGGCTTCCAGCCCAGCTCGCGCTCGATCTTGGCCGCGTCGATGGCATAGCGGCGGTCGTGGCCGGGGCGGTCCTTGACGAAGGTGATGAGGCGTTCGTAGGAGCCGGCCGCATCGGGTTTCAGCTCGTCGAGCAGGCGGCAGATCTGGCGCACGATGTCGATGTTGGTCTTTTCGTTGTGACCGCCGACGTTGTAGGTCTCGCCCGGCTTGCCGGCTTCGAGCACGCGACGGATCGCGCTGCAGTGATCCTTGACGAACAGCCAGTCGCGGATGTTCTTGCCATCACCGTAGATGGGCAGGTTCCTGCCGGCCAGCGCGTTGGTGATGACCAGCGGGATCAGCTTCTCGGGGAAGTGATAGGGGCCGTAGTTGTTCGAGCAGTTGGTGGTGAGCACCGGCATGCCATAGGTGTGGAAATAGGCACGCACCAGGTGGTCGGACCCCGCCTTGCTGGCCGAATACGGGCTGTTGGGCTGGTAGGGCGTGGTCTCGGTGAACTGCGGATCGGTCTCGCTCAGCGAGCCGTAGACCTCGTCGGTGGAGACATGCAGGAAACGGAAGGCATCGTGCGCCTCGCCCTGCAGCTGGCCCCAGTACTGGCGGGCAGCCTCCAGCAGGGTGAAGGTGCCGACGATGTTGGTCTGGACGAACTCGGCCGGGCCATGGATGGAACGGTCGACATGACTTTCGGCGGCAAAGTGGACGATGGCACGCGGCTGGTATTTGGCCAGCAGGGCATCGATGGCGGCCCGGTCGCAGATGTCGACCTGCTCGAAGTGATGCGCGGGGTTGCCGTCGAGCGAAGCCAGGTTCTGGCGGTTGCCGGCGTAGGTGAGTTTGTCGACGTTGACGACCGGCTCGTCACTGCCTGCCAGCCAGTCCAGCACGAAGTTCGAACCGATGAAGCCGGCTCCGCCTGTCACTAGAATCATGTACTCGGTATCCTTGCAATGGAAGGGCCTGCCCGCCGGCTGTGCATCAGGAGAGACGCAGCAGTCCCCGGACAGAGCAGGCGCATAATCGTGCAAGTATAAGGGGTGTTGCGGTCCGGCCAGCGCCTAACACCCACCTCCAAGGAAGGCTTCGATGCTGTCTCTCACACTTTTGATGATTCTCGTGCTGGTCGCTGCCCTTGCCTGGTGGCTGACCGGCCTCATCATCAGCCACGCATCGGCCTGGGGTCTGCAGGATCTGCCCAACCACCGCTCCTCCCACACGCTGCCCACACCGCGCGGTGGCGGCGCGGCCGTGGTCATCGCCAGCCTGGCCGGTCTGACGCTGGTGGCCGCCGGGCTGGCCTGGCTACCCGCCGGCGTGCCCCCCCTCTGGCCAGCTCCCGTCGCTCCAGGCCAGGCCGCCGGGCTGGGGCAGGACCGCGAGGCGCTGGGCCTGGCGGCTTCCCTGGCCATCCCGGTACTGGCGGCGGCGCTGGTGCTGGCCGCCACCGGCTTCCTGGACGACCGCAAACCGCTGCGGGTACGCGACCGGCTGATGGCGCAGGCACTGGCCACCGGCCTGCTGTTCTGGTGTGCGGGCGGGCAGGGCCCCGCCAGCCAGAACGTGTTGCAGACCGGTGTCGGGCTGCTCTGGCCCCTGCTCGGCCAGGCCGGCACGCCGGCCGAGGCCGCAACGGCCGGCCAGATGCTGCCCATGATGCTGCATCATGCCCTGCTGGCCGTGCTGGCCACCGGCTGCATCTGGTGGATCAACCTCTTCAACTTCATGGACGGCATCGACGGCATCGCCGGCAGCCAGGCGCTGTTCATGCTGCTGGCCGGCGTGCTCCTGCGCAGCCTGATGCTGCCCCTGCACGGCGAGGCTGGCCCGGTCTGGCAGGTGCCCGTCGGCGGACTGCTGCTGGCCAGTCCCTTCACCCATCCGCTGTCGCTGCTCAGCCTGGTGGTGGCGGCGGCCGTGGCCGGCTTTCTGGTGCACAACTGGGCCCCTGCCTCGATCTTCATGGGCGACGCCGGCAGCCTGTTCCTGGGCTTCGTGATCCTGGCGGTGGCGGCACTGGACCTGGGCCTCGCCGTGCACGCCGGCCACCAGCTGGCCGCCGATCCCGCCCCTCTGCCCTCTGCCCGCATGGTGCTGCCGCTGTGGACCTGGCTGATCCTGGGGGCCGCCTTCATCACCGACGCAACGGTGACGCTGCTGCGCCGCCTTTTTCGTGGCGAGAATCCCGGCACGCCGCATCGTAGCCACGCCTACCAGCGCCTGAGTAGGTATTACGCCAGTCACCACCGGGCCACACTTGTATACTGCCGGATCAATCTGTTCTGGCTGCTGCCGGCCGCTTTTCTGGCCGTCATGTACCCCGATCACGCAGCCCTGATTGCGGCCATCGCCTATCTGCCGTTGCTGCTGCTTGCCTGGCGCCTGGGCGCCGGACGTGAGGAATCCGCTTCCCGATCATGAGATTGTTCAACGTCAATCCTCGAACCTTCATTGCCATCGGTCACGACATCATCGTGGCGGCCCTGGTCTGGAGCTTCACCTTCTCACTGCGCTGGAACTTCGATCTGGACCGCTCGACCCAGATCCTGCTGTTCCAGACGCTGCCGGCCGTACTGGCGGTGCAGGTCGGCTGTTTCGTCTACTTCGGCCTGTACCGCGGCATCTGGCGCTATGCCTCGATCCACGACATGCGGCTGATCGCGATGGCGGTGGGCACCTCGGCGCTCATCATTCCGATCCTGCTGCTGCTCTGGCGCAACGGGCTGGGCGTGCCGCGCTCGCTCTATTTCCTCAACCCGCTGCTGCTGATCCTGTTCATGTGTGCCGGCCGGCTCTTTTACCGCTGGTGGAAGGAAAAGGCCATGGGCAAGAAGGGGGTCGAGCCCCAGCCCGTACTCCTGCTGGGCGCTGGCACCGCCGCCCTGTCGCTGATCGACGAGCTGAACCGCAACCCCTACTGGTATGTGATCGGCGTGCTCGACGACAACCCGAACAAGGTCGGCCGCCAGCTCGGCGGGGTACGCATCCTGGGCAGCTGGGAAGAGCTGGAACCGATCACCCGCGACAGCAACTGCAAGCATGCGGTACTGGCTGTCGGTGCCACCAACCATGCCACCCGCCGGCGCGTCTTCGAGCTGTGCGAGCGCGCCCACGTCAAGCTGCTGGTCATCCCCGACGTGCAGGAGCTGATGAGCGGGCAGGTCAAGGTCTCGCAGATCCGCTACGTCGAGGTCGACGACCTCCTCGGCCGTGATCCCGTCAGCCTCGACACCGGCGGCCTGCGCCACATGCTGCAGGGCAAGTCGGTGCTGGTCACCGGCGGCGGCGGCTCGATCGGCTCGGAACTCTGCCGCCAGATCGCCCGCTTCGAGCCGGCCCAGATCGTCATCTACGAATTGAGCGAGTATGCGCTCTATCGGGCCTGCGAAGACCTGAAAAAGGCCTATCCCACCCTGCGCGTCGTGCCGGTGCTGGGCGACATCAAGGAAAGCATCCGCCTGCAGGAGACCTTCGAACGCCACAAGCCCACCATCGTCTACCACGCCGCCGCCTACAAGCACGTACCGATCCTGGAAGAGGGCAACGCCTGGCAGTCGGTGCGCAACAACGCCTATGGCACCCGGGTGCTGGCCGACGTGGCCTCGCGCTTCGAGATCGAGCGCTTCGTCTACATCTCCAGCGACAAGGCGGTCAACCCCACCAACGTGATGGGGGCCACCAAGCGGCTGGCCGAGATGATCCTGCAATATCTGCACAGCATGGCCACCCTGCCGGTGGTGATGGTGCGCTTTGGCAACGTGCTGGGCTCCAGCGGCAGCGTCATCCCCAAGTTCCGCGAACAGATCGCCAACGGCGGCCCGCTCACCGTCACCCATCCCGACATCACCCGTTACTTCATGTCGATCCCCGAGGCCACCCAGCTGGTGTTGCAGGCCGGCCTGATGGGGCGCGGGGGCGAAACCTTCGTGCTCGACATGGGCCAGCCGATCCGCATCGTCGATCTGGCGCGGACGATGATCAAGCTCTCGGGCTATACCGAAGCCGAGATTCCGATCGCCTTCACCGGCCTGCGCCCCGGCGAAAAGCTCTACGAAGAACTGCTGGCCGACAACGAGAAGACCCTGCCGACCCCGCACGCCAAACTGCGGGTGTCACGCCCGATCGATCCGCCCGGCAGCAACTGGGATGCCTCGGTGCAGCGCTGGCTGGATTCCGACGGTCCGGTGGGCGATGCCGAGGTGCGGCAGATGCTGAAGCTGTGGGTGCCCGAGTACCGCCCCGCCTCACTCTACCGCGGACCGGAATCTCCGGACGATGATACGCGGCCCCCCAGCGGTACTCCTGCCCTCGGCACCGTGTCCCCCTCCGGCCCTCACGCCGCAGTGCAGCCCGCCATCGCGCCCCTGAACAGCGCCATGCCGCGTCTGCCGGCCACGCCGGGCACGGCCACCGACGTGCTGGCCAACGTCGCCAGCCAGACACGCGTGAGCACCCTGGCCGTGACGCAGCCGCAACCGGCAGGTGCCGCCCCCCAGCCCCAGCAGCCCACGGCCCTCTCCCCCAGCTCCAGCCCGGCAGAGGCTCGGGCCCAGCCACGGACGCCGGCACCGGCTCAGCCGCAGGCGCGCCAGCCCCTGTCTGCCTCCGGATTGACGGTGTCCGCTGTCGCGCCCGCGACACCCGGCACGACCAGTATCCCCGTCCCGGCAGTCCCCCCTGGCACGGGCGCGGCAGTGGCCCCCCGCACGCCGGCCGCCCCGGCAGCAACCCCCGAGATCCCGGTGCTCTCGCACCCCACGCCCCCCGCCGGCCCGGCAGCCGGCGGCGACGCCGGGGTCCTGCCCGACGAGGAGCTGATCGCCCGTCTGCGCCGTCTGGCCCAGGTGGCCACCAGCGCCCCACTGCTGAAGACGCCAGCCGACGACCAGACCGCCACCGTCCAGAGCGCCCTGCCGGCTGACCCGGTCACGGCCAGCGCCAATGAGGTGTCCGCACAAGCCCCGGCTGCCCCCGTCGACATGCCCGTCGAGGACGCGACCGTCGCGGGCCTGGCCGTGGACTTGCCCGGTGAAGACGTGGCCATGGACACGCCCACGCCCGTGGAAGTGCCGGCGGTAGCAGAGGCGCCGGAGAGCCCGGGTCCTGCCACATCCTCAGGCCCGGCGTCGGCGGTACCGCCCACTGCGACAGCTTCGACCGCATCAGCCACTTCGACCGCCTCGACGGTTTCGAGCGGGCCGATCGCCCATGGCGGCAACGATGCTCCAAGCGCCACCGACCGCCCGGCCACGGCGCCAGCCGCCCATGCGGACGAGCCCCCCACCCCGCCGGCCCGGGGCGGCAAGCGCCGCCCGCGCAAGAGCCGCAAGGGCTGAAGCCACCGGGCGGTGGACAACCCCCCTCCTTCGCCCCCCAGCACCTCCCGCACGCCCCCCGCAGCCGCCGGTCGTCTCCCGACCGGCGCCCCCTCGCCACACGGCCATCCGCCTCCACCGCCACTCGTGCCAGAATAGCCTCCTGTTTCACCCGTGCAGGAGGGTTTGTCGTGACGTTGGCTTTTGGAGATTTGCAGGGTTGCCGCCGGCCGCTGGACAAGCTGCTTGGCCTCATCAAGGCAAACGACCAGGAGTCTCTCTGGTTCTGTGGTGATCTGGTCAACCGCGGCCCCGATTCCCTGGGTGCACTGCGCACCGTACGCAATCTGGGTGCCCGCGCCCGCGTGGTGCTGGGCAATCACGACCTGCACCTGCTGGCCGCGGCAGCGGGTGTGCGGGCGCCCCGCCAGGGCGATACCCTCAACCCGATCCTGAAAGCCCCCGACCGCGACGAGCTGATCCAGTGGCTGCGCACCCGCCCGCTGGCCGTGCGCGAGGGCGACTTCCTGATGGTGCATGCCGGCCTGCAGCCCGAGTGGCAGGTGGACGAGGTGCGCGACCTGGCACACGAAGTCGAGACCGTGCTGGCCGGCCCGCACTGGCGGGAGTTTCTGGGCGTGATGTACGGCAACAGCCCCGACCGCTGGTCCGACAGCCTGTGCGGCGACGACCGCCTGCGCTGCATCATCAACGTGCTGACCCGCACCCGCTACCTGCTGCCGGACGGGCGCATGGATTTCAAGTGCACCGAGCCCCCGGCCAAGGCACCTGCCGGGCTGATCCCCTGGTTCGGTTACCCGGGCCGCCGCTCGGCCGGCCAGCCGATCGTCTTCGGCCACTGGTCGTCGCTGGGCCTGGAACTGCGCCCCGACATCCTGGCGCTGGACACCGGGTGCGTCTGGGGCGGCAGCCTGACGGCCATCCGCCTGGAAACGCGGGAAGTCTTCCAGCAGAGCTGTGCACTGACGCGCTGAGCCCCCACCCGGCATGGCACAATCCCTGCCGGAGGCCAGGCACACCATCAGCTGTCACCGGCCGCACGCCGGCCGTCACACCCCGATGGCCCGCCGCCTTGCCTTCAAGACAGAACGATAAAGAACACCGATCAGGAGAACACCCATGCCCGCACGCCCCGCCCTGCTTTCCCTCGCCCTGACAGCCGCGCTGGGCTCCCTGGCCTCCCCCACGCTGGCCGCCCCGCCACTGGATGCCCAGGCCGCCGAGCACAGCACCTCCCTGCGTGACAGCAGCAACGCCTGGCTGGAGATCGACACCCGCGCCTTCGAGGCCAACATCGCCACGCTGCAGAAGCTCATCGGCGACAAGACCCACATCTGTGCCGTGATGAAGGCCGACGCCTACGGCAACGGCATCGACCTGCTGATGCCCTCGATCATCCGCATGAACGTGCCCTGCATCGGCATCGCCAGCAACGAAGAGGCACGCATCGCCCGCGCCAACGGCTACCGCGGCACGATCGCCCGCGTGCGCGCCGCCACGCTGGACGAGATCCGCACCGGCCGCGCCCACGACATCGAGGAGCTGCTGGGCGACCTGAGCCAGGCCAAGGCCGTGAGCGTGCTGGCGGCCAGGGAGGGCAAGCCCCTGCGCTTTCACCTGGCCCTCAACTCGGCCGGCATGAACCGCAACGGCATGGACATGAGCACGCCCAAGGGCCGGCAGGAAGCCATCGAGATCACCCGGCTGCCCGCCCTGCAGCTGGTGGGCATCATGACCCACTTTCCCGAGGAAGATGCCGGGGCCGTCCGCAAGAACCTGGCACAGTTCAATCAGGACGTGGCCTGGCTGGTGAAACAGGCGGGCCTGAAGCGCGACCAGATCACCGTGCACGCGGCCAATTCCTATGCCACGCTGGCGGTGCCCGAAGCCCGGCTGGACATGGTGCGCCCCGGCGGACTGCTCTATGGCGACACCATCCCCGAGCACACCGAGTACAAAAAGACGATGGCCTTCAAGTCGCGCGTGGCCAGCATCAACCACTATCCCAAGGGCAGCACCGTCGGCTACGACCGCACCTTCACCCTCCAGCGTGACAGCCAGCTGGCCAACCTGCCACTGGGCTATTCCGACGGCTACCGGCGCGTCTTCACCAACAAGGGCTTCGTGCTGATCCGCGGTCACCGCGTGCCGGTGGTGGGCAAGGTGTCGATGAACACCACCATGATCGACGTGACCGACTTCCCCGACATCCAGGAAGGTGACGAGGTGGTGCTCTTCGGCAAGCAGGGCAGCGGCGAGATCACCCAGGCCGAGATCGAGGACATCAACGGCGCCCTGCTGGCCGACCTCTACACCGTCTGGGGCAATTCCAACCCGCGGATCCGCAAGGGCGACTGAGCCCCATCCGGCCCCCCACAGGCTGGCGGCGGGGGCTGTGGCTCCCGACGGGGTGCTGACACGCCCGCACCAGCCTCGTGGCATGCAGCCATCAGTCCGCCATGCCCAGCGCCGCGCTGATCTGAGCGCGCAAGGCGCCGGCCAGCGCCTGGCGGCTGCGGCCAGCGGCAGTCACCGGGGGCAGCACGTGCACCAGCACCGCCAGGTCGGCCGCACCCAGTACGTTCATCACCGAACGGGCAAAGCTCAGCTCGCCGTCGTACCAGGCGGCACGGCCGGGGCTGCCGTCGTGGTCGTACTGGTAGCGGATGCCGATGGGGATGACCTCGGCCTGCTCGGCGATGGCGGCCTCCAGCAGGTTGCCGTGAAAGGGCTTGAGGCTGGGGCCGACGTGCACGACGGCCTCGGGAAAGAAGGCGGCGGGGTAACCGCTGCGGATGCGCTCGCGCAATTGCTGCACGGCATCGGCCACGGCATGGCGCCGCCCCCGCTCGATGAAGACGGTACCGGCCATCGCCACCAGCCAGCCCACCAGCGGCCAGCGGCGGATCTCGGCCTTGGCGACGAAGGCCGACGGTGCCAGCGCGTTGATGGCAAAGATGTCGAGCCACGACTGGTGGTTGGCCACCAGCATCCGCCCCGGTGCCAGCGTGGCCAGCGACGGCACACCGCCTGCCACCGCTGCGCTGCTGGCCACGGACGCATCCGGAAGAGGATGCTGGTCGTGACCGGCAGGCCCGACAGCAGCCCCCACGGTCGCCGTCTCACCCCGCCGGGTCCCATCCGGCCTGCGCTCGACCGCAGACATCCCGGTTGCCACCGAAGGCACCGACACCTCCACCAGCCGTACGCCGCAGGCGCACAGCAGCCCGCGCGACCACCAGCCGATCAGGCGCCGACGCCACGGCTGGCCCAGCCACGGCTGTACCAGCACCTGCATCAGCAGGCCCAGCACCAGCAGCCCGATCAGCAGGGGCAGCCGCAGCGCCTGGCGCAGCAGGCGCATCAGGCAGCCTGGCGGGGAGCGGCCTCGAAAACCAGCCGCCCTTCGACCGCGGTCAGCCGCACGCGGCCCAGAAGCTCACGGCCCAGCCACGGCGTATCCTTGCCCTGGCTGTGCAGCGACTCGCTGGTGACCACCCAGGGCTCGTCGGCGTCAAACAGGCACAGATCGGCCACCGCCCCCACCGCCAGCCCGGCGGCCTGCCCCCGGGCAGCCGGGTCGATGCCGGCGATGCCGGCCGGGATGCGGGTGAGACGATCGATGACGGCCGGCAGGGGTACCCCCTGCGCCTGCCCCCACTTGAGGGCCAGCGGCAGCAGCAGTTCCAGACCGATCACGCCAGGCTCGGCCTCGCCGAAGGGCATGCGCTTGGCATCCTCGGCCACCGGTGTGTGGTCGGAGCAGATCGCATCGATGGTGCCGTCAGCCAGGCCGGCGCCCAGGGCCTCGCGGTCGCGCTGGCTGCGGAACGGCGGATCGACACGGCAGGCACTGTCGAAAAAGCCGACGTCCACATCCGTCAGGTGCAGGTGATGGACCGCCACATCGGCCGTCAGCGGCAGGCCGGCCTGCCGTGCCTGGCGCACCAGCGCCACGCCAGCCGCCGACGACAGCCGGCAGATGTGCACGCGGCACCCCACCGAGGCCACCAGCTCGCAGAGCGTGTGCAGCGCCACCGTCTCGCTCATCACCGGGTTGCCCGGCAGCCCCAGCCGCCCGGCAAAGGCGCCGGCGTGCATCACGCCGCCGCGCCCCAGAAAGGGGTCGACCGGGTTCAGCCACACCGTGTAGCCATGCGAATGCGCATACTGCATCGCCCGCAGCAGCACCTGGGTATCGACGATCGGACGATTGGCCTGGGCAAAGCCGATGCAGCCGGCCTCGCTGAGTTGCGCCATTTCGGTCAGCGCCTCACCCTTCAGCCCCACCGTCAGGGCCCCCAGCGGAAACAGGCGGGCCAGCCCCAGGTTGCGCGCCCGATACCTGAGCATCTCGACCAGTCCCGGCTCGTCCAGCGCCGGATCGGTATCGGGCGGACAAGACAGGGCCGTCACCCCACCGGCCACGGCGGCCCGCATCTCGGATTCGAGCGAGGCCGTGTACTCGAAGCCCGGCTCGCGCATCCGTGCGGCCAGGTCCACCAGCCCCGGCGTCAGCACCAGCCCGCGGCCGTCGATGCGCCGTTCGGGCGCAAAGCCCTCGGGTGCCGCCCCGACGGCCACGATCCGGCCCTCGGCCACATGCAGGTCGTCTTCCCGGTCCAGCCCCGACCACGGGTCCACCAGCCGCGCCCCCGTGACCGAAAACGCCCTCACCCGCCCCTGCTCTCCTGTCCTGATCTCACCGCGCTGCATCACCACTCCTCGCTGATTGCCGCCATCGCCCTGACCGGCGGCCCGGCACCCATGCGCCCCTCTGGCCCCCGGTGCGGCTGCGCGATGGCAGCGCTGCATCCATCCGGCCAGCCGCCTGCGTGGCAGCCGGCCCCTTTGCCCTGTGGCCCGCCGGCACTCAGCCAGCCGCCAGCATGCTCATCACCGCCATCCGTACGGCGATGCCAAACGTCACCTGTTGCAGGATCACCGCCTGCGGCCCATCGGCCACGGCCGATTCGATTTCCACGCCACGGTTCATCGGGCCAGGGTGCATGACGATGGCATCCGGCCTGGCCAGCGCCAGTTTTTCCTGGGTGAGACCATAGGTCTTGAAATACTCCTGCGGCGACGGCAGCAGCGCCCCGCGCATCCGTTCGTTCTGAAGACGCAGCATGATGATGACGTCCACATCCTTCAGGCCGGCCCGCATGTCGGTGTAGCGCGTCACGCCCAGCTGCTCCAGCCCGCCGGGCAGCAGCGTCAGCGGCCCCACCACCCGCACATCGGGCACGCCCAGCGTCGTCAGCGCATGGATGTTCGAGCGGGCCACCCGCGAATGCGTGATGTCACCAACGATCGCCACGCTCAACTGCGTGAAGTCCTTCTTGAAATGCCGGATCGTGTACATGTCCAGCAGCCCCTGCGTCGGGTGCGCATGCCGGCCATCGCCGGCGTTGACCACATGCACATCGTTGCCCACATGCTGCGCGATCAGATGCGCCGCGCCGCTCTGGCTGTGACGCACCACGAACAGGTCGGCCGCCATTGCCTGCAGGTTGTCGATCGTGTCGAGCAGGGATTCGCCCTTCTTGGTGGACGAGGTGTTGATGTTCAGGTTGACCACGTCGGCCGACAGGCGCGTGGCGGCAATCTCGAAGGTCGTGCGGGTGCGGGTCGAATCCTCGAAGAACAGGTTGAAGACCGAACGCCCGCGCAACAGCGGCACCTTCTTGATCTCGCGGCTCGACACGTTGAGGAACGAGGCCGCGTTGTCGAGAATGCGGTGGATCATCTCCCGCGACAGCCCCTCCAGCGTCAGCAGGTGCCGCAGCCGGCCGTCCGGCCCCAGTTGCACATGTTTCATCTGCATCATTTTTCCTCGATACGAAGATCGAACAGCCCGCTGGTCTGCTGGCTGAGCACCAGCCGCTCGCCCGCCTTCAGCGGAATCTGCGCGCCCACATGATCGGGCTGTACCGGCAGCTCGCGCTCCAGCCGGTCGATCAGCACCGCCAGCCGCACCCGTGCCGGGCGACCATAATCAAAGATCTCGTTCAGCGCCGCACGGATGGTACGACCGGTGTGCAGGATGTCGTCGACCAGCACGATCGAACGCCCTGCCACCTCGAAATCGATCCGCGTCGGCTGCATCCGCGCCGACAGGCCACGCGCCTGCACATCGTCACGGTAGAAGGCACTGGACAGGAAGCCCAACGGCGAATCCAGCCCCAGCTCGTGATGCAGGCGGGCCGCCAGCCAGGCGCCGCCGGTGTGGATGCCGATGAAGGCCGGTGTCTCGGCTCCGGCCGCGGCTTCGGCCGCCAGCGCCGTCTTCAGCGAATCGCGCAACCGCGCAAACAGGGTCTCGGCATCCGCCGGCAAAGGGGTCGTCATCATCCGCTCCCGTTCAGGTATTGTTCAAGAATGATCGCGGCAGCGGCCGCATCGTCGCCCTCGCTGCCCCGGCCAGAGCCCCGTGCCCCCCGCCCGCCGGCGGGGGCACCCCGGCGGACCCGACGCCCGCCCCGGCCTACCCCGGTCCCGTCATCGTCCCCGCCGCCGTGGCCCTCCCCGGCCCAGGAGACGCCCTCGCGCAGGCGCGCCTGCGCCGCCACCGTGCTGTAGCGCTCGTCCACCAGCGATACCGGCAGCCCGAAACGCCCCTGCAACTGCCGCGCAAAACGCTCGGCCAGCGCCGTCACCTCGTGCTCAGCCCCATCGGGATGCAGCGGCCGGCCCACCACCAGCGCCGACGGCTGCCATTCGCGCAGCAGTGCCTCGATGCGCGCAAAGCGCCCATCCACGGTGGCCTCCGTCAGCGTCACCAGCGGCCTGGCTGCGCCGGTGAGGGTATTGCCCACCGCCACGCCAATGCGCTTCTGGCCAAAATCGAAACCCAGCAGGGTCTGGACGGGGGTGTTCATGGCATGATGAGCAGAAAACAGGGCGCCAGGCGGCAAGCCCGACGGGCACTGGGCAGGATTGTATCGCCGGCAGCACGCCGCGTCTGCGACGCAGACACGGCAGTATCATTGACGCGGAAAGACTGCCCCATGAAGAGCCCCCCGCCATGCAGATCGAATCCATCGAGATCCAGAATTACCGCAGCTTTCGGCATGTGCAGCTGAACGGCCTGACCCGTCTGGTGGCGCTGGTGGGGGCCAACGGCACGATCAAGATCTATGCGCAACGCGGTGGCCAGGTCTTTGTGTCCACCCACTCGCCGGATTTTCTCAACGCCCTGAAACTTGAAGAAATCTATTGCCTGAAAAAGGAAAACGGTTTCACCACCATCACCCATGCCAGCGACTCGGCCAACCTGCAGGCACTGGTGGAAGCAGGTGACCTACCCGGTTATCTCTGGAAACAGGGCGTGTTCGAGGGGCTTAACCGATGAGCGGGCGTGTCATCTTCCTGCTGGAAGAACCGTCGATGAAAACGATGCTGGCAACCTATCTGCCACGCCTGATCCCCAGCTGGCAGGAGGAACAGCTCAAGGCACTCGCCGGCATCGCGTAGGGGCTTGCGCGCAAGATGAACCTGTCCGTCTACCGTCGGCTGTTTGCCGACCGCCCACTGCGGCGGATCATGCTGAGCACCGTGCTGCCCCGGCTGCCGCTGGGGATGAACGCGCTGAGTCTGACGATGATGGTGCAGGAGCAGTCCGGGTCTTTCGGCCACGCCGGCTGGGTGACGGGAGCCTACATGGCGGCCGTGGCGGTGCAGGCGCCGCTGGTGGGGCGCACCATCGACCTGCGGGGCCCGCAGCGCATCCTGCTGCCGCTGACGGTGGGCTACGTGCTGGCGATGCTGCTGCTGGTGTGGGTGACGCAGCAGCAGGCGGCGCTGCCCTGGCTGATGGGCATGGCGGCGCTGGCGGGATTGTGTTTTCCGCCGGTCTCGACCGTGCTGCGCGCCGCGCTGCACAAGTCGGCCATGCCGCCGGCATTGAGGCAATCGGCCTTTGCCGTCGACATGATCCTGGTGGAAAGCAGCTTCGTGCTGGGACCGATGCTGCTGAGCCTGATGCTGCTGCTGGGCACGGCCGCACACGCCGTGCTGCTGTCGGCCGCGTTCATGGGCGTGGGGGTGCCGCTGTTCGTACGCTCGGGTGCGCTGCAACGCTGGGGCGAGGTGCAGGCCGATGCCCCGCGTCACTGGCTGGGACCGCTCCGGGAAGTGGGCGTGCGGCGCACGCTGGGCTTCACGCTGCTGGCCACCTTCAGCCTGGGCCTGCTGGAAATGTCGATACCGGCCTTTGCCCATGCCCACGGCCAGCCGCAGATGGTGGGGCCACTGTATGCGCTGATGAGTGTGCCCTCGATCACGGCGGTGCTGGTTTACGGCACCCGCACATGGCGCTGGCCACTGACGCGGCAGCTGCTGCTGTGTGCGCTGTGGCTGGCAGCCGGCTATCTGCTGATGGCCCAGGCCGGCTCGATCACCTGGTTTGCGCTGGGCTGTGCACTCACCGGCATCGCCATCGGCCCGCTGTTCACGGTCATGTCGCTGCAGCTGGGGGCCGTGGCACCGACATCCACCGTCACCGAAGCCTTCACCTGGTTTTCCACGCTGGTCACCACCGGCCTGGGCGGCGGCATGTGGCTGGGCGGGCTGCTGGTACAGCAGGCGGACTGGACCATGCCGCTGCTGACCGCCATCGCCGCAGCCACGGTGGCGGCCCTGTGGAGTCTGTGGATTCCGCGCCCGGTGGACAACACGGACGCTCCGCTTCATTCCTGA
>JAUNLD010000016.1:0-16449 GCA_030532425.1 Lautropia sp. | reverse complement strand
TCAGGGCGCAGCCGGATAAAAAACCGAAGCCCCGGTGCCAGGCACACGGGGCTTCGGGGCCACGACCATCCGGCAGGCAGCGTGACTGCGGGCAAGGCGCCCACATGGCTGCCGGCCGGGCGACCTCAGCCGGCCGTCACGCGCGGGGCACGCTGGGCGGCAAAGCTGCGCACGTGGCGCAACAGCTCGTCTTCGGCAAATGGCTTGCCCAGGAAGACATCCACGCCCAGGTCCAGGGCATGGTTGCGGTGCTTGTCGGCCGTGCGCGAGGTAATCATGATGATCGGCACGTTGGCGTAGTCGGCATGGGCGCGCACGTTCTTGGTCAGATCGAAGCCGTCCATGCGCGGCATCTCGATGTCGACCAGCATCACGTCGGGCACGGTTTCCTGCATCTGCCGCAAGGCATCCACACCATCCTTGGCCAGCAGCACGTTGTAGCCCTCGCGGACCAGCAGGCGCTGCGTCACCTTGCGCACCGTCACCGAATCATCCACCACCATCACGGTGGCAGCCGTCTGCAGTTCACTGGCGCTGAAGGTGGCGGCCTTGCCGGTCCCCACCTGGCCGGCCACACGGGCCATCGCCAGTTGCACCGGGTTCAGGATCAGCACGATGTCGCCGTTGCCCAGCACGGTGGCACCAGCCACGCCCGCCAGGCGCGCCAGCTGCGGACCGATGTGCTTGATGACCACTTCCTGGTTGGGCACGACGGTGTCGACGTGCAGCGCGATGCGGGTGGCCCCGGCACGCAGCAGCACCACCGGTGCCACACGCTGGGCCGCGGGCTTGACGTCGTTCATCTCCAGCAGGCTGCCCAGGAAGTAGAACGGCACCTTCTCTCCGCCGATCTCGATGCGCTGGGCCTGATAGGCTTCGCTCAGCGCCTCGGGCTTCATCTGCACGATCTGCTCGACCAGCGCGCTCTGCACGGCAAACTTGGCACCGTCGATGGCCAGCAGCACCACCTGGGTCACGGCCAGCGACAGCGGCAGGTGCACGGTCACGCAGCTGCCCTTGCCAGTGGTGGTGTCCAGGTCGATACGGCCCCCCAGACCCGCCACCTCGGCGCGCACCACATCCATGCCGACGCCGCGTCCGGCCAGCGCCGTCACCTGCTTGGCGGTGGAAAAGCCCGGGGCAAAGATCATCTGGGCCAGCTCGCGCTCGCTGGGCTGGTGATCGGGCTCGATCAGTCCCCGTTCACGGGCACGGGCCTCGATCTTGGGCAGATCCAGCCCCTGGCCATCGTCGAGGAAGCGCATGATGACTTCATTGCCATCCTGCGTCACCTCGATGGTCAGCTCGCCCACTTCGGGCTTGCCTACCTGGGCACGACGGGCCTTGTCCTCGATACCGTGAGCCACCGAATTGCGCAGGATATGCTCGATCGGGCCGGCCATGCGGTCCAGCACATTGCGGTCGATCTCGGCCTGTCCCCCCTTGATTTCCAGGGTCACGCGCTTGTCGGTGTCCTTGCCGGCCTGCCGCACCACACGATAGAGGCGGTCGTTGATGGTCGAGAACTGCACCATCCTCACCCGCATCAGGCTCTGCTGGAGGCTGCGGCTCACCTGCCCCTGGCGCGCCAGATCCTGCATGGCGGCGTCCAGCGCCCGCAGCGCGTTCTGCTGCACGGTCGAGACGTCGTTGACCGATTCGGCCAGCATCCGCGTCACCTCCTGGAAGCGGGTGTAACGGTCGAATTCCAGCGGGTCGAAATCGGTTTCGGTCTCGTTGGAGTGCGCGATCTTGGCCTGGATCTGGTTGTCGGCCTGAATCTCGATCTCGCGCAGCTGCAGGCGCAGGCGGTTGACGTTTTCGGTCAGCTCGTTGATGGCCGAGCGGATCAGCCCCATCTCGCTATCCAGGCGGGCACGGGCGATCGCCACTTCACCGGCCTCGGACACCATCCGGTCAAGCAGATCGGCGCGCACACGGATCACGTGCTGGGCCGCGGCCGCCGTGCTGGTGCCCGCGGCCGTGCCGGCCGCAGCGGCCGCTGCCGCGGTGCAATCGGCGGGCGCCGTTGCACCCAGCACCGGCGCCACCACCGCGGCAGGCGCCTGAGCCACGGCCGGGCTGGCGCTGCTGGGCGCAGGCGGTGCCTCGGCCTCGTCCACCTTGGCGACCGGTGCCGGCGCCGGCTGGGAGGCCAGCTCGGGGTGCAGCATGATCTCGTACGCCGACACGGCCTGGTCGTAGCCCGACAGCACGGCCTCGATCAGCGATTCCTGCACGGTCGGCTGGGCCAGCGCCTCTTCGACCTGGGTTTCCAGCTCGTGGATCATCTGGCCAAAACGCATCGCCCCGGCCATCCGGGCGCTGCCCTTGATGGTGTGGAACAGGCGCATCAGGGCAGCCGGCATCGAACCATCGGCCGGACGCTCCCGCCACTCGCGCAGGGCATTGTCAACCTGCGGCATCAGCTCCTCGGCTTCCTCGAAGAAGACCGGGCCCAGATCCGGGTCGATCTCGTCGACCAGACCGGCCAGCGGATCGCGCTTCTCCTCGGTACCGCGACGGGCGGCCCCCAGCACCTCGGCAGCCTTCTTCAGCAGATCCTCGCCACGCATCTCGCGCGCCCGGGCATCACCCGGCGCTGCACTGCCGGTGTCACAGGAATCGCAGGTGGCTGCCATTTCGGCATCCCAGTTCTCCAGCAGCGCCTCCATCCGTGCGGTGGTCTCGGGGTCGTCGGCCGGCTCGATGCGCGATGCAAATTCGCCCAGCATGCGGTCGACCACGCCCAGCGCGGCCTGGATGCTGGCCTTGACGCCATCGGGCAGCGGGCAGGCAGACTCACGCTGCTTGAGCAGCATCTTCTCCAGGGCGGCGGCAATGCCGCGCACCTGCACCAGCCCGACGTGACGCGAGGTGCCCACCAGCGTGTGCAGGGCCCGCACCAGCGTCTCGGGCGCACGCAGGGCGTCCGACGCATGCCAGTTGCTCCAGTCCTCGTTCATGCGCACCCGTGCACGGTGCGCCTCGGCATTGAAGATCTCGAACAGTTCGGCGTCGATCAGGCGCTCGCCAATGCGCACCAGCCCTTCCTCGTCAGCGGCCGGGACGGGCGGAGCGGCTTGCGCCCCGGCCTCTGCCGCCACCGCAGCAGCCATGTCGGCGTCTTCGGCGGCCTCTTCGGCGGCGTCTGCCGTAGCTGCCACCTCAGCATCCGCCTGCACACTTGCCTTGCCCTCAAGATGATGGCCGGACGGTGTGCCAGCCTCGGCCTGCCCGGCCGGTGCAGGCGCGGCAAAGACGTCGGCGGCCGGGGCATCCGCATCGGCCGGCTGTGCCGCGGCCTGCTGCGCATCGAAGGGGGCACCAAAGACCGCATCGGTCATGAAGGCCCCGGCCATGAACACATCGGCCCCGGGACGCTGTTCGGCCACCGGCTCGGCCGGCAGGGCATCACCCAGGTCCAGCAGCGGGATGTCGTCTTCCTGCTCGGGCGCCGGCACCATGAAGGCTGCATCCACGGCAATCGCATCCTGCGAGGCGACATTGCTCAGCGGCAGGGCAGCCTCCTGCTCGCCAAAGAAATCGGCGGCATCGGTGGTGCCCGACGCGGACATGGCCTCCCCCTCGTCCGGGAACGCGGCCAGCGCCTCATCTGCGGCCTCGACCGGGGCATGCAACGCCCCTTCAGGCATGTTGCCCGGCAGCTCGACCAGGCCGTCCAGCTCGGTCTCGGGCATCTCGGCACGGGCTGCATCCAGGAAGCCATCCAGGCGCTGTTTGACCGCGGCCTCGCCCTGATAGTCTTCGGCACGGGCAAAGTTGTGGCTCTGCGAAAAACCTTCACGGTCCGGCAACGGGATGGCCGAATCCGCACCCTCGTCTGCCGGCTCTGCCGCCATTCCGGCCTGCCCGGCCGCTGGTTCGCCCCCAAATGACGGGATGTCGACACCACCCAGCTCGATCGGCTCCTGGCCATCCAGCAAGGCCCACGACATGCCGGCAGACGTATCGGCAGCGGCCGCCAGATCATCGGGCAAGGCATCATCCAGATTCAGTGCCGCATCCAGGGCGGCCTCGGCCTGGCTGTCAGCCTCCTCACCGTCTGCCGATGTGATGCCGGCCAGCGACGGGAAGCCCTCGTCCAGCGTCAGCGCCGCTTCGGTCATGCCGGCCGCGATCAGCGTGTCGGGGGCAAGTCCGGGCAGGGCCTCAGCCATCCCGGACGTGTCAGCCGCAGCCGATGTGCCTGCGCTGCCGCCCGCCTCGGCCGTGACCGCTGCCACTGCAGCAGCAGCCACAGGTGCAGCGGCCGGCAGCCCGGCCGGCTTGTCGGGGAAGGCGGCGCAACGGGCGCTCAGCGCGCGTGCATCCAGCACGCGGCGGGGGGCCGTCTGCAACTGTTCGGTCCAGTCGCGGAAGAAGGCCGCACCATCACGAATCAGCTCGAACAGCGCGGGCACGCCATCGCGGTCTTCGGCCAGCCAGTGGTTCAACATCTGCTCGAAGGACCAGGCGGCCTCGCCAAAGGCGTCCAGCCCCACCATGCGGCCGGAGCCTTTCAGGGTGTGGAAGCCCCGGCGGATGGTGGTCATCGCCTCGCGGTCATCCGGCGCACGGCGCACGGCAGCCAGGCTCTCCTCGATCGCATCGATCACCTCGGCGGCTTCCATCAGGAAGATCTCGTGCAGCTCGGCATCTTCGGGCGACAGCTCGACCACGCCATCATCCTCGGCAGGTGCCGCCGCCACGGCATCCGCCGTTGCGGCATCGGCCGCAAACACCCCTGCCCCATCGGCCGGGGCCATGTCGGCAACCACCGATGCCGCCGCGCTTTCGGCCTGGATGCGGGCCTCTTCGGCCGCGGCAGCCTGTGCAGCAGCTTCTGCCTCGGCCATGGCCTGTGCCTCGGCTGCTGCCTGCGCATCGGCAGCGGCCTGTGCCTCGGCCGCTGCCTGTGCCTCGGCGGCCTCGGCTGCGGCGGCGGCAGCTGCCGCTTCGGCCTCGGCCAGGCTGCGGTCCTCATACAGCATGCCACGCGCCGCATCGAAGCGGAAATGACGTGCACGCACCGTCGACTGCAACATGATGTCGACAAAGAAGCCCAGCGAACTGATGCCATCGGCCAGCCGGGTACGTACCGTGTCGTCCAGCGCAGTGCGCGCCTCGATGATGTCACGCACGTGCGCACTGATGGCCCGACAGGCCTGGGCCGGGTCCGTGTAGTCGAGCAGCGTCAGCACCGCCGCGGTTTCGGCCAGCAGCGGTTCGACATGTTCCAGACTGCTCACCGCACTTTCGTTACGGAAGAAGTCATCCAGCGACTGCTCGCAGCTGGCAAGATTCTGCTTCAGCTCGTTGACGAAAGCCGTCTGTGTTTCCCGGTCGGTGGCCTTGATCGACAGGGCCACCAGCCACGGCAGTGGCGTGGGGTCGAAGCGCTCGGGCTGCTCCAGCAACTGACCGATACGGCTGGCCAGCTCCTGGCTGCGATCATCATAGGACGGGTTGGAACGCAGTGCGCCCGCCAGTGCCTCTTCCATGAACAGCACGGCGGTGGCCACCTCGATGGCCAGCATCTCGGCAGCCGCCTCTTTCTGCGCGGCCAGTGCCGAGGGCATCGTCGCCAGCGTCTTGCCCAGCATCGCCAGCCCCTTGTAATGGGTGCGGGCCAGCGCCTGGTTCAGCGCCTGGACGGCCTCCTGATAGATGGCCACTTCCTGCCCGGCACCGCTGGCAACCTTTTCCCAGCTGCGGTGCACCTGGGCCAGGGCTTCACGGGCAGCCGTGAGCGTGGCAGGATCGGCCAGCCCGTAGCGCGGACGCTCGTAGTCGGCGGGCACGCGCTCACCCAGCTGGAAATGGGCCCTGACCTCCTCGATGACGGCAGAGCCACTGCCGGCCTGGGCGAGCAGCAGCAGCAGCTCCTTGATGAACTGCGCCGGCACGACCTGGTGGCTGGAAAACAGGTGGCGATTCTGGATGTTGATGCGCCCCACCGCACGGCGGGTGGCCAGATCGACTTTCAGCGCCCCATGCCTGAGCCCGTCGAGCAGCGCAAACGACAGCCAGTAGAACAGGCGCGCATCCTCGTGCGGCTGGGTCTGCAGAAGGCGGTGCATCGCCTCGTGCAAGGTGGCAATGGCGGCATCGACATTCTCGCCACGGATCAGCGCCGGCAGCACGCGCTCGAAGGCACGGGCGGCGCCGCGCGCACGTTCGTCACGATCCGGCCCCTGCTCGACCTGGTTGCGGACCGAAGCCGGCAGCGTGCACGACAGGTCGATCGGGAAGAGGACGGTCGGGTCGGGCGGCAGCACCTTGCGCAGCCCGACCAGCTCGCGGTAATACGGGAACAGCACCAGCGGCGGCACCATCACCCCGCCCTGATGCAGGTCTTCAAGATATTCGACGATGGCGTTGAGCACACGCTTGAGCACCGCAGCGCCCTGCGCATCGAAGGCCAGCGATCCCGCTTCGATGGCAGCCAGCACCAGCTCGGCCTCCTGGGTCAGCAGCACCAGCTCGTCCATGCCGGCCACTTGCAGCGCGCCATGCGTCTGGTGCAGGTGCAGGCGTGCCCGCGTGACGGCATCCGTGCTTCCCTGGGGAACAGCCAGCTGCTCATCCAGCGCCTCGGCCACGCGCAGCAGCGACTCCCGGATCTCTGGCACGTACCAGGACAGGGTCATCATATCGACTGTATTGCTGTATTCCACCCGTCAACCTCTTGGTATCAATCGTTTCGACGTCGCCCGGTCATGACCGGACGGCGGCACTGCCACGGCCTCAACTCACCCGGAAACGGGCCACCGAATTCTTCAACTCACGTGCCAGCTCGGACAGCTGCAGAATCGACCCTGCGGTTTGCTGCGTGCCTTCGTTGGTCTGGCTGTTGACCAGCAGGATGCGCTGAATGCTCTGGGCCACCGACGAGGCCGACGCGGCCTGGTTTTCCGTGGTCTTGGAGATGCGCATAATCAGGTCCGCCAGCTCCTGCGACACCTGACCGATGTTGATGAGCGCCATGCCGGCTTCGTCCGACAGCTTGGCACCGCGCACCACCCCCTGCGTGCTGCGCTCCATCGCCGCCACCGCATCATGGGTGTCGGTCTGGATCGCCTTGACCAGGGCCGAGATCTGCCGCGTGGCCTCGGCCGAGCGTTCGGCCAGCCGCTGCACTTCTTCGGCCACCACCGTGAAGCCCCGTCCGGCCTCGCCAGCCGACGCAGCCTGGATGGCGGCATTCAGCGCAAGCACGTTGGTCTGTTCGGTAATGTTGGAAATCAGCTCGACGATCTCGCCGATCTCCTGACTGGACTCGCCCAGCCGCTTGATGCGCTTGGCGGTATCCTGGATCTGCTCGCGGATGCCGCCCATGCCGGCGATGGCGTTCTGCACCGCCTCGCGGCCGCGGCTGGCGGCCGACAGCGACTGGCGTGCCACCTCGGCCGACTCGGCCGCCGAATCCGACACCTGGCGGATCTGGGCAGCCATGTTCAGCACGGCCTCGCCGGTTTCACGAATCTCGCGCGACTGCTGCTCACTGACGGCCTGCAGATGCGAGGCCGTCACCTGGGCACTGGCCGAGGCCTCGGCCACCGCGGCTGCGGTGCGATTGATCCGGCCCACCAGGCTGCGCAGCTCCTCGACCGTGTAGTTGATCGAGTCGGCAATGGCACCGGTGATGTCGTCGGACACGGTGGCCTGCACCGTCAGGTCGCCATCGGCCACGTTCTGAAGCTCGTTCATCAGGCGCAGGATGGCCGCCTGGTTCTGGTCGTTGATGCGGTTGGCTTCCTGCTCCAGCCGCTCGGCTTCAAGACGCTTGTCGATGGAGCGGTCGGCCTGGATCTTGGAGTCGTCATAGTAGGCCTTGCACAGCAGCAGCAGCGACAGGACCGCCGCCGAGGCAAAGCCCAGAATCCCCCATTGCGTGGATGAGCGCGAGCTGCGATCGGGCGAGATGGCATTGCGCAGCGCATTGGCCTCGGTGGTCAGATCATCGCTTTTCTGGAAGACTTCCATCCCGGCATGACGGGCCTGCTGCAAGGCGGGCAAGGCCTTCTGTGCATCCAGCGCCAGGCGCACGAACTCGTCCGAACGCCCCTGGTGCTTGCGCAGGATCTCGCGCCCTTCGGCGCTGCGCAGGGCGGGCACCCCCCGGGCAGGATCTCCCTGCAACGCGGTCTGGCGGGTGCGGGCATAGCTTTCGATGGCGTTGGCCAGCACGACGGCATCGCGGCTGTCGTAGGTGCTGTTGCCCTGCATGCGCACGATCTCGCCCATGATGGTGCGGGTATGGGCATGCAGCAGCGAGAACAGCAGCTGGTCGGCGGTCGAGCCACCGCTGTCACGGATGCTGGCCAGCCCCTGCTGCTGCACCTGCGTCAGCTCGCGCTGAAGCGCCCCGATCTCGTTGACCAGGTTGCTGAAGCGCACCAGAACCGACTGCTGGTCGATGAGCGCATTGACCGACGGGGAAACCTGTTCCCAGATCTCATGAAAGCGTTCGGCGCCCCGCGCGTTGCTGCCATCCATCGGTGGCACGCTGACCCGGCCGACCGTTCCCCCCTTGACCAGGGCCTCGGCGGCATCCGACAGGAAGGCCTGACTGTTCATCAGCTGACCATGTGCCTGCAAATTGCCCTGCACGGCCAGGTTGGCCGCCTTGGCCAGGCGCTGCGAATGCATCAGCACATCACCCACCACCTCGTTCTGCAAGGCACTGATGCGGTCTTCGCGACGCTCGAGGATCGACAGTGACAGCGCCACGGCCACGGTACTGGCCAGCATGCCCAGCAGGATGATCGACTGCCATTTCAGGCTCAGGCGGCCCAGCAGCGGTGTCTGGCGGACACGGACACGACCGGGCACGGCCGGAGCCCGGGCAGCGCCCTTGGCCCCCGCCTGGGGCCCTGGCGCCGCCTTGACGGCGGGCGCACCGGCCACCACCGGCGAGCCGGCGATCGGGCTTCCCTGCAGTACGGGGGACGCGGGCGCTTGCAGCGATGACATTACCGACATGTCGGCCTCTCCTTCCCTATGCTTATCGTCCAACCACCAGGAATGCCGACGCCGACACCAGCTTGCTCAGGCTCAGGCGCACCCACACATGCCCTTCGGCATCACGGAAACGCTGGGCCAGCCAGGGTTTTTCAGCCGGCCCCTGCTCGCTGATGAGGGTCATCGTGGCGCTGTTGCGCAGGCCCAGCATCTTGGTCACGACCAGCGTGGCATTGAAGGACAGTGCGGGCGACATCGTCACCAGCCGGGATTCCTTGGTGATGGGGGTGAAATTTCCGCCCATGAAACGGGACAGGTCCACCACCGTGAACAGCGTGCCGCGCACGTTGACCACGCCCAGGAACCAGTCGCGCGTCAGCGGCACCTGAAGCATCGAGGTGGGCATGGGCACGATCTCTCCCGCCTCGGGCAGATCGACCAGGCAGCGCTGCTCACCAATCATCAGCGCCAGGTGGGTGGCAGTCTGGCCACCGGCCGGCTGGGCATCGGCCGGCGTGCCTGCCCCCCGGGTCTGGGCCTGATCTGCGGCATGCATCTCGATGGCACTCATCTTCAGGCCTCCGTCACCAGGCTGGAAATCTTGGACAAAAGCAAAGCCGGATCAACCGGCTTGACCAGATAATCACGAGCGCCCTGGCGCAAGCCCCAGATGCGGTCGCTCTCGGCGTTCTTGCTGGTGCAGAGGATGACGTGGACATCCTTCATGGCCGGGTCGCGGGCAATGGCCCGGGTCGCCTGAAAACCGCTGCGACCCGGCATCACCACGTCCATGATGACGATGTGGGGCTTTTCGGCCTGGACCTTCTCCAGGGCCTCATCACCGTTTTCGGCGGTGATGACCTGATAACCTTCCTTCACCAGCAGCGAGGCCATGAAATAGCGCTCGGTCGGCGAGTCATCGACGATCAGGATCTTGCGAGCAAGCTGGGCATCCATGCAGAGTCTCCCGGACGGCGATGCAGATCAGTTCCCGGCGCCAGCGGCGGCCAGCTCAAGGTCAGTTGCCGTGTCGCGACGGCTGTGCTCCTGGACACACTTGAGCAGGCTGTCCTTGGTGAAGGGCTTGGTCAGATACTCTTCCGAGCCGACCAGGCGGCCGCGCGCACGGTCGAACAGACCATCCTTGCTGGAGAGCATGATGACGGGGGTGTTGCGGAAACGGGGGCTTTTCTTGATGAGTGCACAGGTCTGGTAGCCATCCAGCCGGGGCATCAGGATGTCGCAAAACACGATGTCGGGATCGTTGTCCGACAGCTTGGCCAGGGCGTCAAAGCCGTTCTCGGCCAGGATGACGGTACAGCCGTCCCGTTTCAAGAAGATTTCGGCACTCCGGCGAATGGTGTTGCTGTCATCGATCACCATCACCTTCAGTCCGGCGATGCTGTTGCTGCCGCTCATGTCCTGCCCTCAAGGTCTGTCACTTACCCCGGTATTAAAGGCAAAGATGTGACAGGGTGCCGCGCATCTCCGACGAGCCAGCCATTGTGCCGGACCAGTGGTTAGCGGGCGTTTGGGGCAGTGGACGGCCCTGCTTCCCCGCACGCGGCGTGGCACAATGCGGGCCTGTGCCCGGAGACCACCATGCCCTTGCCCCCGCCCTGCCCTCGCGCCGCACGCATTCGCGGCATCTACGCCATTACCGGCGATGCCCCCGACACCGCCACGCTGCTGGCACAGGCCGGGGCGGCGCTGCATGCCGGCATCCGCCTGCTGCAATATCGCCAGAAGCACGCCTGCGCAGCACGCCGGCGCAGCCAGCTGCAGGCCTTGCAGCCGCTGTGCGCCCGCCACCAGGCGCTGCTGATCGTCAACGACGACTGGCAGCTGGCCGCCGAGCTGGGGCTGGATGCCGTGCACCTGGGGGCCGATGATGGTGACGTGCAGGCGGCACGACAGGCCCTGGGGCCTGAGGCGCTGATCGGCGTCTCGTGCTATGCCAGTGTGGAACGGGCGCGGCAGCTGGCCCCCTACGCCGACTATCTGGCTTTTGGGGCACTGTTTGTCTCGGGCACCAAACCCGGAGCGCGTCCGGCCCCGCTTCAGGTGCTGACCGAGGCACGTGCGGCCGGCCTGGGCCGCCCCCTGGTGGGCATCGGCGGCATCACCGCCGCCAATCTGGGCAGCGTGTTCCATGCGGGGGCCGATGCCGTGGCCGTCATCGGCTCACTGTTTGGCACGGCAGACGTGGCAGGCGCCGCGCGTGCGCTGCAAGATGCCGCGCAGCAGGCGATGAGATCCGGGGTCTAGGACCAGGGATGCAGCGCCAGCATGCCCAGCACGCGACCGTCCTGCCGGTCGATCAGCACGCTGGCATCGCCCGCCTCACCCTTGACCGGCAGATAGCCCACCTGGGCCTCGGTGCGCCGCAAGGTCTTGAGCGCTCCGTCGATCAGGGCATCTCCCCCGGGGTTGAGGCGGCGCAGCGCTGACAGCGGCAGCACCTTCTTGCGGATGACGGCCTGCTGGCTGGACAGCGGCTCGTACCACTGCGGGAAGTGTTGCAGATCGCGCCCGCCCAGCACCGATTCCATCAGCACTTCCTGACGGCGTTCCTCGGAATCGGGCGAGCGGGCAGCCACCCACGACGGCCCCCACCAGTGGGTACGGGCCGAGGCATTGCCTTCGGCCGCAGCCAGATCATCAGGCCGCAGATCGGCGTGTGACACGACCTCGAACCGGTCCTTCACGAAGACAAGATAATGGGGCCGCCCCACCTCGACGGTGTAGAGACCATAGGCCAGTGCCCCCAGTTGCAGCAGACCGATCACCGCCAGGTCCATCGGCAGGCTTTTCTTGCGGCAATCGAAGACCAGCAGCGTCATGATCGGCCCCAGGCAGACATCCACCGCCAGCAGCAGCACCAGGACGGTGCCGACCCCCGCCACGCCGGCCAGCGCGTCCTGATACCAGAAGCCATAGACCAGCGCCAGCACCATCAGGGCGATGAAGACCGACAGGCCCAGGTGAATGGCCGATGCCTTCAGGCGCTCCCGCAGCTGCCTTCCCTGCCAGCCGCTGGACCACGAGGGGCGGCCGCTGGCCGGCAGCTTGCCGTCATCGGGCACAAGGGCGGGAGAGGGTTGCTGTTGCACCAGGCTGCTGTTCATGGACCAGGCTCCGCTTTCACCACAGGTATCCCGGCCGCCATGGCCGGGAATGCGGCAGCAAGACTACGCGCAAACCACGGTACGCCCTGCCCCATGCTGACGAACGGCCGCCCGGCACGGGATGAAACCCGCCCTGCGGGCGTATCGGCGGTGCAACAACCGGCAGACCGCGCCCCGGAGACTGCACGGCGGCGGGCGGGCGCCACGGTCCCCGTCCTGCTCCCGCGATGTGCCACCCGCGGCGATCGCGCCGTTCGCGCCCGGGAACGGGCATGGGCTCCCGCGTGCGCCTGCCCCCCGGTGCGGGTCAGGCGCTCACTCGATCAGCAGCACGTCGCCGCTCTGGAGGATGGTGGGACGGAAGCGGCCGGCCCAGGCTTCGATCTCCCGAGCGATGAGGGCACGGTCAGAGGGCTTGAGGTGCGTAATCATCACCTCGGGTTCGACCCGCATCTGTTCGAGCTGTTCGGCCAGGCTGATCGGGTAAAGGTGCTTGGCCGTGCGCGCCAGATCCTGTTCCTTGTTGGCAAAGGCCGTCTCGATGACGAGATACTTCAGATCGGGGATGGCATTGACGGTACGCCAGAACTGCGCGTCTGGCCAGGTGTCGCCCGAGTAGACGAGGCTGCCCTGGGGGCAGGCAATGTGAAAGCCCACGGCCGGCACGGTGTGGTTGGCGGCGATGGGACGGATGGTGCGCCCGTTGATCTCGACCGGCTGGTCCAGGTGCAGCGGGCTGAACACCATCCACGGACGGTCGTAGTGCGGGATTTCGGTGAAATCCGGCCAGATCACCCAGTTGAAGATGTGCTCGCGCAGCGCATGGATGGTTTCGGGCAGGGCATGCACCATCACCGGTTTTTCACGGATGCTGCCCACCGTGTCGAGCATCAGCGGCAGGGCGCAAATGTGATCGAGGTGCGAGTGCGTGAGAAAGACATGGTCAATCTGCCGCAGGGACGCGACATCGAGATCTTCGACGCCGGTGCCGGCATCGATCAGGATGTCGTGATCCAGAAGGAAGGATGATGTGCGAAGCGGTCGTGCTGCCGGAATGCCTGCCGATGCTGCCGGCGAGCCACCCAGTCCGCCGCTGCAGCCGAGGATGTGGAAGCGCATGACCGGATTAAAACACCGGGATGCTCCCCTGCGGCGCCGGCTTGACATAGCGTTTCGGGCAAAATACACGAACGCGCTCGCTCCTGCCCTGCACGTCGGTTTCACCCAACGCCACCAGCTCCACAGACTTCACGGCGCGGGCCGTCATTTCGCCGACAAGCACCGGCAGGCCAAAGCGCTTGGTCAGTGCCTCCAGCCGGGCCGCCAGGTTCACGGCATCGCCAATGGCGGTGTAGGCGCGGCGCAGCTGCGACCCCATGTCGCCGACACGGGCATCACCCGAATTGATGCCGATGCCGATCGACAGTTCGGGCCAGCCACGGGCGACGAAGCTGCGGCTGAGCCGGGCCACCGCCTCCTGCATGGCCAGCGCGGCGGCAATGGCATTGTCTTCCTGGCGGGGATCGTCAACCGGCGCGCCCCAGAACGCCATGATGGCATCACCCATGTATTTGTCGACGGTCCCCTGGTGGTACAGGATCACCTCGGTCATCTCCGTCAGGAAGGTGTTGAGGTATTCGCGCAGCACCTGCGGTTCCATCGATTCGGCAATGCGCGTGAAGCCGCGGATGTCGGCAAAAAGGATGGTCAGGCGCTTGTTCTGGCTTTCGATCGGGTAGGCGGCGGGCTTTTTGGCCATCTGCTGGACCAGCTTGGGCGAGACATATTGCCCGAACAGCGCCACCACCTCGCGCCGGGCCCTGCCCTCGATGATGTAGCCGATGGCCAGATTCAGGACGGCGATCAGCAGGATCGCCACCATCGGCGCCGCCACCGGCATGATCCAGCCCAGCTGACTGAACATCAGCGCATTGCTGGTCTGCAGCAGCAGCAGCTGGCCGGTGGTCAGCAGCAGGATGCCCAGCGCGCCCAGCCGCGGCATCCACAGCGCCGCCACACAGCCCAGCAGCACGGTGATGATCGCCATCACCTGATGGGCGTGCCAGGGCACTGCAGGCATGTCGCCCGCCAGGGCCCCCGCGATGACGGTGGCATGGACCTCGACCCCCGGTGTGCGGATGTTGACCGGGGTGGCATGACGATCGCCAATGCCGGGCGCCGATGCCCCCACCAGCACGATGCGGTCATGGAATCGGGCCGGGTCGACCCGCCCCTCGATGACATCGGTGGCCGAAATGTACTCGAAGCGCCCCGCATCGGGGCCGGCACGACCGGCAAAGGGCACGCGCACGCTGAGGTCTTCACTCAGGGCCAGCCGGGTGCGGCCGGCCAGGGTCAGCGTCTGGTCATCGAGGCTGATCGGCGGGTTGTCTTCGTGCACGCGCAACATCGCCAGCGCCAGCGATTCGTAGATCTGGCCATGAAACAGCGTGAGCACCGGCACCGAACGCACCACGCCATCATCATCGAGCTGGGCATTGTAAAAGCCGCTGCTGCGCGCGGCATCGCTGATGCGCTCCAGATTGGCCCCAAAGCCATCCCACTGCGGCAGCAGCCGGCCATCGAACAGGCTGCCCTCGAACACCGAGCTGGGCAGGCGACCGATGCGATGGGCACCGGCCTGACGGGAGAAGTAATAACCGAGGACCACCGGCCGGCCCCGGATGGCTTCGACGAGATCGATGTCGTCGATGCGGTCCGGTTCGGCAAAAACGATGTCGAAGCCCAGCACGCGGGCCTTGCCTTCGTCGACGATGCGCTCGACCAGCCGGGCCAGCTTGCGACGCGGCCAGGTCCAGCGCCCCTGCTCGGCCAGACTCTTTTCGTCGATGTCGACGATCAGCACCCGCGGCTCGTAACGCGGGCTGAGCCAGCGCAACTGCTGATCCTGATTGAGGCGGTCCAGCGTCTGCATGGCCGGCACCGACAGATGCCCCAGTAGCACCATCGCCGCTGCCAGAACCACGCCCAGACCAGCCAGCGCGGCCCAGAGCCGGAATGAACGCAGCCAGGCCAGCGATTTGAGCACGCGGTTCATGATGCGCACAGGTGCCCGCTCATGGTGAGGGCTCGCCCTGACAGAACTGGATGATGGTGCCGCTCAGCTCGATCAGGTCGTGGTTGCGCAGGGGATGCGCCCCCAGACCGATGGATTCACCATTCACCAGGGGATAGGAATGCCCCTCGACGTGGGTCAGGAAGAAGCCGCCCGCCCGTCTGGTGACCACGGCCACATGACCACTGCCATTACGGATGCTGACGATGGGGCGATCGATCAACAGCAGGCGGCCTGCATCGTGCCCCCCCAGAAAACGCAACGACACGCCCAGAAAATCCTCGGGCTGGTGCAGCGGCGGCCGTTCACGCGGGCTCAGGGGCCGGGCGGGGGGCAAGGGGCGTGGCGGCAGGCGCGGCGCCCACGAGAAGCCTTCGGTAAAGCCCGCCCCCGACGGTGGCGCTGGCCGATCCGTGCCCGCGGCACGGAAACCGGCAGCAGGGTCGGCTGCCGCGCCATCGCCTGCCGGGTGCGTGCCCTCCCCTGGCCGATGCAGGCCCGAGGCGCGCGGAAAGCCCGTGTCTTCCCCGGGGCCAGGCAGGTCCTGCCCCACAGGGCGGCCCCCGTCGGCGTCGCCAAGGGATGGGGGCACAAAAGGCGCATAGTCCCGGGCGCGGGGGCTGGCGGCGGGGGTTTGCCGTGCCGGCAGTCCACCTGCCGGGGGCAGGCCATCCGGCAGGGCTGCCGGCGCCAGCCACATCAGCGGCGGCAGCTGGTCCGGGTCGACACGATGACGCGCGGGGCCGGGATGGCGCGCATGCCCGGGGGGAGTGCCTGCGTCGGTGTCCGGCGGGTTGCGGTAGAAAACCAGACGATAGACACCGATGTCGATGCAATCGCCATCGTTGAGCAGGGCACGGGCCACCGGCATGCCGTTGAGCAGCGTGCCATTGCTGCTGTCCAGATCCTGAATGAGGGCTTCGGTCTCGGTCACGACCAGCAGGGCGTGTTCGCCCGACACCGTCAGATCATCCAGCACCAGCATGTTGCTGGCACGACGGCCAATGGTGGTGCGTGTTTCGGTCAGCCAGTAGGTACGCAGCGGGCAATGGGCTGCCACCAGCGTCAGCTGGCCCAGTCGTTTGTCGCCCGAATCCAGACGCTCTGCGCTCATGTATCCCCCGGCTGTGCAGAGGGCCTACTCTACCGGCGAGCCGGCGTCAGATGAATGGCGCGCGTCCCGACGGCCGGCCAGAGCGCGTGAACGGCAGCACGTCGTCCCGCCAATCGGGATAGGGGGCTGCCCCAGGCAGCACCCCTCCCACACCACCCGGCATG
>JAUNLD010000093.1 GCA_030532425.1 Lautropia sp. | reverse complement strand
TCCTCGGTGGTCGGGCAGAACAGGCTGTTGCGGCAGACCGAGGTCACCGACGGGTTCCAGGTCACGTCCGAGCGCGACAGGTAGGCGAACAGGTTGAAGGCATGCAGTTCCTTCTCGAAACCGGGCTCGGCACGGATTTCCGGCTCGTCCTGCGGCACGTCGGCGAAGGCCCGGTTCACGGCGAAGCCCTCTTCCTCGGTGCGCAGCGGCGAATCGCCTTCCATGCCCGGCATCCGGCGCGTGGCCACACGGAAGCGGTCGATGGCCTCGAGGTTGCTGCCATGCTTCTTGCCGAAGGCGGTATTCCCGGTTTCCACCGGCGCGGCAAAGGGGTCGAATCCCTCGTTGACCCAGTCGGCCAGGATTTCCTTGAAGAACTTCATCGCCTTCGGCGACTCGAACTCCTCGACATAGGACAGGCCGTTCTTGTGGTAGTACTCGTTCAGGCGACCGGCGAAGAACTCGACACGGCCGTAGAGGTTGCGGGTGCCGAAGACATGGTCGAAATTGACCACGCCATAGAAGAAGCCCCAGGCCACGTCACGCATCAGTGCCCGCAGGAAGGCATCGGCGCTGATGGTGTGCGATTGCAGCTTGCCTTGGGCAGGCCAGGTGATCGTCACGAAATATTCGTCACGCGAGAAGGTGAACTGGCCCAGTTTGAAGATCTTGTAGCCAGCGGGGGTCATGGTCGGATTGTCGACGACGGCGTTCATCTCTTGTATCTCCTGATGCGGGCCCCGCCGCTGTGAGCGGGCCCGTGTCTGATGGAATCCCGACCCGGCGCACGACAGGCTGCCAGGCCGTCCTGCTTGCGGAAATCAGTGGTAGCAGATGTCTGCCCACTTCTCGACGGTCAGATCACCGATGATCGACTGCTGGATCATCACACTGGGTTTGGCAGCGACGAAGCGGTAGGCCGCCCCTTTGGGCAACAGCGCCTGATGGCCACGGCCCAGGCGGATCGAGCCCATCGGCTTGCCCTTGGGCTCGCCCTGGATGGCCACCGTGCCATCCTTGTCCTCGGACACCGGATCATCGAGCTTCACATACTCCACCGTGACCTCGCCATCCATCACGATGCAGAACTCGTCATGAGAGGCAGCCATCCAGCCCGAGGTGCCCTCGGCGCGGATGCCTTCGATGACGTATTCCAGATTGCGGGCAACGGCCACCTTTTCATAGGGCTGAGCATTGCGTGCCACTTCGAACACGTTCGAAAACACGTAGTGCTTCGGCTCTCCCTCGATGATCTCGATGTAGCCCTTGTCGGCATTGTCGAGCGAACCAAACCGGGTAACGAATTCGGTCATGAGCGTCTCCATCCTGTTTGCGTGTATGTCAGCGAAGCGGTGTGCCCCGCTGCCTGCCATACAGTCTAGACAGGCTGGCGCCCCGCTTGTAGACGACACGACGCGAATGCACTGTTCGCCAAAACAGAACAGCCGCCACGTCAGGGCTATCCCGTATCCGGCATCCGGCCTACACCCGATTCATATCCGATTTTGTTACTAAAATCGCATAAACCTGCTTCTTTGTTTCGTTATCCGTGCTGGCTGTACAAAAGCGGACAACGCCGACTCTGGAATACCCGACTATCACGCACCTCAGGGCGGCACGCGCACCGTCTGGATGAAGCCTTCAGCGAAATGGATGGGCAGACGCCCCTGGCCCTGCTGGATGCAAGGGCGCCCAGGATCCACAATACGCCGGCAACCCCGTCTCTGGAGCGTCGCCCGTATCACCAGGCCGTCCCCGGTGGTATACGATCCGGGACAGCTGTCCCGCCCCGGCACGATGCGGACCGGTGCCGGCATGCGTCACACCGGCAAGCCTCGAAAGCTTTCCCTGCAGATGGTGACCGAACTTTGAACCCCGTGAACACCGCCACCCCCCCCTGCCACTACATCGGCCGCTTTGCTCCCTCGCCCAGCGGCCCCCTGCATGCCGGTTCGGTGGTGGCGGCCCTGGCCAGCTGGCTGGATGCACGGGCGCACGACGGCCAGTGGCTGCTGCGCATCGAGGACATCGACCCGCCCCGCGTGGAACCGGGCGCCGATGCCCGCATCCGCCACCAGCTGCGTTTTCTGGGGCTGCACTGGGATGCGCCACCGTGGTACCAGTCGGCCCGTACCGACCGCTACCAGGCCGCCCTGAAGCATCTGCAGGCACAGGGGCTGATCTTTGGCTGTGGCTGCACACGGCGCGAGATTGCCCGGGCGTGGGCTGCGTGGCAGGCCAGGCACCCAGCCATCACGCCACCCACCCACGACGAAACCCCGTATCTGGGCACCTGTCGTCACGGGCTGCCACCCGGTCGGCAGGCACGGGCCTGGCGTTTCCGGGTGAGTGACGCCGGAGTGGATTTCGATGACCGCTGGCTGGGGCCACAGCGCCAGCAACCCAGCCGCGATTGCGGCGACGTGGTACTGAAACGCGCCGACGGCGTCTGGGCCTACCAGCTGGCGGTGGTGGTGGACGATGCCGAAGCGGGCATCACCGACATCGTCCGCGGCGCCGACCTGCTCCCATCCACCGGGCGGCAGATCCTGCTGCAACAGGCATTGGGCCACCCCAAGCCCCGCTACCTGCACCTGCCCCTGCTGATGGGCGACAACGGCCAGAAGCTCTCCAAGCAGAATGGCGCGCCCGCCGTCGATGACAGTGGCCGCACCGAGGCCGCCGACATCCTGAATGCCGCCGCACGCTTTCTTGAGATCAAGCCACCGGGAACGAACGACCCGGTGCGGTGGCTGGCCGCCGCCACCGAGCAGTGGCGCACCAGACTGAAGCGGCTTGCCGGTGCGCGGCTTACAGCAGCAGCTGCGCCAGCACCCAGATGAACAGGATGCTGGCCAGGCCCTGCAGGCCGGTGGCCACCGTCTGCGCCCGCAGCGCCTGCGGCACGCTCATCCGCGAGAACTGCGTCACCACCCAGAAAAAGGAATCGTTGGCGTGCGACACCGTCATCGCCCCTGCACCGATGGCCAGCACGCACAGCACACGCCCCATCTCGCTGTCCAGTCCGATCGAGGCCAGCAACGGCGCCACCAGTGTCGACGTCGTCACCAGCGCCACCGTGGTCGAGCCTTGCGCCGTCTTCAGGGCAGCCGCCACCACAAAGGGCATGAACACGCCCAGCCCCAGCGCCGACAGCGTGCTGCCCAGATAATCGCCGACCGGTGTCGCCTTGATGACGGCACCAAAGGCGCCGCCCGCCCCGGTAATCAGCAGGATCGGTGCAGCCAGGACCAGCCCCTCACCGATCATCTGGCTGATGCGCTCCGAGCGCCCCTCACCGCGGATCAGCACGAAAGATGCCAGCAGGCCGATCAGCAACGCACACAGCGGCTTGCCCAGAAAGGACAGCAGCACGAACACGTTGCCACTGCCCAGCGGGTGCGAGGGGAAAGCCGCCACCGACCCCAGGCAGATCAGCAGGATGGGCAGCAGGATCGGCAGAAAGGCCATCCCCGGCGAGGGCATCCGGCCGTAACGGGCACGGACATCGGCCTCATCGGGTGCCTGCCCTTGCGCCCCCTCTGCCAGCACCTCACCCTGCGGTGCTTCGTGCACAAAGCGGCTGGCCCACAGCCAGCCCGCCAGCATCGCCACGCCCGACACCAGCGCCCCCATGCCGATCACCAGCCCCAGCTGGTCCGACAGGCCCAGGTTGCCCGCCGCCGCAATCGGCCCTGGCGTGGGCGGCACGAAGGTGTGGGTCGCATAGAGACCCGTGGCCAGCGCCACGCTCATCGCGACCGACGACACCTTCAGGCGCGCCGCCACCGACTCTTTCAGCGAATTGAGAATGACATAGCCCGAATCGCAGAAGACCGGCACCGAGACGATGGCACCGATGATCGACATCGTCAGCGTGGGAAAGCGCTCGCCCAGCACCCGGATCACGGTTTCTGCCATCACCACGGCAGCGCCGGTACGCTCCATCACCAGGCCGATGATGGTGCCCAGCACGATCACCAGACCGATGCTGCCAAGAATGCTGCCAAAACCGGTGCCGATGGTGTCGGCCACCTTGGCCAGCGGCAGGCCATAGAAAAAGGCGGTCAGGAAGGACGCCAGGATCAGCACCAGAAAGGGATGCCACTTGAGTCTGGCGGTGCTGAAGATGATGAAGGCGATGACGGCTGCCAGCCCGAGAATGGTCATGGGTGTCTCCTTGATGGCCAGCCCATGCCTGCATCCGGAACAGGGCCAGCCCATTTCTGCCGGATGCAGGATTCATTATGGAGAGCCGCCCCCGCAAAGGCAAATGCCTGCGGGGGCAGACGCGCCGGGCGGCAGGAGAGGCGCGAGGCGGCCCGACACCTTGCCCACCTGCCCGCGCCGGGCCCTCATCACTTCATCGACCAGCCATGGCTGGCGATGAACGACTGGCCGGTGAAGACGCTGGTTTCAAAGGCCGCCAGGAACAGCGCCAGCTGGGCAATGTCCTCGGTGGTGGTGAATTCGCCATCCACCGTGTTGCCCAGCATCACGTTGCGCACCACCTCTTCCTCGCTGATGCCCTTCTCCCGTGCCTGCTCGGGGATCTGCTTCTCGACCAGCGGCGTCTTGACGAAGCCGGGACAGATCACGTGCGCACGCACGTTGTGGGCCGCCCCCTCCTTGGCCAGCACGCGGCACAGGCCCAGCAGGCCATGCTTGGCCGTCACGTAGGGAGCCTTCAGCGGCGAGGCCTCGTGCGAATGCACCGACCCCATGTAGATGACGGTGCCGCCCCGGTCGTCCTTGTACATGTGGCGCAGTGCAGCCTGCGTCGTCAGGAAGGCACCATCCAGGTGAATGGCCAGCATCTTCTTCCAGTCGGCAAAGGGCAGCCTGTCCATGGGCCCGATCACCTGCACGCCGGCATTGGAAATCAGCACGTCGATGGCACCGAATGCCTGCACCAGCTGATCGGTACCGGCCTGCACCTGCGCTTCGTCGGTCACGTTCATGGCAATGGCGATGGCCTTGCCGCCTGCGGCGGTGATCTCGGCCACCGTGGCCTCGGCAGCAGCCAGATTGAGGTCGGCCACGCCCACGGCGGCGCCCGCCTCGGCAAAGCGCAACGCCATCGACTTGCCAAGGCCGCTGGCGGCACCGGTAATCAGGGCCGTCCTGCCCCGCAGGTCGTAACGGATCGACGGCGAGGATGCTTGAGTCATGAGCTTTTCTCCTGTGCGTAAGCGTTTCAGAATGAACCGAACATCGTGCCCAGCGCAATCAGCGTGCCCACGGCCACAACCGGCACGAGGATCGTCACGACAGCGATGTCGAGATACGACTGACGATGATTCAGGTGGCAGATCGACAGCAAGGTGATGACGGCGCCACAATGTGGCAGCGTATCGAATCCGCCCGCCGCGATCACCGCCACCCGGTGCATCAGTTCGGGGCTGATGCCGGCCGCCTGTGCCATGTTCAGGTAATCGTTACCCAGGGTCTGCAAGGCGATGCTGAGGCCACCCGACGACGAACCGGTGACACCGGCCAGCGTCGTCATCGCCACCGCCTGCGAAATCAGCGGGTTGTCGTGCCCCAGGCCCAGCACACCGTCACGGATGATGGCAAAACCCGCCAGCGACGCCACCACGGCGCCATAACCCACTTCGGAGGCGGTGTTGAAAATGGGCAGCATCGAACCATAGACGCCCTGATTGATGCTTTGCTGCAGATTCTGCCAGTGGCGCAGATTGATGACGACCAGCACCGCGCAAGAAACCAGCAGCGCGATGATGATCGCCCACAGCCCCTGCTGGGCAGGCACTTTCAGCGACGGAAATTTCTCCGCCAGGAAAGAAAAGTCGGTGTTGGGAAAGATGCCGTAGGTGAACAGCGCATTCACGCCGATCACCAGCACCAGCGGCAGCATCGCCAGCCCGAACGGCATCGCCGAGGCGCGCAGGCCCTCATCGCCCTCGTGCTCGGCATGCTCACGGCCGTAGCCCTCGCCGGCACGGACAGCGCGGGCAGCCCGCGATTTCAGCCACAGCCAGCCGCCCACGAACATGATGGCCCCACCAATGATGCCCAGCCCCGGTGCGGCAAAGGCATTGGTGCCGTAATACGGGATCGGGATGGCGTTCTGGATGGAGGGCGTGCCCGGCAGTGCCGTCATCGTGAAGGTGAAGGAACCCAGCGCAATCGTGGCCGGAATCAGCCGCTTGGGGATGTCGGCCTGACGGAACATCGCCCGGGAAATCGGGTAGATGGCAAAAGCCACCACGAACAGCGAGACCCCGCCGTAGGTGAGCAGGCCGCAGGCCAGCACCACGACCAGGATCGCATGCCCCGGCCCCAGCCATTTCATGATGCCATGGGCGATGGCGGTGGCAGCCCCGGAATCGGCCATCAGCTGACCAAACAGCGCCCCCAGCAGGAAGATCGGAAAGAACTTGAGCAGGTAGTTGCCCAGAGCCGTCATGAAGGTGTCGGTGTAGGCCGGCATCATGAAGCCAGCCTCCCCCGAGAGCAGTACCGCCAGCGCGGCCATCAGCGGTGCCAGCAGCAGCACCGTGAAGCCCCGGTAGGCGAAATACATCAACAACACCAGCGAAACGATGATCGCAAGTGTACTGAACATGATCTCCTCCTTGTCATGCCCCGGCAGCACAGGCACGGGGCGGTCGTGATGCTAAAGTTTTTGCTCCCCCTTGTCTTGCCGCCGGTTGTGCCCCCTTTTTCCACCGGCCTGAAGATGTCGGCGACACGCAACCTCACCCGGTGGCGCAGCCGGCCAGCGCACGTCGTGCCCGGGCAAGGCTGGGCGAGCGCTCGGCTGCCCGTACGGGACTCCATTCGGCATGTACCCACTGCACCAGACGCCGGTTGTACCCCAAACCCTGGCGGATCTGCCGACCTTCGGTCCGGATCAGGTCCAGACGAACCTCTCGTGGCGCATGTTGCGCCAACTGCAGGAGATGCTGCTTGGGCTCTGCCAATTCATCCGGGGCCTCCGGCAACCTGCCCTTGCTGCCGATCAGTTTTCTGAACGCCATGTGATCCGCCAGAACCCATGATTCGATTTCACGCACTGCCACTCGAAACAGCAAGCCAGCCTGTATCCTTGCCCCTGCGAGCCACTCCTGACGCAACCCTTCAGGGCAGGGTTTCCGGTCGAGGTCGGTCAATAAAAGGACGGGCTGCTGCCTGGCCAGTTCCAGCCACTTCTTCATGCCGGATTTGAGGTAGCCAAACCCATCCCTCCTGAGCAACATGGGTTCGTTGGTCATCCATGCCGAGTTTTCCGCGATCAGGCGCAGGCCTATGGCCTCACTCAGTTCATCCTCCGTAGCCAGGGCTATGGGCATCATCACCAGAGCCCCAGCTGTCCGATATCGGTGGGACGTGTTTTCGGCAACATCACTTCCGCCA
>JAUNLD010000001.1:125263-150937 GCA_030532425.1 Lautropia sp. | reverse complement strand
CCGTGAGGGTGGTCGTACCGTCGGCGCCGGTGTGGTCGCCAAGATCATCGCCTGATCCCGTTTTTCTCGACATCAAACCCAGGATAGGGGCGCGGCCCACCGCGCCTCTCGCTCTTTAAGGAACAAAGATGGCAAACCAGAAAATCCGTATCCGCCTGAAAGCGTTCGATTACAAGCTGATCGACCAGTCCGCCGCTGAAATCGTTGATACGGCCAAGCGTACCGGTGCAGTCGTCCATGGCCCGGTGCCGTTGCCAACCCGCATCGAGCGTTTTGACGTGCTGCGTTCGCCGCACGTGAACAAGACCTCGCGTGACCAGCTGGAAATCCGCACCCATCTGCGCCTGATGGACATCGTCGATCCCACCGACAAGACCGTTGATGCGCTGATGAAGCTCGACCTGCCGGCTGGCGTCGACGTCGAGATCAAGCTGCACTGATCGTCTGGGCCGACAGCCGCGCGTTCCGCCGCGGCTTGTCCGCCACCCAACCCCGCCTTGTGGTCCCCTGTGGCTGCCGGCGGGGTTTTTTGTTGCCCGCATGCGTGTTCTGCCTGCCCTGTTGGGGACATGAGCAGCCATGCTTGGCATATTGCATGCACAATGCTCAATGCAGCGCCATCCACTTTCTTTCACCAGCGCCTGCCTGAACCAGGTGGGCCAAGATGCTTGCACCACCCGCACACCCACGATCATGCCCCAGCAGCGTTCATCCGGCTCCGCACTTGCTCCTGAATCCGGTGCTGCCCGCAAGCCATCCCCCGCACCGGAAGGCGCTCGCGCAACGGCACCTTCTCAGGGAGGCCCATCCATGCATGCATGCGCTTCCCGGCTGCACGTCCAGGCGCACCCCGGGGCTCAGCCCCCGCAAGCGTCCCGTGTGAACGCCGGTGAGGCAGATGCCGACATGAAAGCGGGCACTCACATCAACCCACAGAAGCAGCGCCACGGATTGACGCGCCTCTGGCATGCCGCCGGCTATTCGTGGCAGGGGCTGGTGGCGGGCTGGAAGGAGCCGGCCTTCAGGCTGGAGGCCTTGCTGGCGATGGTGCTGTTGCCGCTGTCGTTCTGGCTGGGGCAAGGCTGGGTTGAAGTGGGGCTGCTGGCCGGCAGCGTCATGCTGGTGCTGATCGTCGAGATCCTCAACACCGCCATCGAGGCGGTGGTGGACCGTTTTGGGCCCCATTGGCACGAGCTGGCGGGCAAGGCCAAGGACATGGGTAGTGCGGCCGTGCTGCTGGCCCTGCTGCTGGCGGGGGGCATCTGGCTGGCCGCCCTGTGGGATCGCTTTGGCTGAAAGCCCAAGCCCGACCCCAATCCCAACCCCAGCCCCTGCTCTGGCCCAGCTCAGGCCCAGGGCCGCCGGCCGGCCACGACAGCGTCCGGCCGGTTGGCTGCCAGCGCTCATGCGGGCAAGGCTGTCATGCCTGCCCGCGCAAGGTGCTCAGGCCGCTTTCTCGTCCGTCATCGGCATGTTGTGAATGCCGGCGTGCGGGGTGCTGATGAGCAGTGTGGCCACGGCGGCAATGCCCAGCAGCACGCCGGCCGTCATCATCGCATTGCCGGGGTTGTGCCCGAGCAGGTGCGAATACACCCAGCCAAAGGTCAGCGTCTCGATCAGCATCGGGATCACGATCATCATGTTGATGATGCCCATGTAGACGCCATAACGCTCTTTGGGAATTTCGGCCACGGCGATCAGGTAGGGCACGCCCATGATGCTGGCCCAGGCAATGCCGAAACCGATCATCGGCACGAACAGCAGATACTTGTTGCTGATCGACGGGAAGATACACAGGGCCACTGCTGCCAGGGCGAGGGCGGCCGCATGCACCACCTTGGCCTGGTACTTGCGGGCCAGGTACATCAGGCCGAAGGCCGACACGAAGGTGACGATGTTGTAGAAGCCGTTGACCAGACCGGTCCAGCCCACGGCCTGCTGGTAGATCTCGGGGTTGTCCGGGCCGCCGCCCCACACCGACTGGGCGATGCTCAGCGACACGTACTGCCAGTAGATGAACATCGCATACCACTGGAACATGTACACCAGCGCCAGCTGCCACAGCGTCTTGGGCATGTCGCCGATGGCTTCGGCAATTTCCTTCACCGCAGCGATCAGGCCGTGTGGCTTGGCACGCAGTTCGGCCAGCTCCTGTTCGGTCGGCGGGTTTTCGGGGGTGCTGAACACCGAGATCAGCACGGTGACGATCGAGCAGAAGGCACCCACATAGAACGAGCCGAATACCCAGTAGGGAATGCCCGATTCATTGGTGCCCTGAATGTGCTGCTGGAAGAAATACAGCGACACGTTGGCCAGCGTGATGCCCAGGCCGGTGAAGAAGCTCTGCATCAGAAAGCCGGTGGCGTGCTGCCGGGGGGGCAGCTTGTCGGCGATGAAGGCGCGGTAGGGCTCCATGGCCGTGTTGTTGCTGGCGTCCAGCAGCCACAGCAGCAGTACCGCCATCCACAGGGCGGTGGAGTGCGGATAGAGGAACAGGCAGATCGAGCAGCCGATGGCACCGATCAGGAAGTAGGGACGGCGCCGGCCCAGGCCGGGAACCCAGGTGCGGTCGCTCAGTGCACCGATCAGGGGCTGGATGATGAGGCCGGTGACGGGGCCCGCCAGGTTCAGGAGCGGCAGGTTTTCCGGGTTGGCCTTCAGAAAGGCAAATACCGGATTGATGGCCGTCTGCTGCAAGCCGAAACTGTATTGAATCCCGAAGAAGCCGAAGTTCATCAACAGGATCTGGCGAAAGGTCATCGCCAGCTTGGGGTCTATCTTCATGGCAGCAGTTCTCCTGAGTCGTGCACTAGGCTTGGATGAATCCCGCCGTCCTGTCCGGTGTCGTGCCAGGGGCCGGGCCCCCGGGCGGGCGCCTCCGGACGGGGCGGGTTGTTGTCGTTGCCGCCTGCGTGCAGACCGGCGCGTCGGCGCATGAGGGCGCATCGCCGTCGGGCGGCGGGCCATACACGTGACGGGGAAGGCAGGCGGGCGGGAACGGAAGTCGGTGATGCTGCCGGGGGCATCGTTTAGAAGTGATCGAGGCGGCTGCGTGGATCATGGCACTGCACCGGCGGTTGCCGCCGCCGACAGCTGCGGCCGGCGACGGAGATTCATCAGGACATCAGGGGCGTCGTGGCAAGGAGCGTGCCACGACGCACCCGTTGGCGCAGTTGCGCCTCAGAACCAGGCTTCGACCTGGGCGCCGAAGGTGACGGCGCTGCGCTTGTCGTTGAAGAAGTCGATGGCATGACCGCAGTCACGACCGGTGCAGGCCACCGGACCGGCTGCCGCCGCGGCATCGTTCCACTTCGCATAGGTGGCAAACAGGCGCAGTGCCGGGCGGGCAAACACGCCCGGCCCCATGGCCAGTTGCGTGCCGACCGTCAGCTTCGACAGCTTGCGGGTGGCTTCCGAGTTCTGCTTCACCTGCTGGTAGCTCAGCTCGCTGAACACGCCCAGCACATCGTTGAAGCTGTAGAACGGACGGGTGCCCACCCAGACTTCCTTCACCTTCGCATCGTTCACGTCGGCGTTGCGATAGCCCACGGTCGAGGTGGCGGAGAAGCGGCTGTGCTCGGGTTCCAGCACCCAGTGGTCGAACACCATCCACTCCTTGCGCCGGTCGGTGCTGCCACCCACGCCAAAGCCCTTGAGCAGAGCGGCATCCTTGGCATACTGGATCGCCAGGGTGTTGGTGCCCTTGAGCCCCAGCAGACCCTGCTGCTCGTGCGCCAGCGTGAAGGCGGCGCCGTTCTTGCCCGGCTTGTTGTCGATGGTGCGGGTTTCGCGCACCAGCACCTCGACGTTCGGGGTGGCCGGGTTGTTGTCCAGATCCAGCGACTGCGGGGTGTCGACCGTATAGGTGCTGGTGCCGCTGCGGTTGCTGGCACGGACCAGGTCGAAGCCCACCGTCAGCAGCCCGCCCTGATTCACCGGCAGACTTTCCAGGCGGAAATCATGCACGGTCGAGGTGCGCGAGCCGCCACCGATCAGGTCGGGGTTGTAGCCCCCCAGGCTGGTGTTGATGCCGTAGCCGGTGAAGTCGCCGATGCGGAACATCGCGTAGGCGAACTTGCCCGCCCCGAGAGTCACGTTGTCCAGACCGAAGCCCGGCCCCTGGCCCGGCTCCCAGTACGTGTAGTCCAGCATGTGGATGTCGGGGTTCTTGTAGAAGCGCTTGCCGACCCAGAATTCTGCGCCGTCCAGGGCGCGGACATCCAGCGCGGCACCGATGTTGCGCGCCGTCACGAAGGCTTCGCGCAGCGCCGGGGCACTCTGCTCCCAGTTGGCCATGCCCTGGGTGCCGTGCGAGAGCGCGATCTTGGCATCGAAGGAGGTGCCCTTGACCGCACCGAGGCGCGACAGCATCTTCAGTTCGACGTAGGTGTCACACTCGTTGCCCAGCCGGAAAAAGGTCACTGCACCCGGCAGACGGAAACAGGCCTGCGAGCCACCGTCGCTGGTGGTACCGGCGCCACTGCGCATGTAGGCACCAAATTCCAGCGGCTTGGCTTCGTCGGCCAACGCGGCGGTACTGAAGCACGAGGCGGCCAGCATTGCGCTGGTGCCTGCCACGGCCATGATCTTCTTCGTGTTCAAGGGGTCTCCTTTCCTCTTGCGAGCGGTCTGTAAAGGTTGACGATAACTGCCTTGGAACTGCGATCAGGCGTTCTGCGACGAAAGCTCCAGCCACAGCACGCCATAAGGTGCCAGCGTCAGGCCCTGGTGCGGGTCGTGATCCTGTCCGGAAAGAAGATCCCGCACGGGCGTGTCCGGCAGCGCCTGAAACACCTGTGCAGGGCAATGCTGCTCGTACTCGCTGTAATTGGCCAGAACCAGGATGGTCTGCTGGCCATTGCTGCGGGTGTACCCCAGAACCGACGGGTTGCCGGCCCGGTATCCGATCAGGTTGCCGCCTGCAAAGGCAGGTGTCTCCGAACGGATTATTATCATTTTGCGCAGGCCCGCATAGATCTGCCCGGCCTGTTTGGTCGGATCATTGCGCTGCGAATAACGGGTGGCGTCGCGGTAGGGGCGGTGAATCCAGCGGCTGTCCTCCGCCTCGACCGGATTCTCGCGGAAACGCTCGTCATTCAGCGTGCCGACCTCGTCACCCAGATAGATCAGGGGCAAACCGCCTGTGCTCAGGGCCACGCTGAACAGCAGGAGCATCCGTGCCGGGGCCAGCGGATCCTGCTGTTCGGCACCGGCCAGCGAGGCAAAGGTGCCGCTGACACGGGCATCGCCGGTCTGCGGGTTTTCCTGAAAGGGCACGCCGCGTGCAAAGCTTCCGGGAAAACGATTGTTGTAAAAACGATTCAGGAATTTGCGGTGGTCGAAGCCGTTGATGCCGAACTGGGCAGCATCCTCGTCGGCAAAGGTCCAGCCGATGTCGTCGTGGCTGCGCACGTAGTTGACCCAGGCGGTACCGGCCGGCAGCGCATGCCATTTCTCCAGCGCCTGCTGCAGCAGGTTCACCTCGCGCGTGGCCAGCGAATTCCACTGCAGGGCCATCTGCAGGGGGTTGTAGGACAGCTGGCATTCTTCGGGGGCGATGTAGGACATCACCTCGGCCGGATGGACGATCGCTTCGGACTTGAACAGCAGGGAGGGCGCGGCAATCCGGGCCAGTGCATTGAAGGCACGGATGACGTTGTGCACCTCCGGAAGGCTTTCACAGGGCGTGCCCATGCGTTTCCAGCAGAAGGCCACCGCATCCAGGCGAATGATCTCGGCGCCCAGGTTGGCAATCGACAGCATCTCGCCGGCCATCGCATTGAAGACCTCGGGGTTGCTGTAATTCAGGTCCCACTGGAAGCTGTAGAAGGTCGTCCAGATCCAGCGCCCGTCGGGCAGCTGGGTGAAGGCGCCGGGATGCTCGTCGGGGAAGATCTCGCGCACCGTCCGTTCATAGGCATCGGGCTGGGTGCGGTCCGGGAAGATCAGGTAGAAATCCTGATAACGCGGATCCCCCTGCACGGCGGCCTCGGCCCAGGGATGGTCCTTGGCCGTGTGGTTGAAGATGAAGTCCAGCACCAGCGAGATGCCCTGCTTGCGCAGCGCCTTGGCCAGGGTGCGCAGATCGTCGATGGTGCCGATGGCCGGATTCACGTCCCGATAGCTGCTGACGGCATAGCCGCCGTCGTTGCGTCCCGGTGGCGTCTTGAACGGTGGCATCAGGTGCAGGTAATTCAGCCCCAGTTCCTTGAAGTAGGGGATGTAGTCCAGCAGCTTCTTCAGGTCACCGGCGAAGCGGTCCACATACAGCACGCCGCCCAGCGCCTTTTCCGACTGGAACCAGCCCGGGTCCTTGGTGCGCGCCTCGTCCAGGGCCTTCATCTCGCGCGGGCGCTCGGCCCAGCCGTTCCAGGCGGTCAGCATCAGCGCATCCACCTGCTCCAGAAAGTCCGGTCGCCTGCCATAGAGTGGTTGCAGGTTCTCCAGCAGCATGGGCAGATGCTCCTGCAGCCGATCCTCGAACTGTTTCCACTGCACGCCACTGGCCTTGCGCCCGAGCTGGCTCGTCAGGTGATGGCGGACATGTTCGAAGGCAAGGCGCTGTTGTTGTTCCGTGGTCAGCATCGGGCAATCCTCAGGAAGAGGCGGGGGCGAAAGGCGGAGAGGCGGGGCAGTCGGACCGGGCCGGTGAGGGGCGTGCCGCCGCCGTGCCGGGAGGGCTTAAAACCTTTGTGGAAAAACGTTGAAATACGTCACATGCAAGACTTTACTACGATCTGGAAAAGTGACGAAACCATTGGCCCCTCGCGCCCGTGGGGAAGGCCGTGAAGGCCATCGGCACGGGCCGGGCAGCCCATGGGGCGCCGCGCCCCCGGCCGGGCAGGGGCCATTGCACGGGCAAGCTTGCGTGCTTCTCTCTGGCGGGGTTATACTTCCGCTCTTTGGTACAGGCTCATGGCCAATCGAAGCCATGGGTGTCAATAAATCGCTTGAAGGGGGTCTCCGCATGGGGTCTCAGGCTGATGTTTCCGGCAACGCCGGAGGTCAGGCTAGTCTCGCTTTTGGTCTTCTGGGCCGTAAAGTCGGGATGATGCGAATTTTTACCGATGATGGTGAGAGCATTCCTGTCACCGTGATCGATGTGTCCGGCAATCGCGTTTCTCAGGTCAAGTCGATCGAGAAAGACGGCTACTCGGCCGTTCAGCTCGTCTATGGCGAGCGTCGTGCTTCCCGGGTTTCTTCTGCAGAAGCAGGTCACTACGCCAAGGCGGGCGTGCAGGCAGGTTCGGCCGTGGCCGAATTCCATGTCTCGCCCGAGCGCGCTGCCGACGTGCCGGCCGGCACGGTGCTGGGCGCCGATCACTTCGTGGTCGGCCAGTACATCGACGTGCAGGGCACCTCGCAGGGCAAGGGCTTTGCCGGTACGATCAAGCGCCACAACTTCGGTTCGCAGCGCGCCTCGCACGGCAACTCGCGCTCGCACAATGTGCCGGGCTCGATCGGCATGGCGCAGGATCCGGGTCGCGTCTTCCCCGGCAAGCGCATGTCCGGTCAAATGGGTAACGTCACCCGCACCGTCCAGAATCTGGTCGTCGAGCGCATCGACACCGATCGTGGTCTGCTGCTGGTGCGTGGCGCCGTGCCGGGTTCGGCCGGTGGTCATCTGGTGATTACGCCGTCGGTCAAGCGCCGCCTGAAGCCCGTCAAGGTTGCGCCGGTCGACGCCAAAGCTGCCAAAGGCAAGTGATAGAGGATCGTTCGCACATGGAACTGAATATCTTGAACGATCAGGGTCAGAAGTCGGGCGCCGTCTCCGTTGTCGATACCGTGTTCGGTACCGATTTCAACGAGCCGCTGATTCACCAGATCGTCGTTGCTTACCAGGCCAATGCCCGCAGTGGCAACCGTGCCCAGAAAGACCGCAGCGAAGTTCGTCACTCGACGAAGAAGCCGTGGCGTCAGAAGGGCACCGGTCGTGCCCGCGCCGGTATGACTTCCAGCCCGCTGTGGCGTGGAGGTGGCCGTACCTTCCCGAACAAGCCGGACGAGAACTTCTCTCAGAAGGTCAACCGGAAGATGTATCGCGCCGGCATGCGCTCCATCCTGTCGCAGCTCGCTCGTGAAGAGCGTCTGTCGGTGATCGAGTCGCTGTCGCTCGAAGCCCCCAAGACCCGCCTCCTGGCCGGTCGCCTCAATGGCATGGGCTTGAAGTCGACGCTGATCCTGGTCGATACCGAGGATGAGAACCTTTATCTGGCAGCGCGCAACCTGCCGCACGTGCTGGTGCTCGAAGCCCGCCATGCTGATCCGTTGTCGCTGATCCACTACGAGAACGTCTTGGTCACCAAGCCGGCTCTGACGCAGCTTCAGGAGATGCTGGGATGAATCCAAATCGTGTGATGCAAGTGGTGATCGCGCCGGTCATCTCCGAGAAGAGCACGCTGATTGGTGAAAAGCACAATCAGTACGCCTTCCGCGTGATGCAGGATGCCACCAAGGACGAAGTGAAGGCCGCCATCGAAACGCTGTTCAAGGTGACGGTCGAATCGGTCAACATGATCAACATCGCGGGCAAGCAAAAGCGCTTCGGCCGCGGCATGGGGCGCCGTCGGAACATCCGTAAGGCGTATGTCAGTCTGGCAGCGGGCCAAGAGATCAATTTCGCGGAGACCAAGTAAATGCCGGTCGTGAAACTGAAACCGACCTCGCCCGGTCGCCGGGCGATGGTCAAGGTCGTGACCCCGACCTTGCATAAAGGCGCTCCGGTTGCGTCGCTGGTCGAACCCAAGAAGCGTGGTTCGGGCCGAAACAATCTGGGCCACATCACCACCCGTCATCGTGGCGGTGGTCACAAGCGTCATTACCGTATCGTCGACTTCCGTCGCAACAAGGATGGCATTCCGGCTCGCGTCGAGCGTCTGGAGTACGATCCGAATCGTAGCGCGCACCTGGCGCTGCTGCTGTACGCTGATGGTGAGCGTCGCTACATCCTGGCGCCGCGTGGCGTCACGGCTGGTGCCGAGCTGATGTCCGGCTCCGAGGCACCGATCCGTGCCGGCAACACGCTGCCCATCCGCAACATTCCCGTGGGTTCCACCATCCACAACATCGAGATGCAGCCCGGCAAGGGGGGTCAGATCGCGCGTTCGGCTGGCGGTTCCGCCCAGCTGCTCGCCCGTGAAGGCACCTATGCTCAGGTTCGTCTGCGCTCTGGCGAGATCCGCAAGATCCACATCGAGTGCCGCGCAACCCTGGGTGAAGTCGGCAACGGCGAGCACAGCCTGCGTCAGATCGGCAAGGCCGGTGCCACCCGCTGGCGTGGCATCCGCCCGACCGTTCGCGGTGTGGCAATGAACCCGATCGATCACCCGCATGGTGGTGGTGAGGGCCGGACGGGTGAGGGCCGAGTGCCTGTCAACCCGTGGGGCAAACCGACCAAGGGCTATCGCACCCGTCGCAACAAGCGCAGTGACGGGATGATCGTTCAGCGGCGCAAGAAGAAATAACCGGTAATACGACATGGCACGTTCAATCAAGAAGGGTCCGTTCGTCGACCATCACCTGCTGGCGAAAGTCGATGCAGCCGCGTCCGGCAAGGACAAGCGCCCGATCAAGACCTGGTCGCGTCGTTCGACCGTGTTGCCCGAGTTCATCGGTCTGACCATTGCCGTGCACAACGGAAAGCAGCACGTACCGGTGTTCATCAACGAGAACATGGTGGGCCACAAGCTGGGCGAATTCGCCCTGACCCGCACGTTCAAGGGCCACGCCGCGGACAAGAAGGCCAAGCGCTGATCGATTGTCGGCCGTCTGTCCCTGCCCGGCAGGGACGATGGCCCAGACAGTCGCTGGCCTGACAAGATCAAGGAAAGTTGACGATGGAAACTCAAGCAGTCCTGCGCGGTGTCCGAATCTCTGCCCAGAAAGGGCGCCTGGTGGCAGACCAGGTTCGCGGGAAATCGGTTGAATCTGCGCTGAACATTCTGACGTTTTCGCCGAAGAAAGCGGCGAAAATCCTGAAGAAGGTGCTCGAATCGGCAATTGCCAATGCCGAGCACAACGATGGTGCTGACGTGGATGAACTCCGCATCAAGCGGATTCACGTGGACAAGGGCCAATCGCTGCGTCGTTTTTCGGCGCGGGCCAAAGGTCGCGGCGTTCGCATCGAGAAACAAACCTGCCATATCTACCTGACGGTTGGTACCGGCAAATAAGTCGAAGGACCGAGAGCAATGGGACAGAAAATCCACCCAACCGGATTCCGGCTTGCCGTCAGTCGCAACTGGGCTTCGCGTTGGTATGCAGGAAACAAAGACTTTGCAGGCATGCTCAAAGAGGATCTTCAGGTTCGTGAGTTCCTGAAGAAGCGCCTCAAGAACGCCTCGGTCGGCCGTGTGCTGATCGAGCGTCCGGCCAAGAATGCCCGCATCACGATCTTCTCGGCCCGTCCGGGTGTCGTGATCGGCAAGAAGGGCGAGGACATCGAGCGTCTGAAGGTCGAGCTGAACAAGATGTTGGGTGTTCCGGTGCACGTCAACATCGAGGAAATCCGCAAGCCTGAGCTTGACGCTCAGCTGATCGCCGATTCCATCACCCAACAGCTGGAAAAGCGGATCATGTTCCGTCGCGCCATGAAGCGCGCGATGCAGAACGCCATGCGCCTGGGTGCGCAGGGTATCAAGATCATGAGCGCTGGCCGTCTGAACGGTGCTGAAATCGCCCGTACCGAGTGGTATCGTGAAGGCCGTGTGCCCCTGCACACCCTGCGTGCCGATGTCGACTACGGTACGTCGGAAGCCCAGACCACCTACGGCATCATCGGTGTCAAGGTGTGGGTGTACAAAGGTGATACGCTGGGTCGCGGTGAAGCGCCGGAGGCCGCCGAGAAGGAAGCTGCCGGCAATGAACGCGAAGACCGTCGTGGTCGTCGTCCGGGTCGTCCGGGTGCTGCGCCAGGTCGTGGCCGTCGTCGTGCCGAAGGTGCGACCGAGGCTGCCGATGGCAAGGCACCGGCACGTCGTGCGCCGCGCAAGGCTGCTGCTGAAGGTGCAGAAGCCGCTGCCGAAGACAAGGGCGACAACTGATTGGTCTGCCTGCGCAGTCCGATGAGTGAATACAGCTAAGGTAGAAGAATCATGTTGCAACCCTCCAGACGTAAGTACCGGAAGGAACAGAAAGGGCGTAACACGGGTCTCGCCACCCGTGGCGCCACGGTTGCCTTCGGTGAATTTGGCTTGAAAGCCACGGCGCGCGGCCGTCTGACCGCACGCCAGATCGAATCGGCTCGTCGTGCGATGACGCGTCACATCAAGCGGGGTGGTCGGATCTGGATCCGCATCTTCCCGGACAAGCCGATTTCCCAGAAACCCGCAGAAGTCCGTATGGGTAACGGCAAGGGCAATCCGGAGTACTGGGTCGCCGAGATCCAGCCCGGCAAGGTGCTGTACGAGATGGACGGCGTGAGCGAAACGCTGGCCCGCGAAGCCTTTGCACTGGCTGCAGCCAAGCTGCCGCTGTCCACGGTCTTCGTTACCCGTCATCTGGGCGCCTGACGCCTGCAGAATCGGAGTCGAGATGAAAGCGACAGAATTGAGAACCAAGGACTTGGCGGGCCTGCAGAAGGAGCTGAGCGAGCTGGGGCGGGCGCACTTTGCCCTGCGCATGCAGATCGCCACCCAGCAGAACAGCAATACCGCCCAACTGAAGCGGCTGCGTCGGGACATCGCCCGTGTGCAGACCGTCATCAAAGAGCAGCAGGTGGCAGCCAAATGACCGAGCAAACCGCGCAAACCACCCGTACCCGGACCCTGACCGGCAAGGTGACCAGCAACAAGATGCAGAAGACCGTCACGGTCCTGGTCGAACACAAGGTCCGTCACCCGGTTTACGGCAAGTACGTGGTGCAATCGAAGAAGTACCATGCACACACCGAAACCCCGTACAACGAGGGTGATCTGGTCGAGATCCAGGAAGGCCGTCCGGTCTCCAAGACCAAATCCTGGTATGTCTCCCGCCTGCTGACCGCAGCCAAGGTGCTGTAATCGGCAAACCCGGCTTCTGCCGGGTTTTTTACTGGAAAGCAGGATTCCGTGCCTTGCGACTTTTCGTGCGGGGCGCTTGTAAAGAGCAGGAATCTTTTCTATACTCTCAGACTCACTTGGCGATACAGCTGTGCATTTGTGCAGGCGCCAGGTAAGTCGATGCCCCGGAAGGGGGCTGGTCAGCAGTGCCTGGCCAGGCCTTTGGGGTATTGGCGTCGATCAGGCGTGCTGCCTTCCTGTCCGGCTGCGCCGGGGTGCGGGAAGGGTGGTGCCTGATCGTTTCAATGAATTCAATCCGATCGACCTGCGTGTTGCTGGTCGGTCAACGGAACCAAGACTGGTCTGCCTTTGTGTTGTTGGCGGGTCCAAGTTGGGCAATAAATCGTCAGGATATTGCAATGATTCAGATGCAGTCGACGCTGAGCGTCGCCGATAACACGGGTGCGCGCGAAGTCATGTGTATCAAGGTGCTCGGTGGCAGCAAGCGCCGCTATGCGGGGATCGGTGACATCATCAAGGTCTCGGTGAAAGAGGCGCAGCCGCGTGGTCGTGTCAAAAAGGGCGAGATCTACAACGCCGTCGTCGTCCGTACTGCCAAAGGCGTGCGTCGTCCAGACGGTTCGCTGCTGCGCTTCGATGGCAACGCTGCCGTGTTGTTGAACGCCAAGCTGGAGCCGATCGGCACGCGTATCTTCGGGCCGGTGACTCGTGAGCTGCGTACCGAGCGCTTCATGAAGATCGTCTCGCTGGCACCAGAAGTGCTTTGAGTCTGCCGATCAACACAGGATTCAAGCCGAGGGCTGTTTAACCATGATGCAAAAGATTCGTAAGGGCGATGAAGTGATTGTCATCGCTGGACGCGACAAAGGTAAGCGTGGCACTGTGTCGCAGCGCGTCGATGACCGGCTTCTGCTGGTCGATGGCGTGAATGTGGTCAAGAAGCACGTCAAGCCGAACCCGATGCGCGGTATCCCTGGTGGGATTGTGGACAAGTCGATGCCTATCGATCAGTCCAATGTGATGGTGTTCAATCCGGCATCCGGCAAGGGTGATCGGGTTGGTTTCAAGGTTCTTGAGGATGGTCGCAAAGTTCGTGTCTTCAAGTCGAACGGAGAGCAGCTGAATCCCTGATTCCAGTGGGAACCAGGAGCAGCTTAAAAGGAAACATCGATGGCACGTCTCTTAGATACCTATCGTGACAAGCTCGCCCCCGAGCTGATGAAGCGATTCGGCTACAAGTCCGAGATGGAAGTGCCGCGTATCACCAAGATCACGCTGAACATGGGCGTGGGTGAAGCGGTTGCTGACAAAAAGATCATGGAAAACGCAGTGGCTGATCTGGCCAAGATTGCCGGTCAGAAGCCGGTGGTCACGAAGGCCCGCAAGGCCATTGCCGGTTTCAAGATCCGTGAAGGCTATCCGATCGGTTGCATGGTCACGCTGCGCGGCGTTCGGATGTACGAATTTCTGGATCGTCTGATCACGGTGGCACTGCCCCGTGTTCGTGACTTCCGTGGTGTGTCGGCCCGTTCCTTCGACGGACGTGGCAACTACAACTTCGGTGTCAAGGAACAGATCATGTTCCCCGAGATCGAGTACGACAAGGTCGATGCCTTGCGTGGTCTGAACATCAGCATCACGACGACGGCAAAAACTGACGAGGAAGCCAAGGCGCTGCTGTCCGCCTTCCGGTTTCCATTCCGCAACTGAGGTTGGCTGGCTCCAAGCCGCAAACCGAAGCCAACCTCCAGGGGTGAATGAATGGCAAAGGCATCCATGATCCAGCGCGAAATCAAGCGCGAAGCACTGGTCAAGAAGTACGCTGCCAAGCGCGCCGCACTTCAGGCCATCATTGACGATCAGTCGAAATCCGACGAGGAGCGTTACCAGGCGCGCCTCGCCATCCAGAAACAGCCACGTGCTGCCAGCCCGACCCGCATGCGCAAGCGCTGCGTGCTCACCGGCCGTCCTCGTGGTGTCTTCAACAAGTTCGGTCTGGGGCGCAACAAGCTGCGCGAATTTGCGATGCGGGGCGAGATCCCTGGCCTGACCAAGGCGAGCTGGTAATAGCGTCGGAGTGAATTGAAGTGATGAAATTGGAAACGAACAAGGCCCAGGTTGCCGCGCTGGCACCGGCCTGCCACGGGAGCGATTACCAATGAGCATGAGCGATCCGATCGCCGACATGTTCACGCGGATCCGCAACGCGCAGCGCGTCGAGAAGGAATCTGTCGTGATCCCGTCTTCGAAACTGAAGGTGGCCATCGCCCGCGTTCTGCAGGATGAAGGCTACATCGACGGTTTCGAGGTTCAGGAAAATGCCGGCAAGCCCCTGCTGAAGGTGGCGCTGAAGTATTACGCTGGTCGTCCGGTCATCGAGCGTCTGGAGCGGGTGTCGCGCCCCGGTCTGCGTATCTACAAGGCACGCAACGATCTGCCGCAGGTCATGAACGGTCTGGGTGTCGCCATCATTACCACCTCTCAGGGTGTGATGACCGACCGCAAGGCACGTCAGACCGGCATCGGCGGTGAAGTGCTCGGCTACGTCGCTTAAGGAGGCCAGAGAATGTCCCGTATCGGAAAGATGCCGATTGCCCTGCCCAAGGGTACCGAGGTCAAGCTGGCCGGTGACAGCATCAGCGTCAAGGGCCCCCTTGGCACGCTGACGCAGGTCATCAACCCGGCAGCCGTCATCGCCCAGGAAGGCGAGGAGCTGCTGGTCAAGCCTGCGAACGATTCTGCTGAAGCCAATGCGATGTCCGGCACGCTGCGCGCGCTGGTTGCCAACATGGTGACGGGCGTCACCAAGGGTTTCGAGCGTCGCCTGACCCTGGTCGGCGTGGGTTTTCGTGCCCAGGCCCAGGGTAACGCGCTGAACCTGTCGCTGGGTTTCTCGCATCCCATCGTCCACCAGCTGCCGGAAGGCGTCAAGGCCGAAACGCCCAGCCAGACCGAAATCGTGCTGAAGGGCGCCGACAAGCAGAAGGTTGGTCAGGTGGCCGCAAACATCCGTGCCTATCGTCCGCCCGAGCCGTACAAGGGCAAGGGCGTCCGTTATTCGGATGAGAAGGTCACGTTGAAAGAAACCAAGAAGAAGTGAGGCACGGATGACGGCGTTCTTCCAGTGGTTGTTGGCCTGTTGGTCGCTGTTGCTGGGGAAGCCGTCGGGTGCAAGGAACAGACATGGCATTTGACAAGAAGGCATCGCGACTGCGTCGGTCGCGCCAGACGCGGCACAAGATCAGCGAGTTGCGCGTCAACCGTCTGGCCGTTTTCCGCAGCAACGCGCATATTTACGCCAGCATCATCTCGCCCGAGGGCGACAAGGTGCTGGTCTCGGCATCCACCGTCGAAGCCGATGTTCGCGCAACGCTGGCCGGCAAGAGCGGTCGCGGTGGCAACGTCGAGGCGGCAGCCCTGGTGGGCAAGCGGGTTGCTGAAAAAGCACTGAAAGCCGGAATCGAGTCGGTCGCTTTCGATCGCTCCGGCTATCTTTATCACGGACGTGTCCGCGCGCTGGCCGAGGCTGCTCGCGAGGCTGGGCTGAAGTTCTAAGGACGGATTACGAATGGCAAAGGTTCAGGCACGTGGCCCGCAGCGCGGCGCCGATGAGCGTGATGACGGTCTGAAGGAAAAGATGATCGGCATCAACCGGGTCACCAAGGTTGTCAAGGGTGGTCGCATCTTGGGTTTCGCAGCCCTGGTGGTGGTTGGTGACGGCGATGGTCGCGTCGGTATGGGCAAGGGCAAGGCACGTGAAGTGCCGGTCTCGGTCCAGAAAGCCATGGACGAGGCTCGTCGCAAGCTGTTCAAGGTGCCTCTGCGCAACGGTACGGTGCCCCATGTCGTCGAAGGTCGCCACGGCGCCTCGCGCGTGTATATCGCACCGGCAGCCGAAGGTACCGGCGTGATCGCTGGCGGTCCGATGCGTGCAGTGTTCGAAGTGCTGGGTGTCACCAACGTGGTGGCCAAGAGCCATGGTTCGAGCAACCCGTACAACATGGTCCGTGCGACGCTGGACGCTTTCCGCAACCTGTCGACCCCGGCCGAGATTGCTGCCAAGCGTGGCAAAACCGTCGAGGAGATCCTGGGTTGATCGCTTCGGCGGCAGCACACCCGGTCTGGAGAGGCTAGATGAGCAACGAACAGAAAAAAATGGTCAAAGTGAAACTGGTCAAGAGCCCCAGCCGCACCGTCGGCGGGCATCGTGACACGGTTCTCGGCCTTGGTCTGAAGCGGATGAATCAGGTCCGCGAACTGGAAGACACGCCCGCGGTGCGCGGCATGATTACCAAGGTGGCATACCTGGTCAAGGTGGTGGATTGATATGCGACTGAATGACTTGAAACCGGCAGCCGGCTCGAAGCATGCTGCCAAGCGCGTGGGACGCGGGATCGGCTCCGGCCTGGGCAAAACGGCCGGTCGTGGTCACAAGGGTCAGAAATCGCGTTCGGGCGGTTTCCACAAGGTGGGTTTTGAAGGCGGTCAGATGCCGCTGCAGCGTCGTCTGCCCAAGCGCGGCTTCAAGTCGCTGCAAGCCGGCCGCGTCGCCGAAGTGCGCCTGTCCGACCTGGAGCGCCTGGAAGCGACCGACATCGACCTGTCCGTGCTGAAGCAGGCTGGCATCATCTCGCAGCTGGCACTGTCGGCCAAGGTGATCCTGTCCGGCTCGATCAGCCGCAAGGTGTCGCTGGCAGGCATCGGTGCCACCAAGGGCGCCCGTGCCGCCATCGAGGCTGCCGGCGGCAGCATCCAGGAACCTGCCGCGGCACAAGCCGCCGCCTGAGATGGCTAGCAACCGGTCAGTGCAGTCGCGCGAGGCCAACAAGTACGGCGATCTGAAGCGCCGTCTTGTTTTCCTGCTGCTCGCACTCGTGGTGTTCCGTGTCGGTACCCACATCCCGGTTCCGGGCATCAACCCGCAGGCCATGGCCGATCTCTTCGGTGGTCAGCAGGGTGGGGTGCTCGGCCTGTTCAACCTGTTCTCGGGGGGCGCTCTTGAGCGCTTTTCCGTGTTCGCGCTGGGGATCATGCCGTACATCTCGGCATCGATCATCATGCAGCTGCTGACGGTCATCATTCCCTCGCTTGAGCAGATCAAGAAGGAAGGTGAGGCCGGTCGCCGCATCATCACCAAATACACCCGCTGGTTCACGGTGGCCCTGGCCACGTTCCAGGCATTGGGCATTTCGGTGGCGCTCGAATCCCAGGGCAACCTGGTGTCAGAGCCCGGGTTCATGTTCCGCATGGTGGCGGTGCTGTCGCTGGTGACGGGCACGATGTTCCTGATGTGGCTGGGTGAGCAGATCACCGAACGGGGTCTGGGCAACGGCATCTCGCTCATCATCTTTGCCGGTATCGTTTCGGGTCTGCCCGGTGCGGTTGCCGGGATGGGAGAGCTGGTCAGCAACGGCAACATGAATCCGGTGGCTGCGCTGATCGTGCTGGTGCTGGTCACGGCCTTCGTGGTGTTCGTCGAACGCGGGCAGCGCAAGATCACGGTCAATTACGCCAAGCGTCAGGTGGGCAACAGGGTCTATCAGGGGCAGACGTCGTACCTGCCCCTCAAGCTGAACATGGCCGGTGTCATTCCGCCGATCTTCGCCAGCTCGATCATCCTGTTTCCGGCAACGATTGCGCAATGGTTCACCTCGGGTGACAGCGAGAACATCGCCGTGCGTACCCTGCGTGACCTGGCTGCCACCCTGTCGCCGGGACAGCCCGTGTACATGCTGTTGTACGCCGTGGCCATCATCTTCTTCTGCTTCTTCTATACTGCGTTGCAGTACAACAGCCGTGACACGGCCGAGAACCTGAAGAAGAGTGGTGCCACCCTGCCGGGCATCCGTCCGGGCGACCAGACAGCCAAGTACATCGACAAGGTGCTGACCCGCCTGACAGCCGTGGGGGCGCTCTACATCACCCTGGTGTGTCTGTTGCCCGAGTTCCTGATCCTGGAGTGGAACGTGCCGTTCTATTTCGGGGGCACGTCACTGCTGATCATTGTGGTCGTCACGATGGACTTCATGGCCCAGGTGCAGACCCACTTGATGAGCAACCAGTATGAAAGCCTGCTCAAGAAAGCCAATTTCAAGGGCTTGGGTTCGATGGGCCGCTGAAGCCCGACAGCCGTACACAGGAAGATAATGTCGAAGGAAGATGTCATCCAGATGCAGGGCGAGGTGTTGGAAAACCTTCCCAATGCCACGTTCCGGGTCAAGCTGGAGAATGGTCATGTGGTGCTTGGCCACATTTCCGGGAAGATGCGGATGCACTACATCCGCATCCTGCCTGGAGACAAGGTCACGGTCGAACTGACACCCTATGATCTTTCCAGGGCGCGTATCGTCTTTCGCGCGAAATAAGACGGGATGTTCGGCATCCGGCGTTATCATTGCCGGTTGCGATCAGAGGTTAATACAGCGGGCACGGCCCGTTTGGTGAGCAAGGGACAGATCATGAAAGTCATGGCCAGTGTCAAGAAAATGTGCCGAAACTGCAAAATCATCAGGCGCAATGGAATTGTCCGCGTTATTTGTGTCGATCCCCGGCACAAGCAGCGTCAGGGTTGAGAGAGGAATCTGAAAGATGGCACGTATTGCTGGAGTCAACGTTCCCGATCGTCAGCACACCGTCATCGGTCTGACGGCCATTTACGGCATTGGCCGCGCGCGTGCGCGTGCCATCTGCGAAGCGGTTGGCGTTGAACCGTCGAAAAAGGTGCGCGATCTGAGCGATGCCGAGATGGAGCGCATTCGCGAGCAGATCGGTCGTTTCACGGTCGAGGGTGATCTGCGTCGGGAAGTCTCGATGTCGATCAAGCGCCTGATGGACCTCGGTTGTTATCGTGGCCTGCGGCACCGCCGTGGCCTTCCGGTCCGCGGTCAGCGGACCCGCACCAATGCCCGTACCCGCAAGGGGCCGAGCAAAGCCGGTGTTGCACTGAAGAAGTAACTGGAGCCTGAGCAAAGATGGCAAGAAATCCTACATCCCAGCAGGTTGCCGCTGCGCAGCGGGCCCGCAAGAAAGTCAAGAAGAATGTGTCGGACGGCATCGCGCACGTTCACGCATCCTTCAACAACACGATCATCACGATCACCGACCGCCAGGGCAACACCCTGTCGTGGGCTACCTCGGGTGGCGCCGGTTTCCGTGGTTCGCGCAAGTCCACCCCGTTTGCTGCACAGGTGGCGGCCGAGGCGGCCGGGCGTATCGCCATCGAGTATGGCATCAAGAACCTCGACGTGAAGATCAAGGGTCCCGGTCCTGGCCGTGATTCCTCCGTGCGGGCGCTGAACGCGCTGGGCATCAAGATCCTGTCGATCTCCGACGTGACGCCGGTGCCGCACAACGGCTGCCGTCCGCCGAAGAAGCGCCGTATCTGATTTTCTGAAGACCACCTTGTTCGCATCGGGGGCCGGCCGGCTCCCGTCGGACTAACCGCGGCAAGCGCCGCGTAGCAACAAAGGAACGTAAAGTGGCACGTTATACCGGACCGAAGGCGAAACTGTCTCGCCGTGAAGGCACCGATCTTTTCCTGAAGAGCGCCCGTCGCTCTCTCGATTCCAAATCCAAGGCCGACACCAAGCCTGGCCAGCATGGCCGTACCAGCGGTCAGCGCACCAGCGACTATGGCATCCAGCTGCGCGAAAAGCAGAAGGTCAAGCGTATCTACGGTGTGCTTGAGCGCCAGTTCCGTCGCTATTTCGCCGAAGCCTCCCGCCGCCGCGGCAACACCGGCGAGCTGCTGCTCTCGCTGCTCGAATCGCGTCTCGACAACGTCGTCTACCGCATGGGCTTTGGCTCGACCCGCGCCGAGGCACGTCAGCTGGTGTCGCACTGCGCGGTGCTGGTCAACGGTTCTGTCGTCAACGTTCCGTCGGCCAACGTCAAGCCGGGCGATGTCGTCTCGATCCGTGAGAAGGCCAAGAAGCAGGCACGTATCGTCGACGCGATGAACCTGGCCGAACAGCACGGTTTCCCGTCGTGGGTCTCGGTGGACAAGAACAAGGTCGAAGGCACCTTCAAGTCGCTGCCGGATCGCAGCGAGATTGCCGGCGACATCAATGAAAGCCTGATCGTCGAGTTGTACTCGCGCTGATCGGGCCAAGTGAGGTAAGTCCAATATGCAGACTGCAATGCTCAAACCACGCCTGGTGGAGGTCGAGTCGCTCGGCCCTTTCCACGCCCGCGTGGTGATGGAGCCTTTCGAGCGGGGTTATGGCCACACGCTCGGCAATGCGCTGCGTCGGGTGCTGTTGTCCTCGATGGTTGGTTACGCGCCGACTGAGGTTCAGATTGCTGGCGTGGTGCATGAGTATTCGACGGTTGACGGCCTGCGTGAAGACGTGGTCGATCTGCTGCTGAATCTGAAAGGCGTCGTTTTCAAACTGCACAGCCGCAACGAGGTCTTCCTGACCCTGCGCAAGGAAACCCCGGGGCCGGTGCTGGCGTCCGACATCGAGCTGCCGCACGATGTCGAACTCATCAATCCCGATCACGTGCTGGCGACCCTCACCGATGGTGGCAAGCTCGACATGCAGATCAAGGTCGAGAAGGGCCGTGGTTATGTGCCGGGCACGATGCGCTCCCTGGGCGACAACAAGACCATTGGCCGGATCGTGCTGGATGCCTCGTTCTCGCCGGTGCGTCGCGTCAGCTACGCCGTCGAGAGCGCCCGTGTCGAGCAGCGTACCGACCTTGACCGTCTGCTGATCGACATCGAGACCAACGGTGCGATTGCGCCGGATGAAGCCGTTCGCCAGTCGGCCAGCATCCTGGTCGAGCAGCTGCGCGTCTTCGCGTCGGTGGATGATGGCGAGCCGATCACGATCGGTGGTGGCGACCCGCGCGAAGGCGCTGCCATTGGCAACACCCAGGGTACTGTCTATCCGCCTCATTCGGCGCCCACCGGTGGTGTGAGCACCACTTCGCAGGCCGGCACGGTCGATCCGATCCTGCTGCGTCCGGTGGATGATCTGGAGCTGACCGTCCGCTCGGCAAACTGCCTGAAGGCCGAGAACATCTACTACATCGGTGATCTGATCCAGCGCACGGAAAATGAGCTGCTCAAGACCCCGAACCTCGGTCGTAAATCATTGAACGAAATCAAGGAAGTGCTGGCGTCGCGTGGTCTGACGCTGGGCATGCGGCTGGACGACTGGCCGCCCGCCGGGCTGGAACGCTCCAGCTGAAGCCGGTTCTACAAGATCAGGATCTGAATCATGCGTCATCGTCTCGGCCTTAGAAAACTCAACCGCACCAGTGCACACCGCGCTGCCATGCTGCGCAACATGACCAACTCGCTGTTGCGTCATGAAGTCATCAAAACCACCCTGCCCAAAGCCAAGGAACTGCGTCGGGTCGTCGAACCGATCATCACCCTCGGCAAGAAGCCTTCGCTGGCCAACCGTCGTCTGGCTTTCGACCGCCTGCGCGATCGTGAAATGGTCGTCAAGGTGTTCAACGAGCTGGGCCCGCGTTATGCCTCCCGCCCGGGTGGTTATGTCCGCATCCTGAAGTTCGGCTTCCGCGATGGTGACAATGCACCGATGGCCTATGTCGAGCTGCTCGATCGTCCGGAAACGGTCGAGGTCGAAGAAGCCACCGACAAGTAATCACCGGCTTGCAGGCAGCTCGTGTCAACAGCTTGCCTGCCCGCTCCGGCTGCCGAGGCTTTCAGCTGAGCATTCCGGGGTGACGGCTTTCAAGCCGTTGCCCCAATCGTGCGGCTTCAAGGCGGCATCCAGCAAAAAGGCCATGTCCTGCCCAGGCAGACATGGCCTTTTTGCTGGGGGGCGAGCCCGGGGTGCACAAGCTGCTTCGATGTCAGCTCTTCTGTGTCCGTCTGCCTGAGCGCACCTGTTTGACGGGGGCGGGCATCCGCTTGCGTTTGCGCGGGCGGAGTCGCAGCGCCGCCGCCTGCCTGCGCGCGCTCTGGCGCGATCATCCGGAGGGGCGGAGGCGTTTGTGATCTGCTCAGCTTTTCTCTTGCAACCAGCGGGCCGCGTCCAGCGCAAAATAGGTGAGGATGCCGTCGGCGCCGGCACGTTTCATCGCCAGCAGGGCTTCGAGCGTGACGGCACGCTGGTCCACCCAGCCGTTTTGCGCCGCGGCCTGAATCATCGCGTATTCGCCACTCACCTGATAGACGAAGGTGGGTGCCTTGAAGCTGTCTTTCACCCGCCGCACGATGTCCAGATAGGGAAGGCCGGGCTTCACCATCACCATGTCGGCGCCTTCCTGAAGATCCAGCCCCACCTCGCGCAGCGCCTCGTCGCTGTTGCCCGGGTTCATCTGGTAGGTTTTCTTCGAGCTTTTGCCCAGATTGGCTGCCGAGCCCACCGCATCGCGGAAGGGGCCATACCAGGCCGAGGCATATTTGGCCGAATACGCCATGATCTGCGTGTGTATCAGGCCGGCGCCTTCCAGGGCCTGCCGGATGGTGCCGATGCGGCCGTCCATCATGTCAGACGGTGCGACGATGTCGACACCGGCCTGCGCCTGCGTCAGCGCCTGGCGGGTCAGCATCGCCAGGGTTTCGTCGTTCAGGACATAGCCTTCATCGTCGATCAGTCCGTCCTGGCCGTGGCTGGTGTAGGGGTCCAGTGCCACATCGGTCATGATGCCCAGTTCAGGAAAGCGCGCCTTGATCGCCTGGACCGTGCGTGGCACCAGCCCGTCCGGGTCGGTGGCCAGCGCACCATCGGGGGTCTTCAGGGCCGGATCAATGACCGGAAACAGCGCCATCACCGGAATGCGCAGCGCCACACACTGCTCGGCCACCCGCAGCAGCTGGTCGATGGTGTGGCGGTGCACGCCGGGCATCGAGGCCACGGGCACCGGTGCCTGCGTGGCCGTGCCCTGATCCTCGTGCACGAAGACCGGATAGATCAGGTCGTCCGTGCGCAGGTGGTGTTCCTGCGTCAGCCGGCGGGCAAACTCATGGCGACGGTTGCGGCGCATGCGGGTGCCGGGAAAGGTGCCGAGGCTGCTGGGGGCGGGAAAGGAGGGGGGAGCGGATCTCATGATGGTTCAGCCAGAATGAACATGAATGCGTTTGATGGAGACAGGCAGAAGGAGGCAGGCAGAAAAAAGCGGGCAAGGGCGGATGGGCAGGAGATGAGCATGCGCCAGGGGCAGGCAGCGTATCCCGGGGCCGGACATCCGTTGCCGGATCGGCGCGCCAGTGCGGCAGCGCGGATGTCGACCTCATCCACGGTGGTCGGGGTGTGCGGGGCCTTGCTCCGCCGCCACCTCATCGTCCGGGCCTGATGGCGCCTCCGTTGCCGTCTGTGCCTGCATCTGCACCTGTGCCTGCGCCTGCGCGTCAGGCATCAGCCCCTGACCCTTCAGCAGCAAGGGCATGGCCGGCCCCCTGGCGGCCACCAGTGCCTGCCAGTGCCAGGGGCCGTCCTGCAACAGGTGGCCAATCGCGGCGCGCAGGGCCTCGACGCCATGCCGGTTGAGGATCGAGAACAGTTGCAGCAGCACCGGCCCCTCGCGTTCGCGCAGCACCGGCTCACGGGCGATCTGGTCGCGCACTTTCACGGCCTGCTGGCGCGAGAGCTTGTCGGCCTTGGTCAGTACCAGCACCAGGGGCAGCACCGCCGGCGTCCAGGCGAGCAGCTGCCGGTCCAGATCGGTCAGGCCACGGCGGATGTCGACCATCAGTACCACCCCCGCCAGCGCCTGCCGCCGGGTGATGTAATCGCCCGCCAGCCGTTGCCACGATTGCTTGGCCTGCGGGCTGGCCGTGGCAAAGCCATAACCGGGCGTATCGACCAGAAAGCCGGTGGGCCGGGGCTGGTTGACGGGCCCCACGGCAAAGAGGTTCAGTGCCTGCGTGCGGCCGGGCGTGCGGCTGGAAAAGGCCAGCCGCTTCTGGTTGCACACGGTATTGATGCACGAGGACTTGCCAGCGTTGGAGCGGCCGACGAAGGCGACCTCGGGCAGGCCTTCGGGGTTGGCGCGATCCAGTTGCGGCAACTGGGCAACGGTGTCGGCAAAGCGGGCTGTCAGCAGCAGACTCATGGCAAGGGTTCAGGGCGAGGGGGCCATGCCCGGAGGCGGCCCGCAGGGCGGTGGCGGGGATGGGCTGGATACGGTCATGCGGTGGTCGCATCCCTGATTCGGCGCCATCAGCCGGTGCAAAAGTTTGATCGTGCGCAAGTAGCGCACGAGTCACTCCCGCTATCCTACCCCTTTACAAGGATCATGCGCTCGCGCGTGCCGTCGTGGTCCGGGTGCCTGGCGCATCCGTGCAACCGGCCCGCCGGGCTCGAGTCAGACCCCCTGACAGCCGGCCTTGCATGGTGCCGGTACAGGACTGGAACAACAGGCGAAACACATGCAGACTCAATCAATGGTGGCACGGCGGGTACTTGGGGATCTTGGCGGTTGCGCACAGGCCGTCGCGTCGACGGGCGTCGTCCTGTCCACCCCGTCCCAGACAGGGCGTTCCACGGCGGGCCGGCTGGCCGGTTTCGTGGCCGGCATGCTGCTGGCGGTGACGGCCCCCTGGGCCGCGGCGGCAGATGCCCCGGCGCAGGATGCGCCGCTCAAGCCGAATCTGGAAGCCGGTGCCGAAACCGCTGCCGATGTCTGTGGTGCCTGTCATGGCGAAGACGGCAACAGTGCGCAGGCGGCCAATCCGCATCTGGCGGGTCAGCATCTGGAGTACATCCTCAAGCAGCTGCGCGATTTCAAGCCCGGCGAAGATGGCAAGCCGGCCGCGCGCAACAACGCCGTGATGGCAGGCTTTGCCGCCTCGCTCAGTCCGCAGGATGCGCTGGATGTGGCCGCCTTTTTCGCGGCCCAGACCTTCAACAAGCCGGCCGCTTCACGTGATCCGGTGCTGGTCGAGCAGGGCCGGGCCATCTACCGGGGGGGGATTCCGGCCAAGGGGGTGCCGGCCTGTGCCGCCTGCCACGGTCCGGCGGGCGATGGCATGCCGGCCCAATACCCGGCGCTGCATGGCCAGTTTGCCGATTACACGGCCGCACAGCTGATCGCCTTCCGTGACGGCACCCGCAAGAACAACCAGCCGATGACCGACATCTCGCTGCGGATGACCGATCAGGAGATCAAGGCCGTTGCCGATTACATCGCGGGCCTGCGTCCGGAGAAACACTAAGCCGTACCAGGCGGCACGGAGCACGTCCGTCCGCACACCCGGGGGCGGGTGGCGCACGTTGCGCCACCGTGATTCCTGCCTCGCCCAACCCGCATCTCCAGTGCCTGCCTCACGTCCCGGCCTGGGGTCCGGGACGTTGCCTGTCCGCAAGCGTGTTGGCCATCAGTCGTGCCAGGCGCCAGGCATTCCCGTGCCGAGTGCATTCCCCGCCAGATCCCTCCGGTGCCGGGCAGGACCCGTCCACACCATCGCATCGGGTGCGCGCAGACCTGTCACCCATGCGGCTGAAGGCCCGTCCGTCTGGAAGCGTGGGCAGCAAATGCCTGGTTGTGGGGGCGGGGAAGGCAGGGTGTAATGTTCTCCCCGCCTCGGGCGACCACCTCAGGGAAGACCTGTTTTTTCCGTCTTGTCTGTTGAGGAGCCTGAACCGTGTTGATCGACATCCGTCAGGGCAATGAACCCTTGCCCTCCGAGCTGACACCCGAATCCATCTATCAAGACCGTCGCCGCTTCATGCAGCTGGGGGCGGCAGGTGTC
>JAUNLD010000001.1:30164-125253 GCA_030532425.1 Lautropia sp. | reverse complement strand
GGCCGCGGCGGCAGGGTCGATGGCCGGGCGGGTGCAGGCCCAGGCGGCTGCCGCCAGCAACCCGCAGCTGCTGGCCGGGCTGGCTGGCAAGCCCTCGCCGTTCTCCACCATCGAGCGGCAGACGCCCTGGAAGGACATCACCAGCTACAACAACTTCTATGAATTCGGTACGGGCAAGACCGACCCGGTCCGTTACGCGGACAGCCTCAAGACTTCGCCCTGGACCGTGACCGTCGAGGGCGAGGTGCACAAGCCACGCACCTTCGATCTGGACGAGCTGCTCAAGCTCTCGCCGATGGAAGAGCGCATCTACCGCATGCGCTGTGTCGAAGGCTGGTCGATGGTGATCCCCTGGGTGGGCTATTCGCTCAACAAGCTGATCGAGGCCGTCCAGCCCACCGGCAACGCCCGGTTCGTCGAGTTCGTCACCCTGGCCGACAAGGCACAGATGCCGGGCCTGTCGTACCCGGTGCTGGACTGGCCCTATGTCGAGGGGCTGCGTCTGGATGAGGCCATGCACCCGCTGACCCTGCTGGGCTTCGGCCTCTATGGCCGGGTGCTGCCCAAACAGAACGGTGCGCCGGTGCGGCTGGTGGTGCCCTGGAAGTACGGCTTCAAGTCGGCTAAGTCACTGGTCAGGATCCGCTTCGTCGAAAAGCAGCCACTCACCAGCTGGGTCAAGGCCGGTCCGCGCGAATACGGCTTCTATTCCAACGTCAACCCCGAGGTGCCCCACCCGCGCTGGTCGCAGGCCACCGAGCGCCGCATCGGCGAAGGTGGCTTCTTTGCTCCCAAGCGCAAGACACTGATGTTCAACGGCTATGCCGATCAGGTGGCCTCGCTCTACACCGGCATGGACCTGCGCAAGGATTTCTGAGCACGCCATCCATGGCTTCTGTCTGAGGCCACAGGCAGCCACGATCAGTTTGACAGGCACATACCATGACAGCAAGCACTTACAAACTTGATGAAGGGCACGCGGGGATGCAAGGGCGGACCGACCAGGCTCACCCTGTTGCCAGCGAAGCCCACTCTCTCGCCGGGAAGAACGCCCGTCCTGTCAGCAGGCCCGCAGTGGGCAAGGCGGGTACCCCGCGAGCCGGTGCCAGCAAGAGCCGGCTGCCCAACGCCGCCAAATGGGTGGCATTCGTGCTGGCGCTGGGGCCCCTGGCCAACCTGGTCTGGCGCGCCTTCGATCCCGCCGATGGCCTGGGGGCCAATCCGGTCGAGGTCATCACCCGCTCCACCGGCTATTGGTCGCTGGTGATGCTGTGCCTGACGCTGCTGGTCACGCCGCTGCGCAAGCTGGCGGGGTGGTCGTGGCTGATCCGCTGGCGGCGGATGCTGGGGCTGTACGCCTTCTTCTACGGCACCCTGCACGTGCTGATCTATCTGTGGCTGGATCAGGGCTTCGTATTGGCCGGCATCCTCGACGACATCCTCAAGCGGCCTTTCATCCTGGTGGGGGCGCTGGCCTTTGCGATGATGGTGCCTCTGGCGATCACCTCCACCCAGGGGATGATCCGCCGTCTGGGCCGCCGCTGGGGCCAGCTGCATCGGCTGGTCTATCCGATGCTGGTGCTGGGCGTACTGCACTACTGGTGGCTGAAGGCCGGCAAGAACGATCTGGCCGACCCGGTCGTGTTTGCCGGTGTGGCCGCCCTGCTGCTGGGGGTACGGGTCTGGTTCAGCTGGCAGCAGCGGCACCGCACCGGGCGCTGACCATCCCGCGCATCATGACGGCCATCGCGCCGCCCGCTGGGCTTGCCCTTGCCGTCAGGCAGGGCCCGGCAGCCGCCGCTCCAGGCGCAGCAGGTCGTCGATGCTTTCGCGCTCGCGCACCACATGAGCCTGCCCCCCATCCAGCAGTACCTCGGCCGCGCGGGGGCGGGAGTTGTAGTTGGAGGCCATGGTGAAACCATAGGCGCCGGCCGACAGCACGGCCAGTACGGCATCGTCGGGCAGGGCCAGCATGCGCCCCCTGGCCAGCCAGTCGCCGCTTTCGCAGACAGGGCCCACCACATCGGCCAGCACCTCGGGGGCCGAGCCCGGGTTTACCACCATCACCCCGTGCCAGGCTTCGTACAGGGCCGGCCGCATCAGGTCGTTCATGGCGGCATCGACGATGGCAAAGTTCAGGCCATCGTGCGGCTTCAGGTATTCCATGCGGGTGAGCAGGATGCCGGCGTTGCCCACCAGCGCCCGGCCAAATTCAAAGGTCACGCTGGGCAGCCGCCCGGGGCGCCAGGCCTCCAGCCGGGCAAACAGGGCCTGCATCAGTTCGGCCGGGGCAGGGGGCGTCTCGTCGGTGTAGCAGATGCCCAGCCCCCCGCCCAGATCCAGGTGCGAGATCGGGATGCCAGCCGCCTCCAGCTGGTCGGCCAGCGCCAGCACCCGTTCCAGCGCCGCCAGAAAGGGAGCCACCTCGGTGATCTGCGAGCCGATGTGGCAGTCGATGCCCAGCACCTGCAGGTGGGGCAGGCCGGCCGCCTGCCGGTAGGCGGCCAGCGCCTCGCTGTGCGAGATGCCGAACTTGTTCTCCTTCAGGCCGGTGGAAATGTAGGGGTGGGTGGCGGCATCCACGTCGGGATTGATGCGCAGCGACACCGGGGCACGCCGCCCCATCTCGCCGGCAATCCGGTTGAGCCGCGCCAGCTCGGGCAGGGATTCGACGTTGAAGCAGCCGATGCCGGCGGACAGTGCCTGCCGGATCTCGGCGGCCGACTTGCCCACCCCCGAGAACACCACCCGCGACGGATCGCCGCCAGCGGCCAGCACCCGGGCCAGCTCGCCGCCCGACACCACATCGAAGCCGGCGCCCAGCCGGGCAAAGAGTTCGATGATCGCCAGGTTGCTGTTGGCCTTGAGCGCATAGCAGATGCGGGCGTCGTGGCCGGCCAGGGCGTCGGCAAAGCGCTGCCAGTTGGCTTCCAGCACCTGCCGGCTGTAGACGTAGAGCGGGGTACCGTGGCGTTCGGCCAGTGCCAGCAGGCTGTGCGGGCCGGCGTGCAGCTGGCCGTCGGCGGCGCGGTGCAGCCAGCCGTCGGGGCGGTCAAGGGCAAGGGGCGGACTGACGGGGGATGGACTCATCGTGGTTCCTGGGGGATGGGCGCCCGGACGGCAGGAGATTCCGGGCGCACCGGGGATCATTCGGCGGGTGTGCGGGTCGTGCCGCGCTCATCGGCGGCATCGGTATCATTCGAGGAACGCTCCTGGGTCGGGGAGCCATCGCCCACTTCGGCGTCGGTGCCCTGTGATGCGGGGGCATCATCCCGGCTGTCGTCAGCCCAGCTGGTGCCGGCTTCATCATCCCGCTTGCCGATGTCGTCGCTCGGGGCGAATGACCCGTCGGCATGTGGGGTGGATGGTGCCGGTTCGGGCAGGTAGAGCGGACCCTTCTGGCCGCAGGCCGCCAGCAGGCCGGCCGTTGCCAGGGTGATTAGAATGGCGGAAGAACGCATGATCCCAACGACACGTGACGGAGCCGGCAACGGCCCCGGATTCAGACAAGGAACGCAACTCTAGCATGAGCGAATCGACCTTTTCCCTGCAGGTGGCTGGTGTGCTGGATGCCCTGGTGGAGGGCATCGAGCAGGCGGCCGAGGCCGCCGATGCCGACATCGAGGTGAACCGTAGCGGCAACGTGATCGAGCTGGAGTTTGCCGATCGCTCGCAGATGGTCATCAACAGCCACGAAGCCGCCGGTGAGGTCTGGGTGGCCTCGAAGCGTGGCGGCTTTCATTTCCGGCCGGCCGGGGAGGGGCGCTGGCAGGACACCCGCAGCAGCCGGGCGCTGCTCGATGTGCTGGCCGACGAGATCGCCTTCCACGCCGGCCAGCCCCTCAGCCTGGACCAGATCCGTTTTCCGGCCTGATGTGGCCGGGGGGCCCGGCGCGCGCCCAAGACCTGCCCCCCGTGATGACGGCCTGTCTGGCGCGCCCAAGGCCTGTCTGTCTCCCGTGACGGCTGCCTGTCTGGCCTGCCCCGCACCGGTGTCGTGAATGCCCGCACTGCCGGGGCGGGCCCAGCGGGCTGCCGGGCCCCGGCGATCAGAAGATCTGGTCGCCGACGCTTTCGCCCTCGGGGTCGGAGCGCAACCCGTCCTCGGTCACGCCCAGCGACTTGATGCTGCTGTGGTCGTTGGGCGTCATCTCGGCAAAATAGTATTCGCCGTTGATCTGCACCACGCCCTCGGGCACCGGCCGCTGCTTCTCGGGCACGCCCGGCAGCACATCCTTCAGGTAATGCACCCAGATCGGTAGCGCCAGGCCGCCGCCGGTCTCGCGCTCGCCCAGTGAGCGTGGACGGTCATAGCCCAGCCAGGCGGTGCCTGCCACCCCATCGGCATAGCCGGCAAACCAGGCATCGAAGGAATCATTGGTGGTGCCGGTCTTGCCGGCCAGATCCTTGCGTTTCAGCTCCTTGCCCAGGCGGCTGGCCGTGCCGGACTGCGCCACCGTCTTCAGCATGCTGTCCATGATGAAGGCGTTGGCCGGGCTGATGGCCTGGTTCTCGGGGTTGCCCGCCACCGCCGGCTGGGCACGGGCAATCTCCTTGCCGGTGCTGTCGGTGATCCGTTCGATCAGATAGGGTTGCAGGCGGTAGCCGCCATTGGCAAAGGTCGCCATGCCCGAGGCCAGCTGGATCGGCGTGACGCTGCCGGCACCCAGTGCCATCGTCAGGTAGGCCGGGTTGCGCTCGGGCTTGATGCCGAAGTAGCGGCTGAGGTAATCCTGCGCATAGTCGATGCCGATGTGCTCCAGGATGCGGATCGACACCATGTTCTTCGAGCGGGCCAGCGCCGTGCGCAACGAGAGCGGGCCATCGTAGCGCGCATCGTAGTTCTTCGGCTCCCAGAGCTGGCCGCCGGTGGTTTCCTTGTCGAGGATGATCGGCGCATCGTTGACGATGGTGCTGGGGGTGAAGCCGTATTCCAGCGCCGCCGAGTAGATGAAGGGCTTGAGCACGGAACCGGGCTGGCGGATCGACTGCGTGGCCCGGTTGAACTTGCTGCGATTGAAATCGTAGCCACCCACCATGGCACGGATGGCGCCGGTGTGGGTATCCAGCGACACCAGCGCCGCCTCGACCTCGGGCGCCTGGGTGATTTCCCAGCCGTGGGCCCCTTCGGTGATGCGCACCACTGCGCCGGGGCGCAGCCGGCGGTTGGCCGGTGCCTTCGGTTCCAGCCACGCCCTGGCAAAGTTCAGGCCGGCGCCGCTGATGTCGAAACTCACGCCCTTGCCGCGCGAGATCGTCACCGCCTGCGGGCTGGCCTTCAGCACCACCGCCGACAGCAGCTTGCCGATGTCGCCGGCCTGCGCCACCGCCTCTTCGATGCGCTCTTCGCGTTGCAGCGGATCCTCGGTGTTCAGGTCGATGACCGTCTCGGGGCCGCGATAGCCATGCTTGCGGTCGAAGGCGAACACCGCCTGCTGCACGGCGGCGTTGGCACTGCGCTGATCCTTGCTGCGCACCGTGGTGTGGATCTTCAGGCCACTGGTATAGGCCTCGTCCTGAAACTGGCCCACCACCAGCGCCCGCGCCATCTCGGCTGCCCACTGCGCGTGCAGCGGAAAATCCTGGCGCTCGGTGTGCAGCTTCAGTTCCTCCTCACGTGCGGCCTGGTACTCGGCCTCGGTGATGAAGTTCAGCTGCCGCATGCGCGAGAGCACATAGCGCTGACGCTCCCTGGCCCGCACCGGATTCACCACCGGGTTGTAGCGCGCCGGTGCCTTGGGCAGCCCGGCCAGCATCGCCATCTGGGCAACACTCAGCTCGGCCAGTGGCTTGCCGAAATAGGTCTGGGCAGCAGTGGCAAAGCCATACGAGCGCTGCCCCAGGAAGATCTGGTTGGCATAGATCTCGAAGATCTGCTCCTTGCTCAGCTCCTGCTCGATGCGCAGCGTCAGCAGCACCTCGTAGAACTTGCGGATGAAGCTGCGCTCGCGGCTCAGGAAGGTGGTGCGCGCCAGCTGCATCGTGATCGTGCTGCCGCCCTGGGCGCGCCCGCCGGCCTTCAGGTTGGCCGCCACCGCCCGGGCCACCCCGTACAGGTCGACACCGTGGTGATTGAAGAAGTCGTCATCCTCGGCCGCCAGGATCGCCTCACGCATCTTCTGCGGAAAGTTCTCGTAGGAGATGACGGTGCGCTTCTCGGAGCCGAATTCGCCGATCTTCTCGCCATCGGCCGAAAAGATCTGCATCGGCAACTTGGGACGGTAATCGGTCAGCGAGGTCAGGGGGGGCAGGCGGCTGGCGGCCACTTCGTAGAGCACCACGCCCAGCAGCGCTCCCGACACCACCACCGTGGCCCCGATGGCGGCACTCCAGCCCAGGAAGCGCAGGACCGGATGACGGCGGGGCGCTGTGGACTTGTTCCGCCTGCGAGGGGGGGGGCCAACACGGTGACTGCCGTCTGTCGTGTTGCGGGATGCCTTTTGCGAATACGCACTGGCGGAGTGGCGCGAGGGAGACGAATCTTGCTTCATGAATGCGTTGGGAGGTCAACCGGACTGTGTTGGTTGATGTGCTCGGAGCTTTCGACACTATAACGCGCCCGCTGGCGCAGCAGGCATGGTGCGCGAAGGCAACGACAGGGTCGACGGGCTGGCTGACCGTTCAACCGTGAATTTCGACGGCTCTTCCGGGCTGGGCGATCAGAGGACCGCACCGCGGGACCAATGGTTGCAGAGCCCGGGCGAAAGCGTCGAAGAAAACGTTGGACTCTCGCCCCGCGGTTGGGGGCAAAGCATGGGGAATTGTAGGGGAAGTTGGTCCAAGTGACTAATTTTCAAGGAAATTTTCTAAAGCGGGTGGATCTGTGGGATTTGGCCTTCAATCATTGTTTTCACGCGGACCCGCACCGTTGATCGGTGTGGATTTTAGTGCGTCCAGCGTCAAGGTCGTCGAGCTGGGCGTTGGGCGCCAGGCTGCGATGCGCCTGGAGCGCTACGCGATCGAGCCGATCGAACGTGGCGCGGTTGTCGACGGGAGTGTCAACCGGCACGAGGCAGTTGCCGAGTCGCTGTTGCGCGCCCTCAAGAAGGCAGGCATCTCCACCAAGCAGGTGGCGATGGCCCTGCCGTCGTCATCGGTCATCACCAAGACGATCAAGCTGCCGGCCGACCTCACCGAGGACGAGTACGAGATGCAGGTGGAAACGGAGGCCAGCCAGTACATTCCGTTCCCCATCGAGGAAGTGAATCTCGATTTCCAGGTGCTGGATACGGCCACCGAGTCGGTCGACACCGTCGAGGTGCTGCTGGCGGCGTCGCGCAAGGAAAAGGTCGAGGACCGCGTGATGGTGGCCGAGATGGCCGGCCTGACCGCCAACATCATCGACATCGAGCCCTTTGCGGCGCGCATCTCGATCGACAAGGTCATCAGCCAGCTGCCCTCGGGGGGCGAAGGCCAGGTGCTGGCGGTTTTCGACATCGGCCAGAGCGCCACCCGGCTGGCCGTCGTCTTCAATGGCCAGACCGTCTTCGAGCGTGAACAGCCCTTCGGCGGCAACCAGCTCACCCAGGACATCGTCCGCCTCTATGGCCTGACGGCCGAAGAGGCCGAGCTGAAGAAGCGCACCGGCGAGCTGCCCGACAACTACCAGCGCGAGCTGCTGGAACCTTTTGTCGAACAGGGCGCCACCGACATCAGCCGCGCGCTCCAGCTGTTCTTCTCGTCCACCCCCTATGCCCACGTCGACCGCATCTATCTGGCCGGCGGCGCGGCCGTCACGCCCGGGCTGATGGAGGCCGTTGCCCAGAAAACTTCGGTGCCCACCGAAATTCTCAGCCCCTTCCAGGGCATGGAAATCGGTGATTCGGTGTCCGAACGACAGATGTTGCTGGATGCACCTGCGCTGCTGGTCAGCTGTGGTCTGGCGATGAGGAGGTTTGACCAATGATCCGCATCAACCTGCTTCCGCATCGCGAGCAGCGGCGCGAGCGCCGCAAGCGCGAATTCAACGGCACGATGGTGTTTGCCGCCATCGTCGGTGGTGGTCTGGTGTTTCTGGGCGGCCTGCTCATCAACCAGCAGATCGACAACCAGAACGCGCGCAACCAGCTGATCCAGAGTGAGAACGCACGTCTTGATGAGCAGATTGCCGAAATCAAGGATCTGGAGAGCGCCATTGCCTCGCTGAAGGCGCGCCAGGTGGCGGTCGAAGACCTGCAAAGCGACCGGACGATTCCGGTGCACATGTTCGACGAGCTGGTCAAGATCACGCCCGAAGGCGTCTACCTGACCTCGCTGGTGCAGAACGACATGCAGGTCACGCTCGACGGCCGGGCGCAATCCAACGAGCGTGTCGCCGAGCTGCTGCGGAATCTGGCCGATCGCAGCGAGTGGATGGAAAAGCCGCAGCTGGAAGAAATCACCGAAGAAACCGCCACCAGGGCGGGCAAGGATGGCTACAGCCGCCGGGAGCATCGCTTCCGCGTCAACGTGCTGCTCAAGCGCAACGCACCCAAGGGTGAGCAGCCGGCAGGTAGCGCTGTGGCCCTCAACAGCCCCCGGGGAGCCAACTAAATGAAGAACGTCAACATTGATCTCAGCGGCCTTGCCAGGCAGTTCGATGGCCTCAATGGTCGGCACCCAGGCCTGTGGCCGGTGTTCCCGCGCGCACTGCTGCTGACCGGCATCGTCACCGTGCTGGTGCTGGTGGGCTGGTATGCCTACTGGAGCACCCTCAACGAAGAGCTGGAAAGCGCCGCCATGCAGGAGCAGACCCTGCGCCAGGAATACACCCAGAAGGTGGCCAAGGCCGTCAATCTGGATGACCTGCGTCGCCAGAAGGTGCTGGCCGAGCAGTATGTGGGCGTGCTGGAAAAGCAGCTGCCCAGCCGTGCCGAGATGGATGCGCTGCTCTCCGACATCAACCAGGCCGGCGTGGGCCGGGGTGCCCAGCTGGAACTGTTCCGTCCGGGTTCGGTGCAGGCCAAGCAGCACTATGCCGAACTGCCGATCGAGGTGATGGTGTCGGGTGGTTTCCATGATCTTGCTTCCTTCAGCAGCGACCTGGCCAACCTGCCGCGGATCGTCACGCTGAACAACATCAAGATCAACCATCGCGGCGATACCAACAGCCTGGAAATGCGGGCCACGGCCAAGACCTACCGTTACCTTGAAAAGGACGAGCTGGCCGCCAAACCTGACCGGGCCGGAGGCAAGTGAGACCATGAAGATGAGCAAACGAATGGCATTGTCCGGCAGCATCCTGCTGCTCAGCGTCGGCCTGACCGGCTGCGCGGCCGATCTGGATGAAGTGCAGGGCTGGATGGACAAGACCCGGGCGGACACGCCGCGCCGCGTCAGCAAGATCGATGAGCCCAAGAGCTTCGTGCCCTTCCGTTATGAAGCCCGGCTGGATTACGACCCGTTTTCCAGCAGCAAGCTGATGGTGGCGGCAGCCAACCTCACCGACCGCAGCCGCAGCGGCCTGTCGCCCGATCTCAACCGTCGGCGCGAGCCGCTGGAGAGTTTTCCGATCGACACGATCAAACTCGTGGGTCACCTGAGCAACAAGACCAGTGGCACGGTGGCGCTGCTGTCGGTGGGGGACGTGGTTTACCAGGCCAACGTCGGCAACTACGTCGGTCAGAACTTCGGTCGCATCGTGCGCATCACGGAAACGGAAATGGGGATCAGGGAGTTGGTCCGGGACGCAGCAGGCGACTGGGTCGAACAGAACACCACGATCTCGCTTGAGGATGAACCTGCAAAATGAACCAACGACTTGGGGAAAAAACGGCCATGCGCTTTCTTAAAACCTCCATCGCCGCGGCCCTCGTCGGGTTTGGCGCCACGGCCCTGCCCGCCTGGGCACTGAGCAACTCGATCGAGTCGATCATCGGCTCGCAGCAGGGTGCCACCACGCAGGTGCGCATCCGCATGGGGCAGCCGCTGACCGAAGTGCCGCCCAGCTTCAGCCTGGCCAATCCGCACCGGCTGGCGCTGGATTTCCAGGATACCGACAACCGCATCGGCCGCAGCCTGATCGAGCTGACCGGCGGTGACGTGCGCAGCGTCAACGTCGTGCAGGGGGGCGAGCGTTCGCGCGTCGTGCTGAACATGAGCCGCGCGATGCGCTTCTCGTCGCAGATCGAGGGCAATGACCTGGTGCTGTCGTTCAACCGGCACGAGGCCGACGTGGCCACCGTGGCCGCCAAGGGCAGCGCGCTGCCGATCATGAACGGCAAGCAGGCTGCCGCGCAGGGCGTGGCGCTGAAGGACATCGACTTCCGCCGTGGCAAGGGCGGTGAAGGCCGCGTGGTGATCGACCTGTCGAATGACAGTGCCGGTGCCGACATCCGCCAGCAGGGCAAGAACGTCATCGTCGACTTCCCCGGTGCCCGTCTGCCCGACAACCTGCGTCGCCAGCTCGATGTGGCCGACTTTGGCACGCCGGTGAAGATGGTGCGCACCCAGTCGAACGGCAAGGGTACGCGCGTCATCATCGAGCCGCAGGGCCTGTGGGAGTATTCGGCCTTCCAGAGTGATTCGCAGTTCGTCGTCGAGGTCAAGCCGATCCAGGAAGATCCGAACCGCCTGACGCAGGGCAGCAAGCCCGGCTATCGTGGCGAGCGCCTGTCGCTGAATTTCCAGAACGTCGACGTGCGCGCGCTCCTGCAGGTGATCGCCGACTTCACCAACCTGAACATCGTCACCAGCGACACCGTGCAGGGCAAGCTGACGCTGCGCCTGAAGGATGTGCCCTGGGATCAGGCGCTCGACATCATCATGCAGTCGCGCGGCCTGGACATGCGCAAGAGCGGCAACGTGGTGATGATCGCCCCGCGCGAGGAGCTGGCCACCAAGGAAAAGCTGGCGCTCGAATCCAAGCAGCAGATCTCCGAGATCGAGCCGCTGAGCACCGAGGTCTTCACGCTCAACTACCAGACCGCCGAGAAGCTGCGCGAGATGCTCTCCGACGAGAAACAGTCGGTGCTCTCCAAGCGCGGCAGCGCACTGGCCGATGCCCGCTCGAACAAGCTGTTCGTGATGGACACGCCCACACGTCTGGATGAGGTCCGGCAGCTGATTTCCCAGATCGACATCCCGGTGCGTCAGGTGCTGATCGAGGCGCGCATCGTCGAGGCCGACGACCGCTTCTCGCGCAACCTGGGAGCCAAGCTGGGCTTCTACGACCGCCGCAGTACCATCCAGCGCACGGTGGCCCGTCCCAACCCGGTCACGGGTGAGGCCGAAGCCATCAACGTGCCGGTCTACGGTCCGGGCTCGTCGCTGGGCAACCGTGTCGGTTACGGCACCATCTCCGGCAACCTGAACGGTGCTGCCGAGCTGTCGTCGCAGCTGGGAGGCGAGGATGGCGGCACCACGGTGGTCGGCCTGGGCCGCCCGACCGATCTGCTGAACACCAACTTCTTCAGCTTCCCGGCCGGTGGCATCTCGGGCACCAACCCCGCCTCGCTGGCCATCAGCCTGTTCGGTTCCAGCCTGTCGCGCTTCATCAACCTGGAGCTGTCGGCCCTCGAAGCCGACCAGCGCGGCAAGGTCGTGGCCAGCCCGCGTGTCCTGACCGCCAGCCAGCGTCCGGCCGTGATCGAGCAGGGTACCGAGCTGCCCTACCAGGCGGCCACCTCCAGCGGTGCCACCTCGGTGTCGTTCCGCAAGGCCAACCTGCGGCTTGAAGTCACCCCGCAGATCACGCCCGAAGGCAACGTCATCCTGGATGTGGATGTCAGCCGCGATGCGGTCGGCCAGCTCACCAGCGCCGGCTACGCCATCGACACCCGTCACGTGAAGACCCAGGTGCTGATCGAGGACGGCGGCACGGTGGTCATCGGCGGCATCTACGAGCAGTTCGAGCGTACCCGCACCGACAAGGTGCCGCTCCTGGGCGACATCCCCATCCTTGGCTACCTGTTCCGCAGCAAGTCGCGGACCAGCGACCGCACCGAGCTGCTGGTCTTCCTCACCCCGCGCATCGTCAACGATTCGCTGGTGCAGCGCTGACCGGCACCGGGCACCCCAGGGCAGGCAGGCCCGGCGGGGTGCCCGTACCCGGCCGCACGGGCGACATCCGGGGCGGCCGGCTTCTTCTCCCGGCGCTTCATGGCTGTAACCGGCGGGGGAGAGGCAACAAGGGCTTTCCCAGGCAGCATGGCTGCTGCCAGTGGCCCGAATCTGGTACCTTAAGGCGGCATGAGTGCCGCCTTTTCCATTTTTCTGGTGGGCATGATGGGGGCGGGCAAGTCAACCGTGGGAATCCGGTTGGCGCGCCGCCTCGGTCGTGCCTTCATCGACGCCGACCGCGAGCTTGAAGCCCGGCTGGGCGTCAACATCCCCACCATCTTCGAGCTGGAGGGCGAGGCCGGTTTTCGCCGGCGCGAGGCGCAGCTGCTCGATGAACTGAGCCAGCAGCCGGGTCTGGTCCTGGCCACCGGCGGTGGAGCCGTGATCTCGCCGCTCAACCGCCAGCACCTTCACGCCCGTGGCCGCGTCATCTACCTGCAGGCCCAGCCGGCCGACCTCTGGCAGCGGCTGCGCCGCGACCGTCAGCGTCCGCTGTTGCGCACCCCCAACCCGCGCGAGCGCATCCACCGTCTCTGTGCCGAGCGTGAGCCGCTCTACGTCGAGGTGGCCCACCACGTCGTGCCCACCAGCCGGCAGCCGGTCGATCACATCGTCGAGGCCATCGTCAGGCTGCTGGGCGGCGAGGCAGGCCACGAGGGCGCGACCGCGCCTGCCGGCGGGCAAGGCACAGGCAGGGCAGGCGCTGTGCCCGCTGGCCAGGGGGCGGCCGGGCAGGGGGGGGCTTCGGCCCCCGCTGCCTCAGCCGCCTCCGGTCCGTCGCCGGCGCCTCCCGGCCGCCGTCCCTGAGGCCCTTCTGTTCGTTCCTGGCGGTCTTTTGCGTGCCCTGCCTTCCCGATTGCGCTTCCTGCCACCATCCTGTTCCTGTCTTTCACGTCTTCCATCATTCCGGCCATGACAGCACCCGCTCCGCAGATCCTCACCGTCGACCTTGGCGCCCGCAGCTACGACATCCAGGTCGGCTGCGGCCTGCTCGACCACAACCCGGCGTTGCAGGCGCTGGCCGCAGGCCGTTCGGTTGGCATCATCAGCGACACCAATGTCGATCCGCACTATGGCGAACGGGTGCAGGCCCTGCTGGCGCCGGTGGCACACCAGGTCACGCGGGTGGTGGTGCCGGCGGGCGAGGCCAGCAAATGCTGGCAGCAGCTCGATGCCATCCATGACGCCCTGCTGGCGGCCCGCTTCGACCGCAAGAGCCTGCTGGTGGCGCTGGGCGGCGGGGTGGTCGGGGATCTGGCCGGCTTTGCTGCCGCCAGTTTCCAGCGCGGCATCGACTTCGTGCAGATTCCCACCAGTCTGCTGGCGCAGGTCGATTCCTCGGTGGGCGGCAAGACCGGCATCAACCACCGGCGCGGCAAGAACATGGTCGGTGCCTTCCATCAGCCCCGGCTGGTGGTGGCCGACATCGACACCCTGAAGACGCTGCCGGCCCGCGAGCTGGCGGCGGGTCTGGCCGAGGTCATCAAGCACGGCGCCATCGCCGACCGCGCCTATCTCGATCGCGTCGGCCAGGACATGCCTGCCCTGCTGGCGCTCGACCCGGCCCGGATGGGGCCGGCCATCCTCGATTCGATCCGCATCAAGGCCGCGGTGGTGGCGGCCGACGAGCGCGAGGCGGGCGTGCGCGCCCACCTCAATTTCGGTCACACCTTTGGTCATGCCATCGAGGTGGGGGCCGGCTATGGCCAGTGGCTGCACGGCGAGGCCGTGGGCGCGGGCATGGTGATGGCGGCCGACCTGTCGGTGCGCCTGGGCCGCCTGCCGGCCGACGAGGCCGAGCGGCTGACCGGGATCATCCGTGCCGCCGGCCTGCCGGTGGTGGCGCCCGCCTGGCCGGTGGACGATTATCTGCAACACATGGCCATCGACAAGAAGGCCGAGCGTGGCACGCCGGTCTTCGTCGTGCTGGATGGCCTGGGTAAGGCCGCCACCACCCGTGCCGACGAGGCGCTGGTGCGCGTGGTGATTGCGGCACATCTGGGCTGAGCGTCTCATGAACCGGGCATCGTGGTGCCCGCATGCTCCTGCCTGGTGCAGGATGCCTGCTTGCAGGTTGGCGTTGTGATCGGCTGACGCAAGGCTGATATCCTGTCCTGCTGATTTTCCGCTGTAGCGTCAAGGAGAGAGCGGATGGCCATCATTGAAGGCTTTCGTGTACAGAACTATCGCGCCTTGCGAGACGTGACGCTGGGGAGGGTTTCCGGAGGGCAGGGTGAGGCGCTTACACCCTTCACGGTCGTTATCGGTAAGAATGGGGTGGGCAAAAGCTCCCTGTTCGATGCGTTCGGGTTTGTGGCGGATGGTCTGGCCACCGACGTCGAGACGGCGTGCGACATGAAGCAGCGGGGCGGGTTCGAGCGCCTGCGAAGCAAGGGCTCCGAGCAGCCGATACGGTTCGAGATTTACTATCGGGAAGCGAGCAATGAACGGCCAATTACCTACGAGCTTTCGATTTCCCTTGATGAGCGTGGTCGTCCCTTCGTCGAATCGGAGCTGCTGAAGCAGCGCCGCAAGGGGCAGAAACATGGCCGCCCCTATCCTTTCCTGCGCTTGCATCATGGCAAGGGACTGGTCTGGGCAGGAGAGGAAGCTGTCGAGACCGAAGGTGAGGAGGACCGGACACAGGCACCCGTGGAATTGACCGACACGCGTCAGCTGGGTATCGCCACGCTGGGAACGCTCAAGGAGCACCCGCGCATCAAGCGCTTTCGGGATTTCCTCAAGGGATGGTATCTGTCGTATTTCCATCCCGACGCAGCCCGCAGCTTGCCGATGTCCGGGCCGCAACGTCACCTCAACGTGCATGGTGACAACATCGGCAATGTGGGCCGGATCCGTACATTCGTCCCTGATTCCAATCGCACGCCTGACGGCGCATTTCTTTCAATGCTCAAAAAAGGAGCAAATCATGCTGAGAAAATTGTGGTGCAACATGATGGTTGTGGATGTCAACAAGGCCATCGAATTCTATGCCGACGTGCTGGGCTTCCAGCATGTGATGAGTGTTCCGATGGGGTCCGAGGAAGTTCTCTTCCAGTATGACCGCAACAAGGTTCTGGTCTACGCACTGATCAAGAACGGTGATATCGAGCTTATGCTGCAGGAGCAAAAGAGCCTGCGCGAGAACGTCCCCGCCTTTGCGGATTCCGCCGACATCAGCAGCAGTGCCGTGCTATATTTCGAGGTCGACGATTTGGTCACGCTCGCTGCTCGACTGAAGACGCAATGTGAAGTTGTACGCGACTTGCACGATACCTTCTACGGCATGAAGGAGATCTACGTTAAAGATCTCAACGGATACGTGCTTGGGTTCGCGCAACGCGAAGCGCGGTGAAGCGTTCGCATGTTCTATGAACATGCTAGACAGATCAACATGAAGAAACGTTTCTCTTTGTCGAAGCTAGGGGCTGGCCTGCTCTTGGCACCGCTGTGCGCGCTTGCGCAGGATGCGACTCCAGAGCGAAATGTCGAAAGCGCACAATCCATGGTCGTGCAGGATGGGCAGTGTCACCGGTGATGGTGGTGGCTGTGCTATCCAAGCTGTCAACGGGCTTTCCGGCACGGTCTGTCTTGCCGCCTGACTGAAATGGCCCGCCGTCCCCGCCTGCTGCTGGCCGGGCAGCTCTACCACGTGCTGCTGCACGGCCACAACGATCAGCCGGTCTTTCTCGACGATGAAGACCGCCAGGCCTGCCGGCAGGTGCTGGGGCAGGCCGCGGCCGACAATGGTGTGGCGCTGCATGCCTGGGTGCTGCTACCCGCCCGCATCCACCTGCTGGTCACACCCCGCACGGCTGAGGCCCTGCCGCGGGTGATGCAGGCGCTGGGGCGGCAGTACGTGCGCCTGTTCAATACCCGCCATCGCCGCAGCGGCACGCTGTGGGCGGGGCGCTTTCGCTCCTCGCTGGTCGAAGGCCCGCGCTTCGGGCTGGCCTGCCAGCAGTATCTGGAGTCGCTGCCGGTACGGCAGGGGCTGGTGCCGTTGCCCGACGACCACCCGTGGTCCAGCTGCCGCCATCATCTGGGCCTGCTGCACGAGCACGGCCTGCACCCCCAGCCTGCCTACTGGGCGCTGGGCAACACCCCGTTCGAGCGCGAACGGGCCTGGCAGGCGCTGTTGCAGCCCGCGGCCGTGCGTGATGCACTGGAGCAGGTCGAGCAGGTGTTGCTGCACCACGACCTCGACCGGGCGCTGCGCCGGGGCCACCCGCTGGCCAGCGCCCCCTGGCTGCGCCGGCTGGAGCTGATCCACGAATGCGATTTCCAGTTTCGCCACGTGGGACGGCCCGTGCGCCGGATCTCGGCAGGGGGTGATGCCGGGCAGCGTGCCGCCGCCGAAGCCGCCGCCGCCGAGCGTGCGGCCATCGAGCGACATTCACCACTGCTTGCCGGAAAACGCCGTAAATACCGATAAAATCAGCTGAAAACCGCTCAACTGTCGCCAAGATAGGGGTTGGTGTCGATGAACAGGTCGAGGGGGCGTCGGTGCACCGGCGGGCGAGGTGGCAGACGCGCGTGCCCTCGGTTGGCGTCGGCCTGTCGGTTTCATTCAGCAGACTGCCCGTCATGCGCACGGGGGAACGGGGTGCATGCTGGCATGCCGGCAGGGAGCACGGAGGCGTGCCGCAACACCGCCCATTTGTTGTGTCCCCATTATTGCCTGATCGTGAATTTCATGTTTTGTAATTTGCTCTGACCCCTATTTTCTCATTGCTTTCGGATGCCCGGGCTCCGTATTCTTGCGCAACGCAACACGCATATCGTCATCAGCATCCCCGTCTGATGTGCGCGCCGGGGGTGCCGCGCCAGGAGTCAGGATCATGCCCATACCCGCACCCCAGGGGATGTACAGCCCCGCCCACGAACACGATGCCTGCGGTGTCGGTTTCGTCGCCCACATCAAGGGCCAGAAAAGTCACGAGATCGTCCGGAACGGTCTGCGCATCCTGCTCAATCTCGATCACCGTGGCGCCACCGGGGCCGACACCCTGTTTGGCGACGGGGCCGGCATCCTGCTGCAGATCCCCGACGAGCTGCTGCGTGCCGACATGGCGGCCCAGGGCGTGACGCTGCCGCCGGCCGGCGAGTATGGCGTCGGCATGATCTTCCTGCCCAAGGAACACGCCTCGCGCAGTGCCTGTCAGCAGGAGCTGGAGCGCACGGTGCGGGCCGAGGGCCTGCAGGTGCTGGGCTGGCGTGACGTGCCGGTCGATGCCGGGATGCCGATGTCGCCGCTGGTGCGGGCTTCCGAACCGGTGATCCGGCAGATCTTCATCGGCCGTGGCCAGAACGTGATGGTGCAGGACGCGCTGGAGCGCAAGCTGTATCTGGTGCGCAAGCTGGCGGCGCACCGCATCCGCAATCTGGGCCTCAAGCATGGCACCGAATATTTCGTGCCGTCGATGTCGACCCGCACCATCGTCTACAAGGGGCTGCTGCTGGCCGATCAGGTGGGGGTGTACTTCCAGGATCTGGCCGATGCGCGCTGCAAGTCGGCACTGGCGCTGGTGCACCAGCGTTTCTCCACCAACACCTTTCCGGCCTGGGAGCTGGCGCACCCGTTCCGGATGGTGGCCCACAATGGCGAGATCAACACCGTCAACGGCAACTACAACTGGGTGCGTGCCCGCGAGGGCACGATGGCCTCGTCGGTGCTGGGCGATGACCTGAAGAAGCTCTATCCGCTGATCTTTCCCGGCCAGTCCGATACCGCCTGCTTCGACAACATGCTGGAGCTGCTGACGATGTCGGGCTACTCGATGGCGCATGCGGTGATGATGATGATCCCCGAGGCCTGGGAGCAGCATGCCTCGATGGACCCGGCCCGTCGCGCCTTCTACGAGTATCACGCGGCGATGATGGAACCGTGGGATGGTCCGGCGGCGCTGGCCTTCACCGATGGTCGCCAGATCGGCGCCACCCTCGATCGCAACGGCCTGCGTCCGGCCCGCTATCTGGTGACGGAAGACGATCTGGTGGTGATGGCCTCCGAGTCGGGGGTGCTGCCCGAGATTGCCGATTCGCGCATCATCAAGAAATGGCGTCTGCAGCCCGGCAAGATGCTGCTGATCGATCTGGAGCAGGGTCGGATCATCGACGATGCCGAGATCAAGCAGCAGCTGGCCGCCAGCAAGCCCTACCGCCAGTGGGTCGATGCCCTGCGGCTGAAGCTCGATGATGTCGACGGGCCCGATGACGACGGCCTGCCGGCGCCGGCCGACAGCCTGCTCGACCGCCAGCAGGCCTTTGGCTACACCCAGGAAGACATCAAGTTCCTGATGGCGCCGATGGCGCGCAATGGCGAGGAGGCGATCGGCTCGATGGGCACCGACACGCCGATCCCCGTGCTGTCGGCGCAGAACAAGCCCTTCTTCCATTACTTCAAGCAGCGCTTTGCGCAGGTCACCAACCCGCCGATCGACCCGATCCGAGAGCAGATGGTGATGTCGCTGGTCTCCTTCATCGGTCCCAAGCCCAACCTGCTCGACATCAACAACGTCAATCCGCCGCTGCGTCTGGAAGTGGATCAGCCCATCCTGCGCCCGCACGAGATGGCGCGCATCCGGCAGATCGAGCGCTACACCAGCGGCAAGTTCAAGAGCATGGCACTTGATTGCTGCTATCCGGTGGCCTGGGGGCGCGAGGGCATCGAGGCGCGGCTGGCCTCGCTGTGTGCCAGTGCCGCCGATGCCGTGCGTTCGGGCTACAACATCCTCATCATCAGCGACCGGTCGATGGACCGCGACCACGTCGCCATCCCGTCGCTGCTGGCGCTGTCGGCGGTGCACCAGCACCTGATCGACAAGGGATTGCGCACCAATACGGGTCTGGTGGTCGAAACCGGCGCGGCCCGCGAGGTGCACCATTTTGCCGTGCTGGCCGGTTACGGGGCCGAGGCCATCCACCCCTATCTGGCGATGGAAACCATTGCCGACATGCACCGCGAGCTGAGTGCCGAGCTGTCGGCCGACAAGGCCATCGCCAACTACATCAAGGCCATCGGCAAGGGCCTGCAGAAGGTGATGTCGAAGATGGGCATCTCCACCTACATGTCGTACACCGGGGCGCAGGTCTTCGAGGCGGTGGGCCTGGCACGCGAGCTGGTCGACCGCTATTTCACCGGCACGGCCAGCAACATCGAGGGCATGAACATCTTCGACGTGGGCGAGGAGGCACTGCGCATGCACCGCACCGCCTATGGCGACGATGCCGTGCTGGCCACCACGCTGGCGGCCGGTGGCGAGTATGCCTACCGCGTGCGCGGCGAGCAGCACCTGTGGACGCCGGATTCGGTGGCACGCCTGCAGCACGCGGCCCGCTCGGGCAGCTTCCAGACCTACAAGGAATATGCCCAGCTCATCAACGACCAGTCGAAGCGGCTGATGACCTTGCGCGGCCTCTTCGAGTTCCGCTTCGACCCGGCCCGGGCCATCTCGCTCGACGAGGTCGAGCCCGCTGCCGAGATCGTCAAGCGCTTTGCCACCGGGGCCATGTCGCTCGGGTCGATTTCCACCGAGGCCCATGCCACCCTCGCGGTGGCGATGAACCGCATCGGCGGCAAGTCGAACACCGGCGAGGGCGGCGAGGACGAGGTCCGCTACCGCAACGAACTGAAGGGCATCCCCATCAGGCAGGGCGAGACGCTGGCCAGCGTGCTGGGCGAAGACGTGGTGGTGTCCGACTACCCGTTGCAGGCGGGCGATTCGCTGCGCTCGCGCATCAAGCAGGTGGCCTCCGGGCGCTTCGGTGTCACGGCCGAATACCTGTCCTCGGCCGATCAGATCCAGATCAAGATGGCGCAGGGTGCCAAACCCGGTGAGGGCGGTCAGCTGCCCGGCCACAAGGTCAGCGACTACATCGCGCGGCTGCGCTGCTCGGTGCCGGGGGTGGGGCTGATCTCGCCGCCGCCGCACCACGACATCTATTCGATCGAAGACATCGCCCAGCTGATTCACGACCTGAAGAACGCCAACGCGCGTGCGTCGATCTCGGTCAAGCTGGTGTCGGAAGTGGGGGTGGGCACGGTGGCGGCCGGCGTGGCCAAGGCCAAGGCCGATCACATCGTCATCGCCGGGCACGATGGCGGTACCGGCGCCAGCCCGCTGTCGTCGCTCAAGCACGCCGGCACGCCCTGGGAGCTGGGCCTGTCGGAGGCGCAGCAGACGCTGGTGCTCAACCGCCTGCGGGGTCGCGTGCGCATCCAGGCCGATGGCCAGATGAAGACCGGCCGTGACGTGGTGATCGGTGCCCTTCTCGGTGCCGACGAATTCGGCTTTGCCACCGCCCCCCTGGTGGCCGAGGGCTGCATCATGATGCGCAAGTGCCACCTCAATACCTGCCCGGTGGGCGTGGCCACCCAGGATCCGGTGCTGCGCAAGCGCTTTGCCGGCAAGCCCGAGCATGTCGTCAATTTCTTCTTCTTCGTGGCCGAAGAGGTTCGGCAACTGATGGCCCAGCTGGGCGTGCGCCAGTTCGACGAGCTGATCGGCCGCACCGAGTTTCTCGACATGCGCAAGGGCATCGCCCACTGGAAGGCGCGCGGCCTGGATTTCTCGCGGGTCTTCCACAGCCCCGACATGCCGGCCGAGGTGGCCCGCCGTCAGGTCGAGACGCAGGACCACCGCCTCGACCGCGCCCTCGACCATGTGCTGATCGAAAAGTCGAAGGCGGCGCTCGACGCCCAGGAAAAGGTCAGCTTCATCCTGCCGATCCGCAACGTCAACCGTACCGTCGGCACCATGCTCTCCAGCGAGGTGGTGCGGCGCTACACCCACACCGGCCTGCCGGAAGACACCATCCACATCCAGTTCAACGGGGTGGCGGGGCAGTCCTTCGGGGCATTCCTGGCACGTGGCATCACGCTGGATCTGGTGGGCGAGGCCAACGACTATGTCGGCAAGGGGCTGTCGGGTGGACGCATCATCGTGCGCTCGCCCAATGATTTCCGGGGGTTCGGCCCCGAACAGATCATCGCCGGCAATACGGTGCTGTATGGCGCCATCGAGGGCGAGGCCTTCTTCAACGGCGTGGCGGGTGAGCGCTTTGCGGTACGCAACTCGGGTGCGGCCACGGTGGTGGAAGGCACCGGCGATCATGGCTGCGAGTACATGACGGGCGGCACCGTGGTGGTGCTGGGCCAGACCGGGCGCAACTTTGCGGCCGGCATGTCGGGGGGCGTGGCCTATGTCTTCGATCCCGAAGGGGATTTCGGGCAGCGGTGCAACCTGTCGATGGTGACCCTCTCGCCGGTGCTGGCCGATGCGCAGCAGCGGGCCGAGGTCGATCCCGGCATCTGGCACCGCGTGCAGCCCGGCCACGAGGCGCAGACCGACGAGGACATCCTCAAGGCGCTGGTGCAGGCCCATTTCCGGCACACCGGCAGCTTCCGCGCCCGTGACATCCTGGCCGACTGGCCGGCCATGCGCGAGAAGTTCGTCAAGGTGGTGTCGCCCGAATACCTGAGGGCACTGGCCGAGATGGCCGCGCGCCGTCAGGGGGGCATCAAGGGTGACGAGGCCGGGGCCGCCGCCGGAAGCGACGGTACTGCCGGTGCCGATGCCGGTGCCGGGGCGGGCGCCAGCCGCCGCAAGGTGCGTGGCGGTGGCAGTGCCGGCAAGGTGCCGGCAGCCCGGCACCGCGGCGAGGGCTGAGGCACGACGGCCCGGGTGGCCATCCGCCGGAGCCTGCGGGCTTTGGCACCGAACCACAGCGGGCAGCCGTGCGCGGGGTGCGCAGGCTGTCCGCCTTCAGAGATACAGGATCCGATCATGGGAAAAGCAACCGGCTTTCTTGAATTTGCCCGCCTGCACGAAGCAGCCGAGGCACCGGCGCAGCGTCTGCACCACTACCGCGAATTCGTGCTGCACCTGGACGATGAGCAGGCCCAGGTGCAGGGCGCGCGCTGCATGGATTGCGGCATTCCGTTCTGCCACAACGGCTGCCCGGTCAACAACATCGTGCCCGACTGGAACGATCTGGTCTATCGCGGTCGCTGGCAGGAAGCCATCGACACGCTGCACTCCACCAACAATTTTCCCGAATTCACCGGCCGGATCTGTCCGGCCCCGTGCGAGGCGGCCTGCACGCTCAACATCAACACCGAGGCCGTCGGCATCAAGTCGATCGAACACGCCATCATCGACAAGGCCTGGGAGCAGGGCTGGGTGCGCCCGCAGCCTGCCGCGCACCGCAGCGGCAGGAAGGTGGCGGTGGTCGGTTCGGGGCCGTCGGGCCTGGCCTGTGCCCAGCAGCTGGCGCGTGCCGGTCACGCCGTCACCGTCTTCGAGAAGAACGACCGGCCCGGTGGGCTGCTGCGCTACGGCATTCCCGACTTCAAGCTCGACAAGTCCCTCATCGACCGCCGGGTCGGCCAGATGAAGGCCGAGGGCGTCGAATTCCGGACCGGCGTGGCCGTCACCGGCGACTGGCCGGACATGGTCTGCAACCTCAGCACCAGGACCGTGTCGGCCGCCCAGCTGCTCAAGAGCTTCGATGCCGTGGTGCTGGCCGGTGGTTCGGAAGTGCCGCGCGATCTGCCCATTCCGGGGCGTGAGCTGCCGGGCGTGCATTTTGCGATGAGCTTCCTGCCGCAGCAGAACCGCGTGGTAGCCGGTGATTCGCTGCCAGACCAGTTGCGCGCCACCGGCCGGCACGTCGTCGTGATCGGCGGTGGCGATACCGGATCCGACTGCGTCGGCACCGCGCTGCGTCAGGGGGCGGCCTCGGTCACGCAGTTCGAGCTGATGCCCAAGCCGCCCGAGCACGAGAACAAGCAGCTTACCTGGCCCTACTGGCCGGTCAAGCTGCGCACCTCGTCCTCGCATGATGAAGGCGGTGTGCGCGACTGGTCGGTGACGACCAAGCGCTTCAACGCCGGCTCCGATGGCAAGCTGCGCTCACTCACCTGCGCCCGTGTCGAATGGAAGACCGACCGGGTCACCGGCCGGATGAGCATGAGCGAGGTGGAGGGCTCGGAATTTGAAGTGAAGGCCGACCTGGTGCTGCTGGCCATGGGCTTCGTCCATCCGGTCGAGTCGATGCTGTCGGCCTTTGGTGTCGAGCGGGACGAGCGTGGCAACGCCCGCGCCAGCGTCGAGGGCGAACAGGCCTACCAGAGCAGCCGTGAGCGTGTCTTTGTCGCCGGCGACATGCGCCGTGGCCAGTCGCTGGTGGTCTGGGCCATCCGCGAGGGCCGCCAGGCCGCCCGGGCCGTCGACGAATTCCTGATGGGCCACTCCGACCTGCCGCGCTGAGCAGGCTGCGCGGCCAGCGCAGGGACGTGAGCGGTGGCCGGTCTTGACGGGTGTTGCACCCCCGTCGCCAAAACCCCAGCCTGTTGCTGCGCCAGTCGGCCCGCAGCGGGCGCTGGTCGGGCCTGATGTCGTCGGGGCTGGGGGTGGGGGGCGTCTGCGGCTACAGTCATCCTGTCGACAAGTCCGCAGATGAGGCAGGCGATGGCAGAGTGGGTGGGGGCAAGCAGCGAGCAACTGGTGGCGGCCTATGGCAGTGAGCGCGCCTCGCCGGTCGAGGTGGCCGAGGCCATGTTCGAGCGCATCGACCGCCTGGATGGGGTGATCGGCGCGATGCGTTCGCTGTGCCACGGCAGCGCGCTCGACAGCGCCATGGCATCGGCGCATCGCTGGCAGCGGCGTGTTCCCCTGTCGCCGCTCGATGGCGTGCCGGTGACGGTGCGTGAGGATCTGGCGGTCCCCGCCGACATCAAGCATCTGGAAGGCGCTTCGCCGGTGGTGGCGCGGCTCCTGGAGGCGGGCTGCGTCGTGCTGGGCACGACGGTGATGGCCGGCCACGACACGCTGGTCTCGGGGTTGGGGCGTGATGGCCGGCTGGTACGCAACCCCTGGCAGCCGATGCTCACGGCCGGCGGATCGTCGTCAGGGGCGGCGGCGGCCTGTGCAGCGGGCTATGCCCCGCTCAACATCGGCATCGACCGGGTGGGTGCCATCCGGCTGCCGGCGGCGTTCTGCGGAGTGTTCGGCTTCAAGCCCACCCAGGGGCGGGTACCGGTGAGCGAGCCGGCGCTGGGGCGGGTGGCTGGCCCGGTCACGCGCACGGTGCACGATGCGGCCGCGGCGATGAACATTCTGGTGCGCCCTGATGACCGCGATTTCATGAGCCTGCCGCCCGAGCAGGGCGAATACCGGATGCGGGTGGACGGGATGAGTCCCAAGTCGCTGAGCATCGCGGTCCTGACCGACATGGGGCATGGCCTGAGCATCGATCCGGCCATCCTCGGTGCGGTGCAGGCGGCGGCACGCGCCTTGCAGATGGCAGGCGCCGCGGTCGAGACGGTCGACAGCTTTCTGTCGCCCGCCATGTTCGATGGCCTGCAGCTCTATCTGGAATCGGCCGTGCATGCCGAATTGCAGGCGATGCCGGCGGACGAGCAGCGCCGGGTGCCGGCCTTCGTGCATGCCTGGAGTGCACGGCGTGCCGGTCAGGCCAGCGGGCTGGCGGTGATGCAGGCCTGGCGGCAGGTGATGGCGATGCGTGCGGCGATCAGTGCGGCACTGGAGGGCTACGATTATCTGCTGATGCCGGTATCACCGGTGCTGCCCTATGCGGCCGAGGCGCTTTCGCCCAGCGGCAACCCCGCCGACGGGCTGCCGCACATCATCTGCACGGCGCCCTGGAACCTGGCTGAAAATCCGGCCGCCACCGTCAACTGGACGCAGGATGCCAGCGGTGCGCCGGTCGGGGTGCAGGTGGTGGGTCACCGTTTCGACGATCTGGGCGTGCTGCGCCTGTCGCGTTCGCTGGAGATCCTGCGCCCGGACCAGGACGACTGGCCGGACTGAGCGCGGCCTGGTGGGGCGAGGGCTGACGTCAGGCCCAAGGCCGGCCGCCAGGGCCATCATGGATCACTGGCCTGCCGCTGTGGCGGCAGGGGCGGCTGGCGGACCGGGCCGTGGCGTCGCAAAAATGCCCGGCGGGCCTCCGGGCTGCCAGCAGGCCGGCATCGGGCGGTATCATTGAGGATTGTCCAGCCTTATCGCATCCTCATGTCTGACCTCGACGAGCTGAAACGCCACATCCGTACCATTCCCGACTGGCCCAAGGCCGGTGTGATGTTCCGTGACATCACACCGCTGCTGCAGGACGCTCGTCTGTTGCGGACGATGACGCGCATCTTCGTCGAGCGTTACGCCGAGGCCGGCATCACCCGGGTGGCCGGGATCGATGCGCGAGGCTTTATCATCGGGCCGCTGGTCGCGCATCAGCTGGGCGTGGGCTTCGTGCCGGTGCGCAAGCAGGGCAAGCTGCCCTTCGAGACGGTATCGTCCAGCTACCAGCTGGAATACGGCACGGCCACGGTCGAGCTGCACATCGATGCCTGCAAGCCCGGTGATCGCGTGCTGGTGGTCGATGACCTGATCGCCACCGGGGGCACGATGATGGCCGCCATCGAGCTGCTGCGCAAACTGGGTGCCGAAATCGTCGAGGCGGCGGCCATCGTCGAGCTGGTCGAGCTGGGTGGGGCCACCCGACTGCGCGAGGCTGGCGTCAATGCCTTCGCGCTGGCCCGATTCACCGAGTCCGAACAGTGAACGCGTCACCATGAGGCCAGACCCCGCAGCGGCGCCGGTCCGCATCGACAAGTGGCTGTGGGCTGCACGGTTCTTCAAGACCCGTGCGATGGCCCAGCATGCCGTCGACAATGGCCGGGTGCTGGTGGCGGGGGAGCGCGTCAAGGTGGCGCGCCTGCTCAAGGGGGGCGAGCGGCTTGACATCCGTCAGGGCGAGCTGCGCTACGAAGTCGTCGTCCAGGGGCTGTCGAGCGTGCGCGGTCCGGCGCCGGTGGCCCGCACCCTCTATCAGGAAACCCCTGCGTCGGTGGCCGCACGCGAGGCCGCGGCCGAGCGCCGGCGCTTCGAGCGTGAACCGGCCGCCAGCCTGCAGGGACGCCCCTCCAAGCGCGATCGCCGCGACATGGCCCGAATCCGCTGGGACTGACCCAGGTCAGATCCCGCCCGAACAGCTCCCTGCAGGGACCAAGAGCATCCAATGAACCCAACTTCCGAAAACGCCGCCCGCCTTGCGCTGGTGAACCAGGCGGCTGCGCTGGCCCGGGCAGGACTCGATCCGCTGGGCAGTGCCACCGTATCGATGCGCTGGGCACGCCCGGCAGCCGAAGGGCTGCTGCTGGTGTCGGTCAGCGATTGTGCCCGTCTGTCGCCGTCCGTCCGGCCGGTATCGCCTGCGCTGCCGGATGCCGGGGACGAGGCCTTGCCGGCTGACCTGACCGATGGCAGCGTGGCCGATCTGGCCAGCTGGCATGCCTTCGATGACGAACGCCTGGCAGGCGTGCATGGTGGCCTCTACGATCGTCGCCCTGATGCGGGGGCCGTGCTGCTGCTGGCCTCGCCCTTTGCTGCCACGCTGGCCTGCTGTCGCAATGTGCAGCTTGATGGCATCCCGTTCTTCCATCCGATGGTGGCGCTGTCCGGGCGGGATCGCATCGACTGCTGTCATCCCGGCTTTTATGCTGCCCTCTCGGTTGCCGGCTCGGAGGCTGCCGACACGCTGGAGGCCGGTTCTCCGCTCGACATGTTGCTGGAGGCCCTGGATGGCGGGCGGGCGTGCCTGGTGGCACACTATGGGCAGCTGGTGGTGGCCGAAACGCCACAGGCCGCCGTGCAGCTGGCGGGTCAGTTCGAGGCACTGTGCCAGATCTACTGGCAGGTGCTGCAACTGAGCAGTCCGCGCGCGGTGCCCATCCTGACGGCCTGAGTCGGGCGCGTCTGTTGCCGTCGCGTTTCCGCACGTCTGCGGGCGCTGCCGGCCCGGATGTGCGGGTCCGCCTCCACCCCGTTCCGTCGTCCCGCCCTGCGCCGATCTCATGACACCTGCCGAGCCAGTCCGACGCTTGCCTCCGCTATCGACGGAAGGGGTGAGCGTGCGTTTCGACGGCCGTGGCCGTGACTACTTCAGGATCTGGATCGGCGATGTGCTGGCCATGATGCTGACGTTGGGGCTGTACTGGCCCTGGATGCGCCGGCGCCGCTGGCAGTTTCTTGATGCCTGCACCTGGCTGGGGCCGCACCCGCTGGGCAACCCCGATCATGCCCGCCAGCCGGGGGCCTGGCCCAGCTGGCAGCAGCAGCTGCTGCTAGGCCTGCTGCTGGTGGGCCTGTGGTTTCTCACGCGTCGCTACGGCATCTTCGGCTGGCCGCGATTCTTCTTCCTGTTCAGCCTCACGGGGCCGTGGTGGCTTGATCGCGCCTGGCGGGGGCGGGTGGCCCACTGGCAGATCGAAGGTGCCGCGCCGCGCTTCACCGGCCATCTGCTGCTGGCCTGCGGCGTCTGGCTGCTGATGGTCCTGCTGCTGGTGCCGGCCGGGCTGTTCCAGGCCGCGCTCTTTCTCGACAACATCCGCATCTGGTTGCTGGGGGCCAGCTGGTCGACCCGCATCGGCATCTCCGAGGGCATGCGTCAGCTGTTGCCCTGGTTGGCCGGGGGCGGGGTCGCGCTGGCCCTGGCCGGCTGGAACTTCTGTTCGGCCCGCTTCGGCCTCGATCACCTCGACCATCCCGCCGGCCGTGGCCGTTGCCGGATGCGCTTCTGGCCGGTGCTGCGCGCCGCCCTGATCGCCACCGTGCTGGTGTTGCCGGCGCCCTTTCTGGCGGTGGGCCTGATCTACGCCAATTGGCCGGTGCTGCTGTCCACCCTCAGCATCGAACCGCCTGCCACACTGGAGAATCTGGCCAACCTGGCGCCCGATGGTTCGTTGCTGGGCAGCCTGCGCCTCGATGGCAGCCAGCCCGATGGGTCGCCGCTGGTGGGCAGCGGTGTTTGCGTGCTGTGCCGGGCCAGCGTCGTGCTGCTGCTGGTGCTGGGGTGCGGGCTGGTGATGATGATGGGCTGGCGCTATTTCAAGGCGCGCTTCTGGAACTACCGTCTGGCCACCTTCACCCTGGCGGGCCACGCCTTCGAGAGTCACCTGCCGGCAGGCCGGCTGATGGCCACCGGTTTCGTCTGCGATGTGCTCACCGTGCTCACGCTGGGTCTGTACCATCCCTTCGGGGTGGTGCGGATGGCGCGGCTGTGCCGCGAATCGGTGCGGGTGCTGCCGCTGCCCCGGGGGGAGGCGCCGGCTGATGCCCCGGTGTCGACCCGGCCGGGCATGACCGGGGCATCCGCTTTGCCGGTCGTGCGGCCGGCGTGGCCGCGTGCCCATTTGCCCTGGCCCCTGGCCTTGCTGGGGGTGGTGGTGCCGGTGCTGCTGGGGGTGATGTTCAGCCTGCATGCCAAGCCTACAGTGGGGATGATGCTGGTCAGGCATCTGCCGCCGGCGCTGACGGCCGAGGTGGGCGAGGTGGCGCTGCGTACCCTGCGGCGGGCTGGGGTCGGGCCCAGCGCACTGTCGGTCGACAGCCAGCAGCGCCTGCAGGCGCGCCTGCGGGCAGCGGCGCAGCGGGCCTGGCCGGCCGCCAGCCTGCCGCCATGGCACCTGCAGGTGGTGAAGGGGGGCGAGGCGCTGGGTGCCAACGCACTGGCCTTGCCTGGTGGCACCTTGCTCATCACCGATGAACTGCTGGCGTTGGTGGCCAGCCGGCCTGACCGTGAGGCCGTGCTGTTGGGGGTGTTCGGGCACCAGCTGACGCATCTGGTCGAGCGGCACCTCGAGCAGGCTCTGGTGATGAACGGGCTGCGTACGGCCCTGCAGGCGGTCATCACCGGCCGGGGCCGGGATGATCTGGTGGCTTCGGGGGCCGAGACCGTGCTCAACCTGGGTTACAACACAGCGATGGAGCAGGCGGCCGACCGGGGGGCGCGGCAGCTGATGCGGGCCAACGGCCACGACCCGGCCGTGATGGCGGATTTTCTGCTGGCGCTGGCCGAGCGGCGGGCCAGCAACCCGGCCTGGGCCATGGCGGCCCAGCGCATCGCTGCCAGCATGGCCAGCCAGCCGGTGGACGCACCGCGCTTGCGGCTGTATCGGGCAGCTCCGCGGTCGGACACCCGCAGCGCCCCCTGAGCGCAAGAAAAGCAGGCCGCGGTTCAGCCGTTCGCCATCTGCCGGCGGATGGCGGGGTGCCAGACCAGTGTGCAGCCCTGGCCCGTTTCCAGCCGCACGGCTGCATTCTGACGGAACAATTGCAGCCATTCGTCCAGCATCGCCGCCGGCACGTCAAAGACACAGAAGCCCGGTTCGGGTGTCCAGCTGCCCTTCGGGTCTTCGCCGCGGGCGGGCAGCCAGTGCAGGCCGCTCTGTACGATGGTGTGTTGCAGCCGCTGTTGCAGCGCGTCGTTCTCGGCGGCCGGGAGCTCCTGCCCAAAGGGATTCCAGGCGGTCAGGATGCTGGCCGAGCGTGCGTTGTGGCGCACCAGCCAGGGCTGATGCCGCTGGTCGTCATCGCCGATACGCAGGCAGACCGGTGGCTGGTCGTCGGCCAGATAATCGGTCTGTTCGTAGGCGGCGATGGTTTCTGCCGAAGGCAATGGAACCGGTTTTCTCGTCATTTCAGTAGCCTGCTTCCACCGGCCGGAGCGGTGTGGTTCTGGATGATGGCGCCGGGCGGGATGGCACGGCCGTCCGGTTGATGGCCCGGCAGCGTGCCGGGGCTGGATGGGTAGGGCGTGGGCGCCGGCCTGAAGGCCGGGGGCTGGTGGATGGTGCCGGGGGACGGATACACCGGTGCCGGATGGTATTGGGGTGGGTAATGGACGCCCGGTCGGATCCGTTGCGACGGCGGAATGAATATCGGTGGCTCGTAAGGCCCCGGCCCGTAAATGGGGCGGGGCGGCCGGTACCCTGGCGCGGGCACCACGTACACCGGCGGCGGGTAATAGGCCGGGGGCGGTGGCAGGTGACGGTAGCGCGGTGTGGTCTGCCACTGGCGCTCGACCTCGATGACGGTGTTGCCCACGCGGCTCTGGACCCGGTAGGCATGGATCTCGGCCGCGTAACGCGGATCATCCAGCCACGGCTGGTTGGCGTAATGGGTGCTCCAGTACGGTCCGATCGAGAAATGCACGACCGGCACGCCGATGGCCGGGCCGATGACCTCCACCGGCCGGTAGGTGCCGTCCAGGTCGATGCTCAGCGTCGACCCCTGCACCCAGCCGCGGTAGCGGCCGGTGCTGACATCACACCAGCCAAAATCCGGCAGACAGCCCTGCACCTGAAAGCGGGTGTTGGCCGGCAGGTGTGTCACCTGCGGGTATTCGACCGCCGGGCCGGCATGGATGTGGATGCTGCCCAGACTCTTGGCCACCGGGCCAGCCAGGGCAGGGCCCGATACCAGCAGGAGCAGCAGGGTGGCTGCCAACGGCAGCGTGTGGTGGCGGGCATCCGGCCGGGGCAATGAAGGCATGCGGAACATGGTTGCTCCTGAAAATCCTCAAGACGGCCCGTAGGGGCAAAATGACGCTCAGGTCAGTAAAACGGTCGCTACCGGAAAGCGGTTGACCTCGGGATGGGTTGCACACGCCTGCGGGCTGCGCCTGTCCGCAGGTGCTCGCCTTGCCGGAGTGTGGCCTGCGCACCGGGGGATGAGCCATTGTGCACCGGCTTGCCGCCTCTGGTTTGTCGTCGAATTGTGTCGCCTGTGGCAATTGTGCGGGGGCAGCTGGATGGACGTGCCGCGAAGGGGGCGAGCAGGGTCATGGCAGGTGTCCAGGCTGCGGTGGTGTGGGGGCGCCGGCTGCGCGACAATCGGGGAATGATTGACGCCCACCTGCTTTTCCTGCAACGGCTGGCCAGCCCCGCCTGGCAGCATCCCGGCTTTGCGCCCTATTGGCCCATCCTGCGGCGCCTGCGCCGGCTGGCGGGTGTGCCGCCCGGCAGCGAAGGGCAGCTCACACCAACCGATCCGGATCCCCTGGCCGGGTGGGACACGGCCTGCTGGGTGGACCTGTTCAATCAGCTGGCCCGCTGGCGCGGACTGCGCTCGGCGGCCGGGGTGCCGCTGCGTTTCGTGGCCGGCAGTGACGAAGGGGCCGTCGACTACGAGCAGCGCATCCTGCGCCATGGCGAGATCCCCTGCAAGGTGTCGGCAGCCGGTGCCCGGCATGATTTTCACAATGCACTGGTCTGGCTGCGCTTTCCGCGCCTGAAAGCCTGCTTCAATCTGCTGCATTGTCAGGCAGCCCCGGGTGTCTGGCCGGCGCTGGAGGCGCCGCCTGGAGCACCGGCCTCCCTGCACGGCAGCACCCGCCCCGGCCGGGGGCATCGCCGGGATGCGCTGACGCTGCTGGATGAAAACGGTGCCCTGTGGCCGGGGCCGGCGGCGGATTGGGTGCAGGCGCTGCGCGAGCGCCGGTGGCAGGCGCTGTTCGTCGACGGGCGCGGCGCCCTGTTGTCGGCCCGGGCGCCTGTGGTCATCGGCCACGGCTTGCTCGAAAAGCTGCATCGTCCCTACAAATCGATGACTGCCAAGCTGCTGCCGTGCCCGGCCGGTGGCCATGGGCTGGACCGGCAGGCGGCGGCTCAGGTGCAGGCGATGGCGGCGGACGACAGCCTGCGGCCTTCGGCATTGCTGCCCTTGCCGCTACAGGGATGGCCCGCCTGGGATGCGGCCAATGCCGATCCGGCCTTTTACGACGACTCCCAGGTGTTCCGTGCCCTGCCGGTGCGGACAGCCGCTGGCCACCCGCGCACATCGGCCTGAACTTACTTGGGCGGCAGGTCGGTGCGTGCCTGGGGCGGACGAATGCGCCGGAATGAATTCTGACCGGGGGAAGCCAGGCGGGCGCCCCGCAGCGTGTCGGCACCCGCCAGCATCGTGGTGCCACTGCTACCGGCACCGGGGATGTTCAGCCGCATCTGATAGGGGCTGTTCTCGTCACCGGCAACACTCACCGTCAGCACGATGCTGGGCGCGTGCACGTCCTGCTTCGAGTGAAAGATCACGTAGGGCGAGCTGTCCGGGCGCATCACGGTAAAGTCGCGGGCCACGGGTGCCTTGTGCGTCGCCGGCACGTCGGCCTCTTCCACCAGAAAGGCAGCCGCCGTGGCGCGATCGTTGGGGGCGCTCTGGAAGGGCAGCAGCACCTTCAGGCGCTGACCCTGCTGGGACAGCACGATCGGTTCGCCGAAGGTGACCGGATATTCGACAGCGCTGGCGCTCAGGCTGGCGCCCAGGCCGACGGCCGTAACGATGGCCAGCGTGGCCCGCTTTGCAACGCGATTCATCAACAGATCCTCAAAAGGTTCCCGATCCCCGGATGGTCCTGGCGCCGCATGGCCTTCGCAGCACCCGCAGCGGCCACGCAGCAGGCCGCGCGCAGCCAGGGCGGCCGGCGGGCTGATCCAGGGGATTTCTTGTGCGGGCCCAGTCTCCGTCTGCCCCCGTTCCCTGTCGAGCACCGGCAGGATGAATGGTTGTCGGGGCAGGGCAGCCGCGCGTCTTGCGTCCGGCCCTCATCGCCCCTTCCACGGTCATCAGTGATACATTCAACCCAGGAGCGGGTCGGACGGTCGCCGGGCAGATGCCCGGAGGAAGGTCCGGACTCCAGCGGGCAGGATGCTGGCTAACGGCCAGGCGCCATAAGGGGCCGCAGTGGGATGCCGTCCCACTTCGGCCCCAAAAGCGACGGACAGTGGCACAGAAAAGATACCGCCTGACAGGCCTGGCCTGCCAGGCAAGGGTGAAAAGGTGGGGTAAGAGCCCACCGCGCGGCTGGTGACAGCCGTGGCAGGCCAAACCCCATCCGGAGCAACATCATGTAGGCACGCGACGCAGCTGCGGCTGCACAGGGCGCCCACCCGAGCGTGCGGGTAGATGGCTAGAGCCGGCAGGCAACTGACGGCCCAGAGGAATGACCGTCACATCCCCTTGGGGATGGACAGAATCCGGCCTACAGATCCGCTCCCCTTCTTCTGCATGCAGCATCGTGCATGATCGTTGCGTGCAGCACCCTGCCGCCGGCGTGCCGCCCGCCGCCCGCCCTGTTGTCGCCCGGGCCCCGGCCGCCCGGACAGACCCCTGCCCAACCCGGCGTGTGCTGTCAAGCTGACGGCTCACCGGCCAGTGGCCGGCCTTGGCGCCGGCTTGGCAAAAATGCTGCAACCCCTGGCCATGTGTCCAGCCTGCTGCTTTCATGGGCCGAAAAACACGCCGTCAGGGCGTTGCAGGCCCACACACGACCGACCGTTGGTCGGCTGAAAAAGCAGCTGATCGGCTCCAATTTTTTCACACTTGTTGTAGAAGCGTTGCAAAGAACGCTCGTTTAGTTGATGGCTTACTTTAGTTGACGACGCTAAGTACGTGATTACTGGTTGAACGGTCCGTTTTCCAGGATGAGCGATGCTCTGTAAGTCATTGTCATAGCAGGAAAAAACGCCTCAGCTTGATTTGACGCTACCGCTATCCCCCCGTATTCTTCGATCTGGTGGGGATTTGTGGGAAAAGGTGGGCCAAGGTGGGAAAATTTCCCCATGGGTGCCCCGGACGTGGTCCCGCAGCTCCTTGCCACAACCGCCAGGGCTGAGGAAGCCGGTCGCCGTGGGGCGATCGCCCGCAGCGAGGTCACTCAACGGGTTGGTAGCCGATGTTCGAAGGTAGCTTTCCGCTGTCGCTGGATGCGAAGGGTCGCTTGACGATCCCTGCGCAGTGGCGCGGCATGCTCGAAGAGCAGGGCTGCCGCAAGCTGGTGCTTACCCGCCATTTTGGTGCCTATCTGCGGATCTATCCGCTGCCCGAGTGGGAGCGCGTGCGCGAGCACATCGCCTCCACCTTCACCTCGAAGGATGACCGGACCCGTCGCCTGCTGATCGGTACGGCCGAAACCGTCGAGATGGATGGTGCCGGTCGCATCCTGGTCAGCCCGATCCTGCGTCGGGCGGCACGGCTGGACCGCAAGGTGGTGATGCTGGGTGACATCACGCGTTTCGAGTTGTGGGATGAACAGGCGTTGGAGGCCTATCTGGACGAGCAGGCTGCGGCCGGGCTGCCGGAAGGTCTCTACGACATACCGGGTCTGTGAGCGATGGACATGGATCTGGACAGGAACGTGGGCGGGACGCCTCCCGGCACCCACCTGCCGGTGCTGTTGCACGAGGCGGTGGCGGGGCTGGCGATCCGGCCCGACGGGGTGTATGTCGATGGCACCTTCGGCCGGGGTGGTCACAGCCGCGAGATTCTCAAGGCGCTGGGGCCGGCGGGCCGGCTGGTCGCACTCGATCGGGATCCCGAGGCGGTGGCGGCGGGTCAGGCACTGGCCGCCCAGGTGGGCGATCCACGCTTCGAGATCGTCCATGCCCGCTTCTCGACCTTCGACCGGGTGCTGGACGAGCGTGGCATTGCCCGGGTCGATGGTGTGCTGCTGGATCTTGGCATCTCGTCACCGCAGGTCGATGACCCTGCCCGGGGCTTCAGTTTCCGGGCCGAAGGGCCGCTCGACATGCGGATGGACCCGACGCAGGGGATGTCTGCCCGTGACTGGCTGATGCAGGCATCGATTGAACAAATTACCGAGGTACTGAAAAGAGATGGTGACGAACGGTTTGCTTTTCCGATTGCAAAGGAGATTGTTGCTCGCCGCGAACAGACCGGTGGGGCGTCCCTTCAAACCACACGACAGCTTGCCGATCTCGTGGCGGGGGTCATCCGCCGGCGGCAGAAAAATGCGTCGGGCAAAAATCCGGCCACACGCACCTTTCAGGCTGTACGGATTCACACCAATGACGAAGGGCACGAACTCGCGCGGGGCCTGAACCTTGCGCTGGAACGTCTGAAACCAGAGGGCAGGTTGGCCGTGATCAGCTTTCACTCCAACGAGGACCGGGTCGTCAAGCAGTTCATCGCGCGCCACAGCGGCCGTGATGCCGAGCGGCACCCGGTCACGGGCGTCCCGCTGCAGCAGCCGCTGCTGCGGGCGTGCGGCCGTGCCCTGCCTGGCGATGCTGAACGGGAGGCCAATCCGCGGGCCCGCTCGGCGGTGCTGCGCGTGGCCGAGCGCCTGGCGGCGCCCTGGCACGGAGGGGCCTGACGATGATGCTCAACCGGATCAACATCGTGCTGGCCCTGGCGCTGCTGGTGGCAGCGCTGTTGCTGGTCACTTCGCAGAATCGTGCCCGTCGCCTGAGCACCGAGATGGAGCAGGCGCAGGGGCAGACGCGGGAACTCGACGTCCGTTTTTCACAGTTGCAGATTGAAATCACGCGGCTTGCCAAACCGTCATTGCTCGACAGCCGTGCCCGAAACGATTTGAAGATGGTTCCGCTGACGCCCGAGCGCACGATCTACCTGAGAGGAAGCCGCTGATGAAACCGTCTATGCCCAAGTCGGTCAATCCGGTCAAGTTTGCCGAGCCGCGCCTGCTGCGTGCCGAGCTGCAGCTCTGGCGCTCGCGCTTCATGTTCGCGCTGCTGTTCGTCGGTTTCGTCGCGCTGGCCGGCAAGGCCTTCTATCTGCAGACGGCCTCCAAGCCCTTCCTGCAGGCCCAGGGCGCGCAGCGCTACGAAAAAACCATCGAATTGCAGGCCAACCGTGGCCGCATCCTCGACCGGCACGGTGTGGTGCTGGCCTCCAGCCTGCCCGCCCGCTCGATCTGGGCCTATGCCGACCGGGTCGACCTGAACGATCCGCGCCTGCTCGATCTGGCCCGGCTGCTGAACATGAAGCCCGATGCGCTGGCCGGCAAGCTCACCCAGGGCGATCGCAGCTTCGTCTTTCTCAAGCGTCAGGTCGATCTCGACACGGCCGAGCGCATCAATGCCCTGCGCATCCGGGGTATCGGCCAGGACAGCGAGTACAAGCGCAACTATCCCGAGGGCGAGATTGCAGCGCACCTGGTGGGCTTCACCGACCTCTCGCACGTCGGCCAGGAAGGACTGGAGCTGGCCTTCCAGTCGACGCTGGCCGGCAAGCCGGGCAGCCGCCGCGTCATTCGTGACGGTACCGGCAAGATCATCAGCGACATCGACCAGATCAAGCCGCCGCAAGATGGCCGCGACCTGCGTCTGACCATCGATTCGCGCATCCAGTACCAGGCCTTCCAGGCCGTGAAGGAGGCCGTCATCAGCCAGCAGGCCAAGGCCGGGGCGGCCGTGGTGCTCGATGCCCGCAACGGCCAGATCCTGGCCCTGGCCAACTGGCCCTCCTACAACCCCGCCGATCGCAAGAGCCTCAACGGTCCGGGCTTGCGCAACCGTGCCATCACCGATCTGTACGAACCGGGCTCGACGCTGAAGGTCTTCACCGCCGCCCTGGCACTGGAGAGCGGCCGCTACACCCCGTCGTCGATGTTCGATGCCCGTGAGGGCTTCATGAAGATCGGTCGTGACGTGATCCGTGACGCCCATCGCCAGAAAGAGCTGATGACGCTGCAACAGGTCATCCAGAAAAGCTCCAACATCGGCACGGCCAAGATGGCGCTGAGCATGCAGCCTGAAGACCACTGGAAGATGCTCAACGCCGTCGGCATCGGCCAGGCCCCGCGCATCGGCTTCCCCGGTGCTGCCGCCGGCCGCCTGCGTCCCTACTCCAAGTGGAAGCCCATCGAGCACGCCACCATTTCCTATGGTCACGGCCTGTCGGTGTCGCTGTTGCAGATGGCGCGTGCCTACACCATCTTCGGCAATGCCGGCGAAGTGCTGCCGGTGCAGCTGCTGATGCCGGATGACGAGCGCCGTGCCCGTCCCATCCAGGTGTCGTCGCGGGCAGCCAGTGCGGGCGCATCCACCACCGTGCGCGGCACGCAGGTGATCCAGCCGCGCACTGCGGCGATGATGCGCCAGATCCTTGAGCGCTCGGCGGGCGAGAAGGATGCCGTCATCAAGGCTGCCGTGCCGGGTTACCGCGTCGGCGGCAAGACCGGCACCACCAAGAAGCTGGAAAACGGCCAGTACGTCAAGAAATACGTCAGCTCCTTCATCGGGCTGGCCCCGATGTCGAATCCGCGTGTGGTCGTGGCCGTGATGATCGACGAACCGGGGGCCGGCAAATACTACGGCTCCGACATTGCTGCACCGGTCTTTGCCCGCATCACCGGCGAAGCCCTGCACACGCTGGCCGTCGAGCCGGACGCCCCCTTCGAGACCCGGATCTCGCCGATCACCCCCGAGCTGGTGGTGGCCCCCGGCAGCGTGCCCCGTGCACCGGGTGATGTCGGTCGCGTCAAGGATGTCAGCGTGCCGCGCCATACGCTGATCCCGCCGCCGCCCAAGTTGCGCCCCAGGACCTCGGCGCGTGATGATGGCAAGGCCCGGCTGGCCGTGCGCCAGGAGGGTGGGCGGATCAGCGGCAACCGGGGTGGTGCATGACCTGGCGCGACCCGGGCCAGGAGCCAGCGGTCATCAGGCCGGCGCAGGTGCCAGAATGGCTGCGCCGGCATTTGCCTGTGTCGGCACGGCTGGTGGCGGACAGCCGTCAGGTCGGCGACGGGGATGTCTTCGTCGCGCTGGGCGGCAGCACGCACGATGGTGCCCGCTTTGTAGAGCAGGCGCTGGCGCAGGGCGCGCGCGCCGTGCTGCTGGCCACCGATCCCGCGGCACCGCCGGCGTCAGCCAGCGTGACCGAGGCGAGCGGTGCCGCCCGGGCCGCCGGTGTGCCCTGTGCCATCGTGCCCGGCCTGAAAGCGCATCTTGGTTCGGTGGCTGATGAATATCTCGGACACCCCAGCCGTGCGCTCACGCTGATCGCCGTCACCGGCACCAACGGCAAGACCAGCGTCACCCATTGGATCGCCGAGGGCGTCAACCAGCGGCTGGTCGCCAAGTCGGGCGAGGCCGGGTCGTTGCCGCGCGGCCGCGGCGTCGTGATCGGCACCAACGGTGCCGGCGTACCCGGCCAGCTGCAACCCGTGGGGCTGACCACGCCGGACGGACTGCGTCTGCAACAGCTGTTGCGGGATTTTGCCGACCAGGCCGAACCGGTGGCCGTGGTGGCGATGGAAGCCTCGTCGATCGGCCTGGTGCAGGGGCGGATGGATGGCACGCAGCTGCATGCGGCCGTCTTCACCAACCTCAGTCGCGATCATCTCGATTACCACGGCTCGATGCAGGCCTATGGCGAAGCCAAGCAGCTCCTCTTCGGCTGGCCCGGCTTGCAGGCCGCCGTCATCAATCTGGACGATCCCTTTGCCGATGCCCTGCTGGCCACGGTGGCGGCACGGTCTGCGCCCCTGCACGTCATCGGCTATCTGATCGACGACGCAGGGGCCCTGTCGGCCGGGGTGCAGGCCCGGATGGCGTGCTGCGACGAAGTGCTGTGCGCCCGCCGGATGGAAGGCACCGGCTGGCGCCTGTCGCTGTCTTCCCGGCCTCGGGCCCCGGCCATGGCGGCGCCCGCAGACGGGGCCGCGGCCGTTCCCCAGGCCCTTCGACAGGAGCGGGCCGGTGCGGCGCCCGGGACGGCAACGGGCGGTGCCCCTGCCGCGCAGGGAGCCGTCGCCCCATCGGCTGTCGATCAGCAGGCCATCCTGCAGCTCTCGGTGATCGGCCGCTTCAATCTGGCCAACACGCTGGCCGTGGCGGGCGCCTGGCGGTCGCTGGGCTGGTCGTTGCCCGAGATTGCCGTGCAGTTGCAGGCGCTGCGCCCGGTGCCCGGCCGCATGGAAATGATGCGTGCCCCCCAGGCCGATGAGGCGGCGCAAACCATGTTGCCGCTGGTGGTGGTGGACTATGCCCACACCCCCGATGCCCTGACCCACGTGTTGCAGGCCCTGCGCCAGATTGCCGAGGCACGCGCCGGCCGGTTGTGGTGCGTGTTTGGTGCCGGGGGCAACCGCGATCGCGGCAAGCGCCCGGTCATGGCGGCGGCCGTCGAGGCGCTGGCCGACCAGGTGGTCGTCACCAGCGACAACCCGCGTCACGAAGATCCGCAACAGATCCTGGCCGATGTGACGGCAGGGCTGTCGCGCCCGGCCTGGCTGGTCGAGCCTGACCGGGCTGCTGCCATCGCGGCGGCCGTTGCCGCGTGCGCGCCGGCCGATGTCGTGCTGGTGGCCGGCAAGGGGCGTGAGCGTACGCAGGAAATCGCCGGCGTCTTCCATCCCTTTTCCGATCCCGAGGTGGTGGAGCAGGCCCTGGCCCGCCGCTGGTCTGCCGGCACCCCGCCGGCCGTGGAGGCTGCCGATGCTTGATCTGCAAACCGCACACGACTGGGTGGCGCACTCGCGGATGCACGGCCGGGCGGATGCCCACTTCGATGGCATCTCCACCGACACCCGTACCGTGCGTGCCGGCGACCTGTTCATCGCGCTGCAAGGCGACAACTTCGATGCCCACCAGTTTCTGGATCAGGCCGTGCAGGCCGGAGCCGCCGGGCTGGTGGTGTCGGCACTGCCCGTACGGATGCCCGATGTGCCCCTGTTGCAGGTGCCTGACACCCGTGTGGCGCTGGGCGCGCTGGCCGCAGGCTGGCGCCGTCGTTTTGCCTGCCCGCTGGTTGCCGTCACCGGCAGCAACGGCAAGACTACCGTCAAGGAAATGATCGCGGCGATCCTGGCCGCCCATGCCGGTGCCGAGGCTGTCCTGGCCACACGCGGCAATTTCAACAACGATGTCGGCGTGCCGCTGACGCTGCTGCGTCTGCGCGAGGCCCACCGGCTGGGCGTGGTCGAGATGGGCATGAACCACCCCGGCGAAATCGTCCGGCTGGCAACGATGGCCCGTCCCGAGGTGGCGCTGGTGCTCAACGCCCAGCGCGAACATCAGGAATTCATGGATGGCCCCGAAGCCACCGCGCTGGAAAACGGCCAGGTCTTTGCCGGGCTGGCTGACGGGGGCATCGCCGTCTTCCCGGCCGATGATGCCTGCACGCCGATCTGGCAGGCGCTGAGTGCCGGCCGGCGCGTGCTGAACTTCGCGCAGGTGGAGACACTGGATGGGGCGCAGGAGGCTGCCGTGGTGGCGTTGCGCGAGGCGCGGCCCGACGGCTTCGAGGCCCGCATCGGTGATGAACGGCTCGGCCTGCGCCTGCAGATTGCCGGGCGCCACAACGTGCGCAATGCGCTGGCGGCGGCAGCCTGTGCCCATGCCCTGGGCGTGCCGGCGCAGGCCATTGCCCGTGGGCTGGCCGCCTTTGCGCCCGTGAAGGGGCGGCTGTGCCGCCGTGCCCTGGCCGATGGCGTGCAGCTGGTGGACGACACCTACAACGCCAACCCCGATTCGATGCGCGCCGCCATCGACGTGCTGGCCGACATGCCTGCACCGCGCCTGCTGGTGATGGGCGACATGGGCGAAACCGGCGAACAGGCCGCAGCCTTCCACCGGGAGGTGGGTGTCCATGCACGCCAGCAGGGTATCGAGCAGATCTGGGCGGTGGGCCACGACATGCAGGCCGCGGCCGAGGCTGCCGGTGCCGGTGCGCGCCACTGGTCCACGGTTGACGAGGTACTGGCCGCGCAGCCGGGGCTGCCGGCCGGGGTGGCCAGCGTGCTGGTCAAGGGGTCGCGCTTCATGCGCATGGAACGCATCGTCGATGCCTGGGCCGAAGGCCCGGGGCCGGCGCAGGCAGGAGAACACTGATGCTGCTGTTGTTGACACAATGGCTGTCGACGGAATACCGCTTCTTTTCGGTGTTCAACTACATCACGTTGCGGGCCGTGCTGGCCACGCTGACGGCGCTGTTCATCGGCCTGCTGTGTGGTCCGGCCGTGATTCGCAAGCTCACGGCCATGAAGATTGGTCAGGCCGTGCGGCAGGATGGCCCGCAGACGCACCTGGTCAAGTCGGGCACGCCGACGATGGGGGGCGTGCTGGTGCTGATCTCGGTGGGGCTGGCCACGCTGTTGTGGGCCGATCTCTCCAACCGTTTCGTCTGGGTGGTGCTGGTCGTCACGCTGGGCTTCGGCCTGGTCGGCTGGGTGGATGATTACCGCAAGGTGGTGCATCACGATCCCAAGGGCATGTCGGCCCGGGAAAAATACTTCTGGCAAAGCGCGCTGGGCCTGCTCGCCGCCGTCTATCTGGCGTTCTCGATCCCCACGCAGTCGGCCACCGAAGCCTTCCAGCTCTTTCATCAGTGGCTCAGCAGCGGCTTCAGCCTGCCCCTGCCCGACACCACCCACCTGAAGATTCCCTTCTTCAAGGAATGGGGCATTCCGCTGGGCGTGTTCGGTTTCGTGGCGCTGACCTATTTCGTCATCGTCGGCACCAGCAATGCCGTCAACCTCACCGATGGGGCCGATGGTCTGGCCATCATGCCGGCGGTGCTGGTGGGCGCGGCGCTGGGCATCTTTGCCTACGTCACCGGCAATGCCGTCTTTGCCCGTTATCTGCTGATTCCGTATGTGCCGGGGGCAGGCGAGCTGATCGTGCTGTGCGGGGCCATCGCCGGGGCCGGGCTGGCCTTCCTGTGGTTCAACGCCTATCCGGCGCAGGTCTTCATGGGCGATGTGGGCGCCCTGTCACTGGGCGCCGCACTGGGCACCATCGCCGTCATCGTCCGGCAGGAGATCATGCTGTTCATCATGGGCGGCGTCTTCGTGGCCGAAACCGTATCGGTGATGATGCAGGTGAGCTATTTCAAGTACACCAAGCGCAAGTACGGCGAAGGCCGGCGGATCTTCCGCATGGCGCCGCTGCACCATCATTTCGAGGTGGGCGGTGTCAAGGAGTCGCAGGTGGTGGTGCGTTTCTGGATCGTGACGATGGTGCTGGTGCTGTTTGGCCTGTCGTCGCTGAAACTGCGTTGAGAGGGACATGATCGAACTGGGGCAACAACGGGCGGCCGTCATCGGGCTGGGCGAATCGGGCCTGGCGATGGCGCGCTGGCTGGCACGCAAGGGTGCCTCGGTGCAGGTCTTCGATGACCGCGCCGAGCCGCCGGGGCTGGCTGCGCTGCGTGAGGCCGTGCCCGGCGCCGTCTTTGCCTGCCGCCCGCTGGATGCCGGGCTGCTCGATGGCGAGGACGCGCCGACGCTGCTGGCCTGGAGCCCCGGGGTATCGATCGTGACCGGTAGCGCGGCGGCGCTGCATGCGGCCGCGCAGGCGCGCGGCGTGCCGGTGCTGGGCGAGCTGGATTTCTTCATGGACGAAGTGGCCCGCCAGCGCGAGGCCGGCCATGCCGCCCGCGTGGTGGCCATCACCGGCACCAACGGCAAGACCACCGTCACGCGGATGACGGCCTTCCTGGCCAATGAGGCCGGTGTCGAGGCCGAGGCGGCCGGCAACATCGGCCCCTCGATGCTGGACGCGATGATGAGGCGCCTTGATGCCGGGACGGTGACGATGCCGGCACTGTGGGTGCTGGAGCTCTCCAGCTTCCAGCTGGCGGTGGCGCAACCGCCGGCCTGCGACGCGTCGGTGGTGCTCAACATCACCCCCGATCATCTCGACTGGCACGGCACGATGCAGCATTACCGTGCCGCGAAGCTGCGCATCCACGACGCCTCCGGGCGGCGCATCATCAATCTGGACGACGCCCTGGCCGACCCGGACCTGCCGGCGCCGTGGGATCAGCCGGCACCCCAGGATGAGGCTGCCCCCGGCAAGGGGCGCGCACGTCGCAAGCCCGAAGAAGCGCCGCCGCCACGGCCGCGCACCGATTTCCTGCTGCGTCCGCCCACCACGGCGCCGGCCTTTGGCCTGGTGCGCGAAGGCGGGCTGGCCTGGCTGACTGAAGCCATGGCCGAAGAAGGCACCGGCGGCCGGCGACGCAGGGCCGAACCGGTCAACATCCTGCTGAACCGGCTGATGCCCGCCGAGGCCCTGCGCGTGCAGGGGGCGCACAATCATGCCAACGTGCTGGCGGCACTGGGGCTGCTGCGCGCCTGCGGCGTGCCGATGGCGGCCATGCTGCATGCGCTGCGCGCCTTCGTGCCCGACGATCATCGTTGTGCGCCGGCGGGCATTGTCGGCGACATCGAATACATCAACGACAGCAAGGGCACCAACATCGGTGCCACGGTGGCGGCGCTGGAAGGTCTTGGCCGCCGTGCGGTGCTGATTGCCGGCGGTGTCGGCAAGGATCAGGATTTTTCGCTGCTGGCACCGGCCGTGGCCGCGCATGCGCGCGCCGTCGTGCTGATCGGCCGCGATGCGGCGCTGCTGAAGGCGGCGTTGCAGGACACGGGCGTGCCGCTGCACGAGGCCGCCGACATGGACGCTGCCGTGCAGCGGGCGGCCTCGCTGGCCCAGGCGGGAGATGTCGTGCTGCTGTCCCCGGCCTGTGCCAGCTTTGACATGTTCAGTGGTTATGCCGAGCGCGGCCGTGTCTTTGTCGAGGCGGTGCAGCGTCTGGCCACCGAGGCGGGGCAGCCATGCTGAGCCGCCTTGCCACCCTGCTGCCCGGCTGGATGCGCCTGGGCGAGGCCACGGCCCAGCCCGGACGGGGCACCGTGCGCCGGGGCAGCAAGATGCGTGCCACCGCGCGCGGCACGGGGGGCCGGGTGGCGGCCACCAGCGTGCAGCCCTTCGATGAGGTGCTGCTGTGGGTGGTGGCGCTGTTGCTGGGCCTGGGGCTGGTGATGGTCTATTCGGCCTCGATTGCGGTGCTGGAGCGCCGTGACCCCAGTGGCGATGCCTCCACCTATTACCTGATCCGTCAGTCGGCGGCCATCGGTGTGGCGCTGGTGGCGGGCCTGTTTGCCTATGCAGTGCCGCCACGGCGCTGGCAGCAGATTGCGATGCCGCTGTTCTTCGTGGGCGTGGTGTTGCTGGCACTGGTCTTTGTGCCCGGCATCGGCAAGCGCGCCGGCGGTGCCTACCGCTGGCTGTCGCTGGGCGTGACCACCTTGCAGCCCACCGAGCTGATGAAACTGTTCGTGGTGCTGTACGTGGCCGATTATGCCGTGCGCAAGCAGGCGCTGATGCCCCATCTGTGGCGGGCCTTCGTGCCGATGGCGATCGCGTTGTCGCTGATTGGCCTGCTCATCATGCGCCAGCCCGACCTGGGCGCGCTGATCGTGATCCTGCTGGTGGCGATGGGGGTGCTGTTCCTGGGGGGCATGAACCCCAGGCTGTTCTTCGGCATGGCGGTCTTTCTGGGGGCGGTGTTTGCCAGTTTCATCCTGCTGGTGCCCTTCCGCCGGGCGCGCTTCTTTTCCTATCTCGATCCCTTCGAGCGTGGCAACGCCGAGGGCAGCAGCTATCAGCTCACGCATTCGCTGATGGCCATCGGCAAGGGCGAGTGGCTGGGCAGCGGGCTGGGGGCCGGCGTGGCCAAGCTCAACTTCCTGCCCGAGCCGCATACCGATTTCCTCTTTGCCACCATTGGTGAAGAGCTGGGCATGATCGGCATGCTGCTGGTGATCCTGCTGTTCTACTGGCTGGTGCGCCGCTGTTTCGAGATCGGCCGTCAGGCCATCGATTTCCAGCTGGCCTTCAACGGGCTGGTGGCGCAGGGCATCGGCCTGTGGATCGGCCTGCAGGTCTTCATCAACGTGGGGGTCAACCTGGGGCTGCTGCCCACCAAGGGGCTGACCCTGCCTTTCATGAGTTTCGGCGGCAGTGCCATCCTGATGAACTGTGTGGCGATCGCCATCGTGCTGCGGATCGACGTCGAAAATCGCAAGAAGATGCGCAAGGACCTGGTGTCGACGCCACACAGGTCAGGGAGGTTCCAATGAGCGCAAAACGCGCCCTTATCATGGCCGGCGGCACCGGGGGGCACATCTTCCCGGGGCTGGCGGTGGCGCACGTGTTGCGCGAGCGTGGCTGGGAAGTCTCCTGGCTGGGCAACCCCGAAGGCATGGAGGGGTTGCTGGTGTCGGCCCACGACATCGAGATGAAGCCCGTGCATTTTCAGGGCTTCCGGGGCAAGGGGCTGGCAGCCAAGCTGGCGATGCCCTTCAAGTTGCGCCGGGCGATGGCCGAAGCCAGGCAGGCGTTTCAGGAGGTGCGTCCGCACGTGGTGCTGGGCATGGGCGGTTATGTGACGGTGCCCGGTGGCCTGGTGGCCGGCATGCGGCGTGTGCCGATGGTGCTGCACGAACAGAATTCGGTGGCCGGCATGGCCAACCGTTTTCTGGCACGCTTTGCCACGCGGGTGCTGGTGGCCTTTCCGGGGGCGATGTCGCAGGCCCGCTGGGTGGGCAATCCCGTCAGTCAGGCGATTGCCGCCATCCCGGCACCCGAGCTGCGCTACCGCGAACGCAGCGGCCCGCTGCGCGTGCTGGTGGTGGGGGGCAGCCTGGGGGCGCAGGTGTTCAACCGCGTCATCCCCAATGCCTTCGGGCTGATCGTGCCCGAGGCACGGCCCGAGATCCTGCACCAGAGCGGTCGAGCCCACATCGACGAGCTGCGCCAAAACTATCGCAATGCCGCCGTCGATGCACGGGCAGTGGCCTTCATCGACAACATGGACGAAGCCTATGCCGAAGCCGATCTGGTGATTGCCCGGGCCGGGGCCACCACGGTGTCCGAACTGGCGGTGGCCGGCGTGGCCTCGATCCTGATTCCCTATCCGCATGCGGTGGACGATCATCAGACCGGCAATGCGCGCTTCCTTTCCGAAACCGGGGCGGCCATTCTCGTGCCGCAGGAAGAGCTGACGCCATCGAGCCTGGCCTCGCTGATTTCCCATTTCCGCCGTCCGGCGCTGGCGCAGATGGCCGTGAAGGCACGGGCCATGGGCAAGCCGGATGCTGCGACGATCGTGGCGGATGCCTGTGAGACGGTGGCCAGAAAATGAAACACAAAGTCAGGCAGATCCATTTCGTGGGAATCGGCGGGGCCGGCATGAGCGGCATCGCCGAGGTGCTGCTCAACCTCGGGTACGAGGTCAGCGGTTCGGACCTGAATTATTCGGCCGTGATGCAGCGGCTGGAAAAGCTGGGTGCGAGGGTGTTCGTCGGCCATCAGGCCGAGCATGCCGGGCAGGCCGATTGCGTGGTGGTGTCGACGGCGGTGCGCCCCGACAACCCCGAGGTGCGGCTGGCGCGTGCGCGCCGCGTGCCGGTGGTGCCGCGCGCGCTGATGCTGGCCGAGCTGATGAAGCTGAAGCAGGGTGTCGCCATTGCCGGCACGCACGGCAAGACCACCACCACCAGCCTGGTTGCCAGCATCCTGGCCAAGGCCGGCATGGACCCGACCTTCGTGATCGGCGGGCGCCTGAACAGTGCGGGCGTCAATGCCCGGCTGGGCAGTGGCGACTACATCGTCGTCGAAGCCGACGAATCGGATGCCTCCTTTCTCAACCTGCTGCCGATGATCGCTGCCGTCACCAACATCGACGCCGATCACATGGACACCTATGGGCACGACATGGCCCGGCTCAAGCAGGCCTTTGTCGATTTTCTGAACCGTCTGCCCTTTTATGGGGCCGCGGTGCTGTGCATCGATGATGCCCACGTGCGCGAAATCGTCCCCTTCGTGTCCAAACCGGTGCTCAGCTACGGCCTGGGTGAAGATGCCCAGGTACGGGCCGTCGACGTGCGGGCCGAGGGGGAGCGGATGCGCTTTCGGGTGCTGCGCGAAGGCGAGGCCCCGCTGGAGGTGCAGCTGGCCCTCAGCGGCGAGCACAACGTGCGCAACGCGCTGGCCGCCATCACCATCGCCACCGAACTGGGGGTGCAGGACGAGGCGATCATCACGGCCCTGGCGGAATTCCGGGGAGTTGGGCGACGTTTTGAACGTTATGGTGAAGTTGCCGTGCCATCTCGCCCTGATGATGAATCCGGACAGACTGGCCCCGACGGGCCGTCATCGGGTACCTTTACCCTGATCGACGACTATGGCCACCACCCGGCCGAGATCGAGGCAACGGTGGCCGCGGTGCGCGGCGCATTTCCGGGGCGCCGGCTGGTGCTGGCCTTCCAGCCGCACCGCTATTCGCGCACGCGCGACCTGTTCGAGGATTTCGTGCGCGTCCTGGGGCAGGCCGATCAGGTGATCCTGACGGAAGTGTACGCCGCCGGCGAGGCGCCGATCGTGGCGGCGGACGGGCGGGCACTGACGCGCGCTGTCCGGCTGGCCAGCCGGCACGAACCGTTGTTCGTGCCCGAAGTCGAGGCCCTGCCTGCGGCGGTTCTGGGGCTCGTGCAGGCGGGCGATGTCGTCATCACGATGGGCGCAGGCAGCATCGGTGCCACCTGTGGCCGCATCGTGGCACAGGCTGCACCGCTTCATCCCCCCTCCACAGCAGGAACAGATCATGACTGACACGAATCCGTCCTTTCCGTTGCCGACCAACGTCGACCCCGCCTCGCTGGGCAAGGTGGTGGTGCTGATGGGCGGGCATTCGTCCGAACGGCAGGTGTCGCTGATGTCGGGGCAGGGGGTGCTGTCGGCACTCCGCGGCCGCGGCGTGCGTGCCGAAGCCTTCGATCCGGCCGAGTCCTCGCTGGCGAAGCTGGAAAGCGGTGGCTATGACCGTGCCTTCATCGCGCTGCATGGCCGCTATGGTGAAGACGGCACCGTGCAGGGCGTGCTGGAAATGATCGGCCTGCCCTACACCGGCTCGGGGCTGATGGCCTCGTCGCTGGCAATCAACAAGATCAACACCAAGCAGATGTGGCAGGTGGGGCGTCTGCCCACCCCGGCCTGGGAAACGCTGCTGGGGCCGCACCAGCTGGTGGGACTGGCCGAGCGTCTGGGCCTGCCCCTCATCATCAAGCCACCGCACGAAGGCTCGACGCTGGGGCTGACGCGCGTCGATTCGCTCGACCGCCTGCGCGCCGCCTACGACCGCGCCGCCGCGATCGACCATCCGGTGATGGCCGAGCGCTTCGTGCAGGGGCGTGAACTGACGGTGGCGGTGCTGGGCAGCGGTGCCACCGCCAGGGCCCTGCCGATCATCGAGATTCGCGCGCCGGGTGGCAATTACGATTACCAGAACAAGTATTTTTCGGATGACACGCGCTACCTGTGCCCGGCACCGCTGACCGCATCACTGACGGACGAGATTGCCAGCCTGGCCGAGGCGGCCTACCGGGCCATCGGTTGCGAGGGCTGGGGCCGGGTCGACGTGATGCTGGATGACAGTTCGCAGCGGCCGTGGTTGCTTGAAATCAATACGTCTCCGGGCATGACCGGACACTCGCTGGTACCGATGGCGGCACGCGCGGCGGGCGTTTCTTATGAGGATCTGGTGCTTGGACTGGCCGCAACTGCATCGTTGAAGATACAACGGGGTGTTGCATCGGAGGCGATCGGGTGAATTTGTGGCATGATCCGCGCGCGCTCCATGCAATCGCCAACACCCTGGTGATGGCCGCGTTCGCCTGCCTGCTGCTGGCCGGGTTGTGGTGGCTGGGCCAACGCCCGGCCTTCGACCTGCTGGCCATTGAGGTCGGACCGGTCAACGGACGCAGGCTGGATCATGTCGATGAACAGAAGATGGTGGCGCAGGGGGTCAACCGGCTTGATGGAAATTTCTTTACGGTGGATCTCGACAAAGTCCGGGAACATTTTGCGCAGGTGCCCTGGGTGCGGCGGGCCGAAGTCCGGCGCATCTGGCCCAATCGCCTGTTCGTGGCCCTTGAGGAACACCAGGTACTGGCCCGCTGGAACGATGATGGCGGGCGTTTCGTGAATACGCATGGAGAGTTGTTTGCGGTGAATCCGGCAGAAGTCGCCCATCATCAGGATCTGCTGCTGCTGGCAGGCCCGGACGGCAGCCAGGCGCTGGTGGCCCGCCGTTACGACGAGCTGGGCCGGCAGCTGCTGCCGCTGTCGATGCGGCCGGTGGCGCTGACGCTGTCCGACCGCCAGTCGTGGACGGCGCAGCTGGACAGCGGCATCACGCTGCGCATGGGCCGTGACGAGGGCTTGCCCGTGGCCGACCGCGTGGCGCGCTGGGTCACGGCGCATCCGCTGATCCAGGCACGCCTAAACGGTCGGGCCGAGGTCGTCGACCTGCGTTATCCCAACGGTTTTGCCGTGCGGGCACCGGGGGCGCTCGAGCCGTCTCCGCCGGGACAACCCCATCGTGACAACATTCATTGAGTGCCAGGACTGACCATGACGAGAGAAAACACGGATTTGCTGGTTGGCCTGGACATCGGCACCTCGAAGGTGGTGGCGGTGGTGGCCGAGATGCACGGTGATGGCGACATCGAAGTCATCGGCACCGGCCAGCACGAATCCAACGGCCTGAAAAAGGGCGTGGTGGTCGACATCGAGAAGACCGTCGCCTCGATCCAGGCTGCGCTCGAAGAAGCCGAACTCACTTCGGGCCGCAAGATCCAGCAGGTCGTCACCGGCATTGCCGGCAACCACATCCGCAGCTTCAATTCCACCGGCATGGTGGCCATCAAGGACAAGGAAGTCACCGAGGCCGACGTGGTGCGCGTGCTGGAGACCGCCAAGGCGGTGGCCATTCCCACCGACCAGCAGATCCTGCACGTGCTGCCCCAGGAATTCATCATCGACGGCCAGGAAGACATCCGCGAGCCCGTCGGCATGAGCGGGGTGCGGCTGGATGTCAAGGTGCACGTCGTCACCGGGGCGGTGTCGGCGGTACAGAACATCATCAAGTGCGTGCGCCGCTGCGGGCTGGCCGTGCAGGACCTGATCCTGCAGCCGCTGGCTTCGGCCAACGCGGTGCTGACGGTCGACGAGAAGGAGCTGGGGGTTGCCCTGATCGACATCGGCGGTGGCACCACCGATGTGGCGGTCTTCGTCGGTGGCTCGATCCGGCATTCGGCCGTCATTCCGGTGGCCGGTGACCAGATCACCAACGACATTGCGATGGCGCTGCGCACGCCCACGGCCGATGCCGAGGACATCAAGCTGCGTCATGGCCTGGCCAAGCCGACGCTGGCCAACCCTGGCGAGAAGATCGAGGTGCCCGGCATCGGTGACCGGGGCCCGCGCTCGCTGTCCAAGCAGGGCCTGGCCTCGGTGATCGAGCCGCGCGTCGAGGAGCTGTTCATGATGGTGCAGCAGACCATCCGCGAGTCGGGCTATGAAGAAGCGCTGTCTTCGGGCATCGTCATCACGGGCGGATCGAGCCTGTTGCCCGGCATGGCCGAGCTGGCCGAAGACATCTTTCTCAAGCCGGTGCGTGTGGGGGCGCCGTCGTACAGTGGCCGGCTCTCCGACGTGGTGCGCACGCCCCGGTATGCCACCGCGATGGGGCTGGTGGAAGAGGCCCGGCAGCAATGTCTGCGCGGGCGCAAGGTTGCAGAGCAGTCGGGTTCCTTCCGGGACACGATTCGCCGCATGAAGGAATGGTTTTTCGGGAGTTTCTGAGTAACATAACGTTTGGACCCGAATGACCGCTGGCTTCGTCATGAGGCCGACAGGGTGCATATCCTTGCCCGGTATTGCATCCGCCAGTCCTGGGGCCTGCCCCGGGCTGTTCATTCAAATCAGGAGGTTTTTCAGTCATGTCGTTCAAGATGCTTGATACAGATGTTGATGGCGCCATCATCAAGGTGGTGGGCGTCGGGGGTGGTGGTGGCAACGCCGTCAACCACATGGTCAATCGTGGCGTGCAGGGCGTCGAGTTTATCGCCGTCAACACCGACCGCCAGGCCCTGGCCCGTTCGCTGGCCAGCCGCACCATCCAGCTCGGCGATGCCGGTCTGGGTGCCGGTGCCAACCCCGAGGCTGGCCGGGCCGCGGCCCAGGCCGAGCGCGGCAACATCCGTGCCGCCCTCGAAGGGGCCAACATGGTCTTCCTGACCGCCGGCATGGGCAAGGGCACCGGCACCGGCGCTTCGCCGGTGGTGGCCGAGATCGCCAAGGAGCTGGGCATCCTGACCGTTGGCGTCGTCACCAAGCCCTTCAACTACGAAGGCAGCCGCAAGCAGCGTGTGGCCGACGAGGGCATCGAGAACCTGATCGGTCAGGTCGACTCGCTGATCGTCGTGCTGAACGAGAAGCTCTTCGAGGTGATGGACGAGGACGCCACGCTGGAAGACGCCTTCAAGCGTGCCGACGACGTGCTGCACAACGCCGTGGCCGGCATTGCCGAGATCATCAACGTGCCCGGCCTGGTCAACGTCGACTTTGCCGACGTGAAGACCATCATGGGCGAACAGGGCAAGGCGATGATGGGTATCGGCGAGGCCTCGGGCCTGGATCGTGCCCGTCTGGCCGCCGAACAGGCCGTGTCCTCGCCGCTGCTCGATGGCGTCGACCTGCACGGTGCCCGTGGCGTGATCGTCAACATCACCGCCTCGCGTTCGCTGAAACTGCGTGAGACCAACGAGGTCATCAACACCATCAAGCAGTTCTGCGCCGAAGACGCCACCATCATCCACGGTACCGTCTACGACGAGGACATGGAAGACTCGCTGCGGGTCACCGTCGTGGCCACCGGCATTGGCAAGCTGGTGCGCAAGCCCCAGCTGGTGTCGCAGCCGGCCGTCAAGACCGGTACCGACGACCTGGCGCTCGACACCGTCGACGCCATCGGTGGTCTGGACGAGCCCAACGTCTTCCGCAACCCGCGCAGCCAGGCGGCCGAGCGTGTCAACGCCATGTCGCAGAAGGGCGTTGAGCGTCTCGACATTCCGGCCTTCCTGCGTCGCCAGGCCGACTGATCGTCCGTCAACCTCCTGATCGGCGGCCGGCTCCGCACCGGGAACACCGGGGCGGCCTGCCGGCACGCCGCAGGGGAACCGCCTGCATGCCGCCTTGGTGGTGTCGTGGGCCGCAGGTCGGGCTTGGCGGCAGCATCTCCTGCTTGCCGCTATGATGTCGACCTGACTGATTGATGGAGTCAAACGCTGATGTTGAGACAGAGAACCCTGCGTGCCCCGGTGCAGGCCACCGGAATCGGCCTGCATTCCGGGCAGCGGGTCAACCTGACGATCAAGCCGGGCGCAGTCGACAGTGGCATCGTCTTTCGCCGTGTCGACCTTGATCCGGTGGCGGTGTTGCCCGCGCGTGGCGACCGCATCACCGATACCCGCCTGAACACCACGCTGTCGGCCGCGGCCGAAGGCCCGGGCAGCAAGATCAGCGTCCAGACCATCGAGCACCTGATGTCCGCCCTGGCGGGGCTGGGCATCGACAATGCCGAGATCGACATGACCGCCGTCGAAGTGCCCATTCTCGATGGGTCGGCCGGTTCATTCGTCTATCTGCTGCAATCGGCGGGCTTCGTCGAGCAATCGGCACCCAAGCGCTTCATCCGCATCCTGCGCCCGGTGCAGATCACCGATGGTGACAAGTGGGTGCGTCTCGATCCCTTCGAGGGCTTCAAGCTCAGCTTCGAGATCGCCTTTGGCCAGGCGGCCATCGATGCCACCGGCCAGCGCATCGAGATCGACTTTGCCAGCACCTCCTACATCAAGGAGATCGCCCGTGCCCGCACCTTCGTGATGGCCAGCGAGGTCGAGCTGCTGCGCAAGCACGGCCTGGCGCTGGGGGGTAGCCTCGACAACGCCATCGTCGTCGATGACGACCGTGTCCTCAACCACGATGGCCTGCGCTACAGCGACGAGTTCGCCAAGCACAAGGCGCTCGATGCCATCGGCGACCTTTACCTGATCGGCCATCCCATCCTGGGCGCCTACCATGCCCGCAAATCCGGGCACCACATGAACAACCTGCTGGTGCGTGCCGTGCTGGCCGACCCGGCCAACTACGAGATCGCCACCTTCACCCAGCGCAAGCCCGCGCTGCCGGCCTTCTCGATGGACTGGGCACTGCCCTGACGGTGGCGTTGTCCTGATGGTGGCGCTGCCCTGATGATGCATTGCCCCAACGGGACCCTGCCTGTAATCATGCAAAAACGGCGCCAGATGGCGCCGTTTTTGCGGGTGCGTGCTGCTGATCCGGGGCCGCCGGGCCACCGGGCTACCGGGCTACCGGGGCCATGGAGGCCGGTGCGGCCGCCCCGTGTGCTGCTGCCAGTCGGGCAGGGCCGCACCGGGGCTGCCCCGGGCCGTTCAGCGCTCGTCGGTGCGGAAGTAGCGGAAGCTGCCTTCGGCCTCGCCGGGGTAGCTGCTGCGGTCATCGACCAGATACTGGTCGACGAATTGCAGCTCGCTGCCATAGCGCCAGGTGGCGGGCACGGCCCAGACCGTGCATTGCAGGCGGCGGGCATAGTGCAGGTCCACCGACCAGCACTGGCGGAAGCGGTTGGGGGCATCGGCGGGCAGTACCAGCATCTCGATGCGGTGGTTGCCGTTGGTCCAGGTGCGGCTGGTGTTGAAGGGCACCAGCGCATCACGGTTGATGGTGGTGATGCCGCCGGCACTCAGCTGCACCTCCTGCTCGGCAGCTTCCTGCGTCTGGAAGGTGCGGCCGCGGTCTTCGGTGTTGTCCGCATCAGCCGTGGCCGAGAGGGCAAAGGCTTCGGCGGTGATCGCCAGTTGCAGGTCGGCATCCAGATAATGAAAGCCCTGGGTGGCCGACGGCGAATACCGGTACACCGGGTTCGAGAAGATGTTCAGTTCGTAGACGCGGCCATCGAGCGGGGCCTGGTAGCGCATGCGCTGGCACAGCCCGGCCAGCGGCGAGACGATGTTGGCGGCATCGGGGCGCAGCACATAGTTGCTGGGCGACAGCTCGGTGCCGGCACCGATCACCGGCAGGGCCAGCTCGTCGGCACCGCGCACGCGCGGGCCATCCAGACCGGTGACGGCCGACAGCGGGCCGCTGCACGCCTGTTGCGACAGGCTGGTCAGCAGCACGTCGCCGCGGATGCCGTTGCTGCTGATGGCGGCCGAGGTGCGGACATCCAGCACCAGATTGCCGGCCGGGGCGGGGGGCAGGCTGATGCTGCCGGCCTGGGAGGGCGCCGTGGCGCTGTCGCGGCTGCCCGTGCTGCCCGCAGCACTGTTGCCCGAGGGGGAGGCCGTATCGTGGGCGGCGGTGCTGCCGTTCTGGGCCGGGGTGGCCGGCGAGGAGGCGGTGCCGTTGCGCTCCGGCGCGCGCGGCGAGGTCGAGGTGGCCGTGTCGTTGTCGTCCCCTCCGCCGCAGGCTGCAAGCACGGCCAGCAGGGCAGCGGCGATCGGGGCGCGGGAAAGCTTGTTCAGCATGGCAAGACCTCTGGTTTGTGCCGGGGAGAGATCACCTGACGGGTGGCGCTGCATCCGGGCTGGATGGCCGCCTGACGGTGACGAACGGCAGGAACGATACCTGCGATCGACACGGATGGCTGTGTGCTTTTTCCGGACAAGGCCCTTTTTGGGGGCTGGCATTGCCCGCCTCTGCTGCCGCGCCCGCATCGACGGGGTGCCCGATGGCTATCGTGATGCCCGTGGTCATGAAAAAGGCCTGCCGGGGGCTGATGCTCCCCCGGCAGGCCGGGTTGCTGTCGCTGACCATGGGGTCAGCCGCTGGGGCAGTGTCGGCCTGTGCCGGACAGGTGCCTGTCAAGGGCGGGGCGTCTGCCACCGCCCGGCAGCCCATCAGGGCTGTGCCGCGTTGCGCGAATGCAGATACATCAGCCCGCTTTCACCGGCGTAGGTGCTGCGGTCGTCGATGATGTACTGATCCTCCAGCTGCAGGGCATCACCCGGTTTCCAGCCCTCGGGCTGGCTCCAGGCCATGCAGTGCAGCCGCTTGACCGAGACGTTGTGGGTGTTCCAGCACAGACGGGCTTCGTTGTCCTTCTGGCCGGGAACCAGCAGCATGCGCAGGTTGTTGCCGTTTTGCACCCACTGCGACAGCACGCCATAACCCACCTGGCCCTGGCGGGCGAAGCTGAGCGTCTGGCTGGCCAGATAGGGGTTCTGGGCGTCGCCCACCTGTGCCCCCAGCGTCACCTGGGTTTCGGTCACGGTCAGCGGGAGGCTCACACGGGTGTTGCTGAACTGCCGCCGGGTGTCGGGGCGGCCCAGATGGTCGTGCAGGTAGTGCCGCTGGCTGAAGATGTCGACCTTGTGCTCACCTGGCTGGATCAGCTTGTATTGCGCCATCTGCGGGTCGCACACCGCGTTGATGATCGGCTTGTCCGGCAGGGTCGAGCCGGTATAGTTCTCGGGGGTCACGGCCAGGTCGGCCAGGATCTGCGGCAGCTCACGCGATTCGGTGGGCACGGGCGGGCCGTTCAGGCCGCTGGTTTCCACCGGCTCGGCGCAGGCGCGCTGGCCCAGCATCGTCAGCAGGGCTTCGCCACTGACGCCGGCTCGGGAGATGGCCGGTGCAGCAGCAGGCCGAGCTGCGGCGGTGGGTGTTGCATCGTCGGGCTGGCCGGTAGCCGCGGCCGCTGTGGCAGCATGGGCCGGGGGCTGGGCTGCCTGGGCCGCGTTTGCAGGGGCTGGAGTGGCCGTGTCCTGAACCTCGGCCACGGGGGTCTGCGGCGTAATGCCGGCAGCAGCTTCGGTGCTGGAGTCGGTGGCCACCGGCGTGCCGGGGGCGGGCTGGGGGATTCAGGCCTGTGGTTTTTTCTGGTCCGGCATCCAGTCCAGGTCCAGCACCTGCTGCATGGCCCACGGCAAGGCCTCGGGAAAATCATCCAGCCCGGTCTCACGCGCGGCCAGCGCCACGGCGTGGCTCCAGACCACATCCAGCCATGCCTCGTCGGTCAGGCGGGTCTTGAGGCTGGGGGTTTCTTTCAAGGCCAGGCTCAACTCCTTGCGCTGTGCCTTGATGGTGAGCTGCCAGCTGCGGCTGCGGTGGTTGGGCTGGACATGCCATTTGAGCAGGTGGCCGAGCAGGACGGCCAGTCGGCTGGCCAGCTCGCGTTGTTCGCTTTTGCCCACGTCTTCAATCTCATCGGCAATATGTTCCAGATCGAGCTGGTCAAACTGACCGGCCCGGATCAGGGCTGCCTGCTGGTTGGCCCAGGCGACGATGTCATCGGTGTATCGGATCGTGCTCATGGGAGGGCTTGAACTGGGGGAAGGGCGGACAGGCTGTCAGGTGCGTTGCGCCACGATGCCGTGATGTGAATGCGATCGCTTGCCTGAACGTGCCCGTCCGTGTCGATGGCTTGTGCCATGCTAGGAGAATGTGGCCCCCTTGACAAGAGACCGTGTTCAGCGCGTTCCGGTACGCTCGCTGCTGTTTGCCTCCTGGCGGAAGCTGGTGTCGTGTTCTGGGTTCTTGCGTGTGTGGCTGAAGGCTGTGTCAGGAGGGGCCTGTGCGCCAGTACATCAAACCGCTTTCGCCGGCATGAATGGTACGGTCGTCAACGACGTAAGCGTCGGTGTGTTGCCGTTCATGACCCTATGTCGAGCCGCCGGAGAAAGCCACGGCTGCGTCCACAACGGTGTGGCGCCAGCCCCTGCCGCCCGGGAGCAGGGCAGGGGCCGGCGCATCAGGTGCGGCAGGCGTTGCTCAGGACAATGCCTGCGGGAGCCGCATGACGGCTTCAGCCGCCACGGCGCTTGCTGTGCCAGTACAGCAGGCCGCTTTCGCCCACGTAGGTGCTGCGGTCGTCGATGAGGTACTGGTCATCGATCTCCAGGGTCTGGCCGTGCTGCCAGCTGGCGGGCACGTTCCAGCTCTGGCAATGCAGGCGCCTGGCAAAGCGCAGCTCGCTGTGCCAGCACACCTTGGCCTGGTTGGCGGTGTTGCCAGGCAGCAGCAGCATCCGTACCGCGTTGTTGGCCTGATCGCTCCAGTGCATCAGCACGCCATAGCCGACGCGCTCATCCAGCCGGAAGTTGAGGGGCTGGGGGGCGTTCAGCTGAACGTCCTCTTTCAGCGGGCCCGAGGGTTTCTGGGGCTGGAAGCTGCGCAGCCCTTCATAAAACTGGCTGTACGTGCTGATCTGCGCGCCCAGCGTGACGTCGTTGGCCGTCACCTGGTACGGGATCTCGCTGCCGTTGATGTTGTAGCTGAGCTTCACGTAGTCGACCGACTGCCCCTGAAAGATCGAGCCACTGCCGGCATGCAGGGTGTACTCGCCGGGTTGGGCCGGCTGGTACAAGGTGAAACTGGAGCATCCCCATGGGAAGTGCGGCGTGGCGGGCGGCTTGCCCGGCGGGTTGGGGTTGTCGATGTAGGGCGTCGGCTTCAGTTCGGCTTCGGCGCTGACCATCATCCGGTCGTCCTGCTCCTTGGTCAGGGTGGGGCCATTCAGGCTGGCCGCAGGCAAGGGGTTGCTGCAAGCACGCTGCTCCAGCATGGTTTTCAGCACGTCACCCCGCACGCCCTGCGCCGAGATGGGGGTGGCGGCATTCTGAGGGGCCTTTTCATGCAGGGTTTTGAGCGGTTCGACGCTTTCCAGCGTGCTGGCCGCTGCGGGGGCGGGGTTGTCCTTGACGGTGCTCCCGGTGTTGTCGCCACTACCGCTGCCGCCGCAACCTGCCAGCAGAAGGGCCAGCGTCGATGCCGTGATCGTGAATCGGGTGCTTGTGTTCAACATGGAAATCTCCTTGTCCTGTTGGAAAAAGCATGTCGGATGAGCCAACACTTGTTGGCAGACGCAACGCATGTTGGAGGCGCCGACAGGATCAAGGATCTCGCCAGAGGGGCGGGAAAAGGTGTGCGCTTTATGGATATTGTTAAATATTTCGACGGAATGTTTGTGATGACGAGGCTGCCCTGGCTTGTGTTGCGCGCGTGTGAACATGGCGCGCAACCTGGTCGTACCCGTGTTGTATGGAGGGTACGCAATCAGGATCCGGCGCGCACGACCCGGTCAGGAAGAGGGGGCGGTGGGGTAGGGGCCCGGTGGCGCCGGTTGTCGCCAGGGTGGAGGCGGCCGGCCCAGGCTTCAGCGTGCCTTCCGCAACAGTGCGCCCAGATAGCGGCCGGTATGGCTCTCGGGGGTGGCGGCCACGGTTTCGGGCGTGCCGGCCACCACCAGGTGTCCGCCGCCGGCGCCGCCTTCCGGCCCCATGTCGATGATCCAGTCGGCCGTCTTGATGACGTCGAGGTTGTGCTCGATGATGACGATGGTGTTGCCCTGGTCGCGCAGGTTGCGGATCACCTCCATCAACAGGGCGATGTCATGAAAATGCAGGCCGGTGGTGGGTTCATCGAGGATGTAGAGGGTGCGGCCGGTATCGCGCTTGGACAGCTCCTGTGACAGCTTCACCCGCTGCGCCTCGCCGCCCGACAGCGTGGTCGCGCTCTGGCCCAGCCGGATGTAACCCAGGCCCACGTCCAGCAGGGTCTTCAGGCGCCGGCTGATCTGCGGCACCGACGAGAAGAATTCGTGGGCCACTTCCACCGTCATGTCCAGCACGTCGGCAATGCTCTTGCCCTTGTACTGGATCTCCAGCGTTTCGCGGTTGTAGCGCTTGCCCTTGCAGATGTCGCAGGGCACGTACACGTCCGGCAGAAAGTGCATTTCCACCTTGATCATGCCGTCGCCCTCGCAAGCCTCGCAGCGGCCGCCCCTGACGTTGAATGAAAAGCGCCCCGGTCCGTAACCCCGCTCCCGGGCGGCGGGTACGTCGGCAAAGAGTTCGCGGATGGGGGTGAACAGTCCCGTGTAGGTGGCCGGGTTGCTGCGCGGGGTGCGGCCAATCGGGCTCTGGTCGACCGCAATCACCTTGTCGAAATGCTCCAGGCCGTCGATGCGCTGGCAGGGCGAGGGTTCGGCCTGTGAGCGGTAGATCTTCTGGGCAACGGTCTTGTAGAGGGTGTCGTTGATGAGCGTCGACTTGCCACTGCCCGACACACCGGTGACGCAGACAAGCAGCCCCACCGGGATGTCGATGCGCGACGCCTTCAGGTTGTTGCCGCTGGCCTCGATGATGCGGATCTGGCGCCTGTCGGGTGCCTTGCGGGTGGTGGGCACGGCAATCTCCAGCCGCCCGCCCAGATACTGGCCGGTGAGCGATTCGGGGCTGGCGATGATGTCGTCGACCTTGCCCTGGGCGATGATCTTGCCGCCATGCTCGCCTGCGCCCAGCCCCATGTCGATGACATGATCGGCGGCGCGGATGGCATCTTCGTCGTGCTCGACCACCAGTACCGAATTGCCCAGGTCGCGCAGGTGCGTCAGCGTCTTCAGCAGGCGGTCGTTGTCGCGCTGGTGCAGGCCGATCGAGGGCTCGTCCAGCACATACATCACGCCGGTCAGGCCCGAACCGATCTGTGAGGCCAGCCGGATGCGCTGCGCCTCGCCGCCGGAGAGGGTGTCGGCCGAGCGTTCCAGTGACAGGTAATTGAGGCCGACATCATTGAGAAAACGCAGCCGGTTGCTGATCTCGCGGATGATGCGCTCGCCGATGGCGGCACGGCCACCATCGAGCGTCAGGTTCTCGAACCAGTCGGCCGCCTCGCCCAGGGTCCAGCCGCTGATCTCCCAGATCGGCTTGTCGGCGCCGGCCGGGCCCACGCGCACGTGGCGTGCATCGATGCGCAGGCGCGTGCCATGACAGGCCGGGCAGACGCGGGTGTGCTGGAACTTGGCCAGCTCGTCGCGGATGTGGGCCGAGTCGGTTTCCTTGAAGCGGCGCTCGAAGTTGTGGACGATGCCCTCGAAGGGCTTTTGCCTGACTACCGGCTTGCCGTGGCCATTGAGCAGGGTGAAGGTGATGTTCTCGGCGCCCGAGCCGAACAGCAGGATGTTGCGGATTTTTTCGGGCAGCTCTTCAAAGGGCAGCTCCAGGTCGAAGTCGTAATGCGTCGCCAGGTTCTGCAGCTGCTGGTAGTAATACTGGTTGCGCCGGTCCCAGCCGCGGATGGCGCCTGCACCCAGGCTCAGGTTCGGAAACTGGACGATGCGTGCCGGGTCGAAGAACAGCGTATGTCCCAGGCCATCGCACTCCGGGCAGGCCCCCAGCGGGTTGTTGAAGGAAAACAGCCGGGGCTCCAGTTCGGGCAGCGACCAGTTGCAGACCGGGCAGCCAAACTTCGAGGAAAAGGCCAGTGCCCTGTCGGTACCCTCGTCCATCGGCTGGGCGATGACACGGCCATTGGCCAGGTTGAGGGCGGTCTCCAGCGATTCGGCCAGCCGCTGGCGGGCACTGTCGGCCACCTTCAGGCGGTCGACGACGACATCGATGCTGTGCTTCTGCTGCTTGCTGAGCGGGGGCACCTGGTCCAGCTCGACGATCTCTCCGTCCCGGCTGCCGTGCCCCTCGGTGCGGATGCGCACCCGCACGAAGCCCTGGGCCTGAAGCTCCTCGAACAGGTCCAGGTGCTCACCCTTGCGGTTGTGCACCACCGGCGCGAGGATCATCAGCCGGGTGCCTTCGGGCAGGGCCAGGATCGCATCGACCATCTGCGAGACGGTCTGGGTCTCCAGCCGCTGCTCGGGGTGGTCGGGGCAGTAGGGCGTGCCGGTGCGGGCGAAGAGCAGTCGCAGGTAGTCGTGGATCTCGGTGACGGTGCCCACCGTCGAGCGGGGATTGTGGCTGGTGGACTTCTGCTCGATGGCGATGGCCGGCGACAGACCCTCGATCAGATCCACGTCCGGCTTTTCCATCAGCTGCAGGAACTGCCGCGCGTAGGCCGAGAGTGACTCCACGTAGCGACGCTGTCCTTCGGCATAGAGCGTGTCGAAGGCCAGCGAGGACTTGCCCGAGCCCGACAGGCCGGTGATGACCACCAGCTGGTTGCGCGGGATGTCGAGCGAGATGTTCTTCAGGTTGTGGGTGCGGGCACCACGCACGCGGATCTGCAACGCTTCGGTGGCGTTGGGCCGGGAGGTCGGGTGGGCGGTGTTCGGGGCGGGTTTCTTCAATGTCATGCCGGCGCTCGCGGGTCGGCTCCTGCAACCAGAGGGCAACCCGCAACTATACCGAATCCATGGGGGCGGGCTGCTAACATTGCGGCAAAGTGACCACGGATGAAGCCATGAGCATGGATGAGAAGGCGGGCCGCGCAGGCGGCGGGGCGTCGACACGCATGTCGGCGGGCGAGCTGAGGGCCAGCCTGTGGCTGGCCAGCCTCTACGCCATCCGCATGCTGGGCCTGTTTCTGGTGATGCCGGTCTTCGTGCTGCATGCGGCCGGCATGCCGGGAGGCGACGATGCCTTCTGGGTGGGCCTGGCCTTTGGCCTCTACGGGCTGACGCAGGCCGCCATGCAGATTCCCTTTGGTGCGGCCTCCGACCGCTTCGGCCGCAAGCCGGTCATCACCGTGGGACTGCTCATCATGCTGGCGGGCAGCATCGTGGCCGCGCTGGCCGAGACGGTGCCGATGCTGGCGCTGGGCCGGGCCCTCCAGGGGGCCGGAGCGGTGTCGGCCGCCATCAGTGCACTGGTGGCCGATTCCACCCGTGACGTGAACCGCAGCAAGGCGATGGCGCTGATCGGCGTGATGATCGCGCTCTCCTATGCGCTGTCGCTGGTGATCGGCCCGGTGCTGTACGAAGCGGGGGGCCTGTCGGGCATCTTCGTGCTGACGGCGGTGCTGGCCCTGGTGGCCATCGGCGTGCTGTGGAAGCTGGTGCCCGAGCCGCCGCCCTCGGTCAACGCGCAGCGCGCTGCGCCGCGCCCGCCCATGCGCGATGTGCTGGACGCTGATCTGTGGCGCCTGAACCTGGGCATTTTCGTGCTGCACCTGACGCAGATGGCGCTGTTCGTGGTGCTGCCGGCGCGTCTGCTGGCAGCGGGCCTGCCCATCGGCCAGCACTGGCAGCTGTATCTGCCGGTGGTGGTGGTGGCCTTCCTGCTGATGCTGGTCCCCATGCGGATGGCCGAGCGGGGTGGGCGGATGCGTGCCGTGTTTCTGGGCGGGGTGATGACGGTGGCGGTGGCGCAGGCGGGCTTTCTGCTCTCGCCGCTGTTGCCGGAGGGGGCGTGGCTGCTGGCCACGCTGCTGCTGGTCTTCTTCGTCGGCTTCAACCTGCTGGAGGCGCTGCTGCCCTCGCTGGTGTCGCGTCTGGTGCCGCCCAATGGCCGTGGTCTGGCCCTGGGGGTCTACAGCACCTGCCAGTCGCTGGGGGTGTTTGCCGGCGGCGCGCTGGGCGGTCTGCTGGCCCGCCACCTGGGTGATGCCGGCGTCTTCGTGGCCTCCACCGTGCTGCTGCTGCTGTGGTGGGCAGTGGCACGGCAGGCCCGGCGCTGGCCGGTGGGTGTGCCGGCCCAGGTGCATGGGCAGTAAGCATCGCGTGGGCGAACAGCGGTCCCGCCGGGCACGGGGTGTGACAGGGTGCACGCCAGGCAGCCATGCGGCGTAGGCTGTCTGGATGGCCGCGGCCACCGGCGCATCGGCAACCGGCCGACAATCCACGCACCGCCTGTTTGTGGTACGACGCAATGCCGGTGGGGCCGCAATACGCCGCCCGCAGTGCGATCATGGGATCATGCAGGGCATGAGCCGGGCAGCGCGGTCTGTCCGGGATGCCCCATTCTGTTCAAGGAGTTTTTCTGATGGCATCCGTCAACAAAGTCATTCTGGTGGGCAACCTGGGTCGGGACCCGGAGCTTCGCTATACGGCCGAAGGCACGGCCATGTGCAACCTCTCGCTGGCCACCACCTCGCAGTGGAAGGACAAATCGGGCGAGCGCCGTGAAGAAACCGAATGGCACCGCGTCAGCATGTTCGGGCGGCTGGCCGAAATCGCTGGCCAGTACCTGAAGAAGGGGCGCTCGGTCTACATCGAGGGCCGGCTGCGCACCCGCAAGTACACCGACAGCAATGGTGTCGAGAAGTATTCGACCGAGATCGTGGCCGACCAGATGCAGATGCTGGGTGGCCGCGATGGCGGTGGTGAGTCGGGTGGTGGCTATGGCGGCGACTATGGCGGCCGCTCCGGGGGCCGCAGTGGTGGCGGTGGCTTTGGGGGAGATGAGGGCTATGGTGGGGGGCGTGCTGCCGCACCGGCGCCGGCCAGCGGCAACCGTCCGGCTACCAGTTTTGACGACATGGATGACGATATCCCGTTCTGAGCTTGTCTCAGGCAGGCGTCCGTGGACGCCTGCCATCAGGCAAACGCCATGACAGAAGGCCGGCCCGCCTGTGCGAGCCGGCCTTCTTCGTCAGGGCTGGCGGCGATGCTGCCGGAAGAAGCGCCACATCTCGGCGCTGGCGTCCGGCCCCTGCGGGTCGGTGTAGCTGCCGGCCGGGCTGCCGCCGGACCAGGCATGGCCCGCGCCATCGATCAGCCATTGCTCGGCCACGATGCGTCCGTCGGCCGCCCGGTGAACCCGACGGGTGCTGCTGCGCAGCCCGGCGCGCTCGATCCGCTCGCCCTGTCCGTGGCCTGCATGGCCGGCGCCATTCATGACGTGGGCGGCGTTGTCCGGATGGACGGTGGTGTCGCGGTCGCCATGAAAGACGATGGTCGGGATGCCTCGACTGCTGCCGAGTTGTCCGGGTGCGCCCCGCTGCATGGCGGCCAGTGCCGATGGCAGATCCCTGGCAGCGCCCGCCGCCAGTCCCGAATGGACACCGACGGCTGCGAACAGGTCGGGATAGCGCCTGCCGAGGATGGCGGCCATGGCGCGACCGGCCGACAGGCCGGCCACATAGATGCGATCCGGGTCGATGTCGTGCTGGCGGGCCACCTCGCGAACCATGCCGGCCAGCACGGCGGGCTCACCCCTCTCCCGCTGCTGGTGGTTGTGCTTGAACCAGTTCCAGCATCCCTGCGGGTTGTGCTGGCGGGACTGATCCGGGTACAGCACATGGAAGCCGGCCTCGCTGGCCAGTTCGTTCATCCGGGTGCCGGCCGCGAAATCGTCCGCGTTCTGGGTGCAGCCATGCAGCATGACGACCAGCGGGCGTGGGCCGGCGCCGGCTTCAGCGGGAGGTGAGAACAGCAGGTAATCGCGCTGCCCGGCGCTGGGGTGCCTGAAGTGGCCGCGCGTGAGCGTGCCCCGTGGCGCGGTGGCGTCGGCAAAGCGGGTGGCGTCGTGGTCGGCCCGGCCTGTGCCGGTGGCCGGGCCTTTGGCGGCCTGGGCTGTGTTGAACAGGTCGGGATGCAGGAACTGCCCTGCCGGCAGACCCAGCTCCATCGGGTTGAATGCCATCGGGCCGAAACCCATGCTGCCGGCCTGGCCCGACGGCGGGGTGAAGGGGAATGCACCGGTGCTGCCGCCGGTACCGGAGGCGGCCCGTCGTCCGGCTGTCTTCGTCGTGAACGCGGCATCGACTTCGGCCGGGCCGTGGTCGATCACCCGGGCCTCCACGTCGATGATGTCGACTGCGGCAGGGGCAGGGCTGGTGGCGGCTGCGGGGGGCATGCCCGTCATGGTGGCGCCACCCAGGGCTGCCTGGATCAGGGCGGTGGCGGCGCTCAGGTTGCCGGTGCGGGTCAGGCGGGTGGCTTCGACCATCCGTTGCTGGAAATCAGGGGTCATGGGGCCTCTCCGGACGATTCAGGTGCTGCGCAGCCGTGAGGCGAGCGCGATCTTGACGGCGGCAGGTGCCTGCAGGGCACCGAGCACCGTCAGGGATTCGATGCTGGCCAGCGCCAGCTCGGGGGTGACATCGGGCGCGATGACGGCCATGCCGAGTACGCGCACATGCAGCTTCTCGCCCGCATCACGCACCGTGATCAGGTCGTCGGCGCTGAAGTGCTGGATGCCGAGCACCAGCATCTGGCGTTCGCTGAGCTGGCGGATGGCATCCTGATGGGTGGCGAGCTGGCTGCGGATGGCGGCCCGGATGAAATCGGTTCGGGAGGCATAGAAGCCCTCCTGGACGAGCAGGTCGATCTGGCCCAGATCGACGCAGCCTAGGTTGATGGTGATCTTCTCGTCAGGTGGCCTGGCCTTCGAGGCGCTGGTGGCGATGGCAGATTTTCTTGGCATGGGTCTATATTAAACCATCCATATGGATGGTATGAAAAGCTTTGTCAAATGGCTGGCCCGGACGGTGCGCAGCGGATCCGGGCGGTTGGCAGGGGCTGCCGGACGGGGGGCAGGAGAGGGTGACAGGCCCGGGTTTTCATGGGGCCCTGCGGTTTGCGGAATACTGCGTATCATTTCCGACGCCTGACATCCACGGTACTGCACCCGTAACAGCACCGTCGGGTGTGCCTGACAGGCGCCGGTTTCATCCATGGCGCCGGCTGGCCTGCGGCTCGGGAGCCGTTGTCTGCCGGCCTTCGGACCCCTTCATTCATCATCATTCTTTTCCATTCAGGAGATCCGCATGACCCAAACCGCTAGCGCACGACGCGGGCTTTTTTCGTTCTGGACACGCTTGCCGCTGTGGAAGCAGATCTTCATCGCCCTGGCCGCCGGTTTTGCGCTGGGCATGGGACTGAACATGGCCGGTTACGGCGCATGGGTGGCCCAGATCAAGCCGGTTGGCGAGCTGTTCATCCGCGGCGTCAAGATGCTGATCGTGCCGCTGATCTTCATCTCGCTGGTGGCGGGCGTGGCCTCGCTGAAGGATCTGTCGACGATGGGCCGGCTCAGTGCCAAGACGATGCTCATCTATCTGGCGACGACGGCCGTGTCGATCTCGATCGGCCTGGTGCTGGCGGTCGTGTTCCAGCCCGGCCAGGGTGTCGACCTGACGGCGGCCAAGGCGGTGGAGACCAAGGAGGCACCGACGATGGTCGAGCTGCTGCTGGGGCTGGTGCCGACCAATCCGGTGGAAGCCTTCGCCACCGCCAACGTGCTGCAGATCATCGTGTTTGCGATCCTCTTCGGGGTGGCCATCGTGCTGTGCGGTGAGAAGGCCGCGCCGGTCAAGCGCCTCTTCGATGCGCTGGCCGAGGTGATGTACAAGCTCACTGCCATCGTGATCTCGTTTGCGCCCTATGGCGTGTTCGCGCTGATGACCTGGGTGGCGGGCAGCTATGGCATGGACGTGCTGGCACCGCTGGCCAAGGTCATCGTGCTGGCCTATGTGGGCAGCCTGCTGCATGCGGTCCTGGTCTATGGCGGCATGATCCGTTTCATCTCGGGCCTGAACCCGGTGCGCTACTTCCAGGGGGCGATCGAGCCGATGATGGTGGCTTTCACCAGCACCTCCAGCTCGGGCACGCTGCCGGTCACGATGATGTCGGCCGAGAAGAACCTGGGCGTCTCGCGCGGGGTTTCCAGCTTCGTGCTGCCGCTGGGCGCCACGATCAACATGGACGGCACGGCGTTGTACCAGGGCGTCTGCGTGATGTTCATCGCCCAGGCCTATGGGGTGGATCTGGGCACCAGCGAGTATCTGACGATCGTCATGACGGCCACGCTGGCCTCCATCGGCACGGCCGGCGTGCCGGGCGCGGGGCTCATCATGCTGTCGCTGGTGCTTGCCTCGGTCGGGCTGCCGCTGGAAGGGGTGGCGATCATCGCCGGCGTCGACCGGATCCTGGACATGGCTCGCACGGCCCTGAACGTGCTGGGCGACAGCGCCGTGTCGGTGGTGGTGGCCAAGAGTGAAGGCGAACTGGATCAGGCCGTCTATGACACGCCCCATGTGCTGAAGGCCGACGACCTGCTGACGGAAGGGCTGCCGACGGCGGAGGCACCGGCCGATCGCGCCTGAGTGCCGCGAGCCAGGGCGCCGGCATCCTGGCGCCCTGGTAGCCGGGGCCTGCCCCGGCCGCCCATCGGGCAGGGCCCTGGCCGACGTTGCCTGGCAGCCGATCGGGGGCAGAACCTGGCGGCCGCCCGGTCTTATAATGAAAGGCTTTTCCTTTGGGGCTTTGCCCGGGCTCAGCCTGAACCTATGCCAATTTATGCCTACCGTTGCAGCGACTGTGGCTTCCAGAAAGACGTGCTGCAAAAATTCTCAGATCCGCCGCTGACGGTATGCCCGGCTTGCGGGCATGACAGTTTCGGCAAACAATTGACGGCACCGGCCTTCCAGTTGAAGGGAACCGGGTGGTACGTGACCGATTTCCGCGACAATGGCAAGAAGCCGGCTGATGGCAAGGGTGCTGCGGCTGGCGAGCCCGCGTCAGGCAACACCGCCAGTGGTGATGCCGGCCAGGCGCCTGCGCCAGCACCTGCGCCGGCCGCACCGGCGCCAGCGCCTGCACCATCGGCGGGCAGCGCGTCCTGAGCCGTTGCCCGGTGCATCCGCCGTGTGCCACGGGTGTGGCCGCCACGGTGTTCGGAAGGATCACAGGTCGGCTGCGGCTTGCCCGCTGCGCCGGGATGATGCTGTCCTGGCTGGTGATGTGCAGGCTGACAGGCGTGGCGGCTTCGGCGCTGGCAGGCGGGCAGGGGGTGTGATGTTTACGCCTCGGGTTTTTTCCTGATGATGCGGCGTGACGAGACGGTCGAGCTGGACATGAGTGTCGATGCCGCCCTGAAATATATTGTGTCGATGGGGGTGGTGGCCCCCGTCCCCAGATGATCTGCCGGCGACGAGCCGGCGCCCTACTGCGCTTGCCAGGAGAATTCAGTGAAACGTAGTTGCTATGTCGGTGATGTGTCCGAGGCCCACCTCGACCAGGAAGTGACCCTGATGGGTTGGGTGCATCGGCGCCGCGATCATGGTGGCGTGATCTTCATCGATCTGCGCGACCGGGAGGGTCTGGCCCAGGTGGTGTGCGACCCGGACCGGGCCGAGACCTTCGCCACGGCCGAGAGCCTGCGCAACGAGTTCTGCATCCGCGTCACCGGCCGGGTGCGCCGTCGCCCCGAGGGCACCGGCAACGACGCGATCAAGAGCGGTCAGGTCGAGGTGCTGGCGCACGAGCTGGAGGTGCTGAATCCGTCGGTGACGCCGGCCTTCCAGCTCGATGATGAGAACCTCTCGGAAAACGTCCGCCTCACGCACCGGGTGCTGGACCTCCGCCGCCCGGTGATGCAGAAGAACCTGATGCTGCGCCATCGCGTGACGATGGCCGTGCGCCGCTACCTGGACGATCTGGGCTTCGTCGATGTCGAGACACCGATGCTGACCCGCTCCACGCCAGAAGGCGCGCGCGACTATCTGGTGCCCTCCCGCGTGCACGATGGCCAGTTCTTCGCGCTGCCCCAGTCGCCGCAGCTCTTCAAGCAGCTGCTGATGGTGGCCGGCTTCGACCGCTACTACCAGATCGTCAAGTGCTTCCGCGACGAGGATCTGCGCGCCGACCGGCAGCCCGAGTTCACCCAGATCGACTGCGAGACCTCGTTCCTGAACGAGGAAGAGATCCGGGGCATCTTCGAGCCGATGATCCGCACCGTCTTCAGGCAGGTGCTTGGCGTCGACCTGCCCGATCCCTTCCCGACCATGTCCTTTGCCGAGGCGATGCAGCGTTTCGGCTCCGACAAGCCCGATCTGCGCGTGAAGCTCGAATTCACCGAGCTGACCGACGTGATGAAGACGGTCGATTTCAAGGTGTTCTCCGGCCCGGCCAATGCCGAGGGCGGTCGCGTGGTGGCGTTGCGCGTGCCGAAGGGCGCCAGCATCAGCCGCAGCGAGATCGACGCCTACACGCAGTTCGTCGGCATCTACGGCGCGAAGGGGCTGGCCTGGATCAAGGTCAACGACGTGAAGGCCGGCCGCGAGGGCCTGCAGTCGCCGATCGTCAAGAACCTGCATGACGAGGCTCTGACGGCGATCATCGAGCGCACCGGCGCCGAGGATGGCGACCTGATCTTCTTCGGCGCCGACAAGGCCAAGGTCGTCAACGACGCCATCGGCGCGCTGCGCCTGAAGATCGGTCATTCCGAATTCGGCCAGGCCAACGGCCTGTTCGAGGCCGGCTGGCAGCCGCTGTGGGTGCTCGACTTCCCGATGTTCGAGTACGACGAGGAATCGAAGCGCTGGGTGGCCCTGCACCATCCGTTTACCTCGCCCAAGGATGGCCACGAGGATCTGCTGGAAACCGACCCGGGCGCCTGCATCGCCAAGGCCTACGACCTCGCGCTCAATGGCTGGGAGATCGGTGGCGGCTCGGTCCGTATCCACCGCGAGGACGTGCAGAGCAAGGTCTTCCGGGCGCTGGCCATCGACGCCGAGGAGGCCGAGGCCAAGTTCGGCTTCCTGCTGGATGCGCTGCGCTACGGTGCCCCCCCGCACGGCGGTCTGGCCTTCGGCCTGGACCGTATCGTCACGATGATGACCGGCGCCGAGTCGATCCGTGACGTGATCGCTTTCCCGAAGACCCAGCGTGCCCAGTGCCTGCTGACGCAGGCCCCGTCGCCGGTCGACGAGAAGCAGCTGCGCGAGCTGCACATCCGGCTGCGCAACAACCCGGACGCGGCCCGCGCGGCGGGCTGAGGTCACGGCCGGGCAGCCGCCTCAATAGAAAAGCCGGATCGGCATCGACACCAGCCCGGTGGCGATGCCGTGCGGCTGCCCGGGCGTGGCGCCCCGGAATGCGGGGCGCTGTCGATGTCTGTCAGAAGGCGGATAAATTCTGCTCACCGCATCATCGCTTGAGTGAGATATGCCAGTGGTGCAGGTGCTGGCCTATGAATTTGACGTTATCTGGCATACTTTCCCAAATCGACAAATGCCCACCGACAGCCCCTGTGCCGTCAAAGGGAATTTTTTGGCCAGAAGAAAACTCTCCCTCAAGCAAGGCCTTCTGCATCCAGTCATTGCCAGCATAAATCCTCCTGGCCAGTGGTGCTTCGCGCTCGATCAGTCGCCGGTTGTCCAGCACCCATTGGGCCGCCAGGCGGATGTTGGGTGAAGAATCCAGTTTTTTCTGATAGAAGTCGGATTCGGCATTCTCGAAAACCTTTTTGATGTGGCTGCCATTCATGATGCCGCCCATCCGGTCGCTATATCCGCCTGCGCCGTCGGCGTATCTCAGATCGAGTTGCAGGCCATCGCTATGGCCCGCATGGGCAAGCACGGATCTGCCATTTTTTTCTATCTGGGCTACATGCTGGGCGGAAATGTCGTTGAAACGGTATTTGTTCCGTTTCAGCCACTTGATGGTGCTGTAGCTGGCCCAGGCATCGCCGCCTTCGTCGACCGACCCTTGCCCGTAGCGCCTGTCTGTGCCAAATGTGCCGCCGGCATGGAACAGAGGAGTAAAACTGCTTTCTTTTGTTATCTTGGTTTTCACTGTGGCAGGGTTGCTTGTATAGTCAACACCTTCCACTTCTCCCCGGATGACCACGGCAAAGCTTACTGATCCAGAAAACGGCTGCAAGGCAAACCTCTCAGGAAGGACGAGATCCTTGAAGGTGATTTTCCCTTCTTCGTCGATCGTGGCTTGACGCGTGATGTCTTCTTCGTGAGAGCCTGTGTTGTTGGTCATGACGAGCTTGATCTCCTTGATGCTCGCATCCTGTGGCTCGTAGCGTATCTCCAGGGGAATGCCCCATGCCTTGGGGTCTTGCGCGCCGGAAAGGCTGATGTACGCGCCGGCGTAATTGGGCAATCCCTCCGGGTCGTGTTTGATGGGGCTGAGAATGCGGTGGCCGCGTTGATTGTTCAGGGCGAATTCGGCTTTAATAACGTTGAGCCTGGTATTGCAGTTGGCTTTGGGAAAAATGTTCAGTGAAACGGCGTCCCGATTGCCGGTGCCGCTTGTCTCCAGCTGAATCGATAATTCGTGCGGGCCGTTTTTTGTAAGGCTGCTCACATCCAGGCAACCTTCCATGGTGAGGCGCCCTCCCCGCACCAAGCCATCCGTACTGCTTCCATGCTTGTTAATGGGGTTGGGCAGGCCAGTGATGAGATAGGACCAGCTGTCGTCCCTGTGTCCATTTTCAATGGACGGATATCTCTGCCAAATGTAAGAGTATATGCCCGAGGAAAGGTCGATATTTTTCGTGCCCTCAGGGATGGTCACCGCCACCGTACACGAATGGCGTGCCGCGGGTTCGTTGGGGCTGCTTGCCAGGCCAAAACTGTAATTTCCGTTATCCTGAAGCAGGCGATAGCACCCCGTTGATCCGGTGAAGGAGCCGTCCAGGACGGTCTTGGGGGGCGTTGAATTTGTCTGCTTTGGGGCCGGCTTGCCAAGGATGTTGCCATCCTTGCCGTCTTCGATGTTCTTGCGGGTCAACGCCTTGTAGGCCCGGGTGGAATACGGCAAGCTCACCTGCACCCTGGTGTCGTCCTGACGGACATGGAAGAGCGTCTGGATGAAGCCAGGCAGCTGGGTATCCAGCACTTCTGCGATGTAGGTGCCGGCCGAGAGGTCGTCAAGACGGAAACGTCCCTCGTCATCGATCACCGTCACGGCCCGGGTGCCATTTGAGCGTTGGCCACGGATGGCCAGCTTGCGTCCGGCCAGTTCACGCACGGCCTGTTTGGTGCTGGAATCGATGAGCTGGCCTTCGATGCTGGCCACAGGCACATGCATCACGAATGACCATTTCCGGGAAAAGTCATAGTCTTTGCCATTACCATTGAACACCACCTCAGCCCAGATGTCGCTGCCGTCCTGGCGTGCGATCAGTGTCTTGAGCACGTCATGGCTCAGGGAAAAGCCTCGTTTGGAGGGCAGGGGTTGCCAGAGCTTCCGCAGGAACAGGGGATCTCCCCCGCCGGCGGCTATCATGGCATTGGATGCCACAGGGTGAATTTCGATCTCCCGGTCTATTTCAAATGTCAGCCCTTCGTGCCCGATGCGGTTGCCTGGCCCCAACCCGTGTACTTTCAGGGGAATTGGCGCCCTGTCCAGATCATCGTCGTTAAACTCGCTCGTGTCGGCAATTTCCAGAAAGCGTGGGCTGCCCAGCGCGATTTCCAGCGGACGCCGGGTGGTGTTGCCTTCGATCACCAGCCGGATCGTTCCGGTTTTGCCCCGGTCTGCGGGGGTGATGAAGCGGATTTCGCCGTCGACCACGGTCAGGTCTTCGACCAGATCCTTGCCTTCCACGATCTTGATGCGCTCGACTCCGAGGTTGGTTGGCATGCCCAGCAAATCCAGCTCCAGTCTCACCACGCTGGCGTATTCCTGATCGAGAAAGCGGCCGTAGAAGGAGGACAGGCCCTTGTCGGCCAGGGCATCGTCCGATGCGGCTTCTGTTGCCGTGGCAGGAGATGTCGATGCCTCTGCGGTCGTGGCGGGAGGTGTTGATGCCCCAGCGGGCGGATGGGGTGAGGGGGGCTGGCTGCCTCCCCCGCCGCCACAAGCTGTCAGCGCAAACAAGGCCAGGGTCATGGCCAGCGCGTGCCGGGTATGGTGTCGGGGTTTCATGGTTCTTGGCGTCCTGTCTGTGTCCCGCCGATCAGAAAGGGGGATGTGCTGGAGCCTATCGATCGGCCCATGTCTTCGGGTGAGCGCTCCGACCAACAGGCGGATGCAGCCGGCACACGGCGTGCTGGGCGTTTAATGCCCGATGTTCCTGCGAGTCAACACCTTGTAGGCCCGGGTGGAATAGGGCAAGGTCACTTGCACCCTGGTATCGTCCTGACGGACATGGAAGAGCGTCTGGATGAAGCCAGGCAGCTGGGTGTCCAGCACTCAGAAAGAATCCCTGTCCCGAGGGAAGGGGCTGCCAGTACTCCTGCAGGTACAGAGGCTCGTCCCCGCTGGCGGCCATCGTGACATCGGATGCATCGTGGTGGAGTTCGATGTCCCGGTCTATTTCAAATGTCAGCCCTTCGTGCCCAATGCGGTTGCCTGCCCCCAGTCCGTGCACTTTCAGGGGAATTGGTGCCCTGTCCAGAACATCGTCGTCAAACTCGCTCGTGTCGGCAATTTCCAGAAAGCGTGGGCTGCCCAGTGCGATCTCCAGCGGGCGCCGGGTGGTGTTGCCTTCGATCACCAGCCGGATCGTTTCGGTTTTGCCCCGGTCTGCGGGGGTGATGAAGCGGATTTCGCCGTCCACTACGGTCAGGTCTTCGACCAGATTGCTGACAGATGCAGGCGGTGCGGCAACACCGTCCGCAGGTGCCTCGGGAGTCTGTCGAGGCTTGTTGTTGTAATCTTGAACCAAGCAGGAGTCTATATGAAGAGCTTCAAGCAAGCAGCCGTGGTGATCGCCACCGTCGGCATGGTGTCGATGCAGGCGCATGCCGGCGAAGCAGCTGTCAGGACCACCCCGGCCCCCCAGCCGATGGCCGCTTTCAGTCAGCAGGACATCAACGGGCTGTTCGATCAGGCTGACAAGCCGATGCAGCTGGCGGCGCTTTCCAAGCAGGAGATGAAGGAGACTTCCGGCACGGCAATCTGGTTTGCGCCGATTGCATGGGCAGGTTTTCGTTATGCAATCACAGGTTTCACCCGCCACGGTATCAATCAAGTGCACTCTCTTTGGAAGAAAACATGAAAACGGGTGAAGTAAAAAAGACTCTGATTGATCTGATAAAAAAAGAAATAGAGGAAGAAAGTCAGTTTATTGGCAAAGAAAGTCTAATCAGAATGAAGGAGGCATTAATCATCAACGACACTCTTGGCGAAAAAGATTGCCAAGACCTGGCAAACTACGTTGTAGGGCAATACATCGGAGAGGGTCAGGGTTATCAATATGAAGAAATGATAGATTGGTTGTTGTACAAAACCAATAAGATAAACCCTTAAATCCGCCTCAGCATCTTGCGCATGCGCTTGAGCTGTCCTGTATGGGCATATCCGCTTGCCTTGAGTCGCAGTTGGCCGCCTTTTCGATCAAAAGTCTGCTTCAGCGTGTAGCGGCCGCCAGGGAGTACCGCCCCGGAATCCGCGGTTCTGAAGCCCCAGTTCGTTGCGTTTGAAACCCGCTGTTCGTCAAGCCTCATCACATCAGGGAAGACATACCAGCACTGAGCGTTGCATATCTGCGGCGTACACGGAATGATTCCTGAAACCATCCGGGCAAGTGGATTCCGTGATCGGGCGCTCCTGGACGGTCTTTGAGGGTGTTGAATTTGTCTGCTTTGGGGTCGGCTTGCCAAGGATGTTGCCATCCTTGCCGTCTTCGATGTTCTTGCGGGTCAACGCCTTGTAGGCCCGGGTGGAATACGGCAAGCTCACCTGCACCCTGGTGTCGTCCTGACGGACATGGAAGAGCGTCTGGATGAAGCCAGGCAGCTGGGTATCCAGCACTTCTGCGATGTAGGTGCCGGCCGAGAGGTCGTCAAGACGGAAACGTCCCTCGTCATCGATCACCGTCACGGCCCGGGTGCCATTTGAGCGTTGGCCACGGATGGCCAGCTTGCGTCCGGCCAGTTCACGCACGGCCTGTTTGGTGCTGGAATCGATGAGCTGGCCTTCGATGCTGGCCACAGGCACATGCATCACGAATGACCATTTCCGGGAAAAGTCATAGTCTTTGCCATTACCATTGAACACCACCTCAGCCCAGATGTCGCTGCCGTCCTGGCGTGCGATCAGTGTCTTGAGCACGTCATGGCTCAGGGAAAAGCCTCGTTTGGAGGGCAGGGGTTGCCAGAGCTTCCGCAGGAACAGGGGATCTCCCCCGCCGGCGGCTATCATGGCATTGGATGCCACAGGGTGAATTTCGATCTCCCGGTCTATTTCAAATGTCAGCCCTTCGTGCCCGATGCGGTTGCCTGGCCCCAACCCGTGTACTTTCAGGGGAATTGGCGCCCTGTCCAGATCATCGTCGTTAAACTCGCTCGTGTCGGCAATTTCCAGAAAGCGTGGGCTGCCCAGCGCGATTTCCAGCGGACGCCGGGTGGTGTTGCCTTCGATCACCAGCCGGATCGTTCCGGTTTTGCCCCGGTCTGCGGGGGTGATGAAGCGGATTTCGCCGTCGACCACGGTCAGGTCTTCGACCAGATCCTTGCCTTCCACGATCTTGATGCGCTCGACCCCGAGGTCGGTTGGCATGCCCAGCAAATCCAGCTCCAGTCTCACCACGCTGGCGTATTCCTGGTCGAGAAATCGGCCGTAGAAGGAGGACAGGCCCTTGTCGGCCAGGGCATCGTCCGATGCGGTTTCTGTTGCCGTGGCAGGAGATGCCGATGCCTCTGCGGTCGTGGCGGGAGGTGTTGATGCCTCTGCTGGTGGATGGGGTGCGGGGGGCTGGCTGCCTCCCCCGCTGCCATGAGCCGTCAGCGCAAACAGGGCCAGGGTCATGGCCAGCGCGTGCCGGCCCTGCTGCCGGGGTTTCATGGTCGTCAGGGCTCCGTCATCGTGTCAACAAGGATCTGCGTTCCATGGCTCAAAGGTCTGGGCGCGGCCATGTTCATCGCTTTGCATGGGCTGCTGAAACATGGGGCTCACACACTGCTTTCCGCCCCGAAGCCCGGAGAAGGACATGCTGCGCGGCAGCTTATCGGTCGCCCCGGCCGTTGGGCGTGTGCGATGACCAACAGTCGATCACAGCCGTCATGCGGCGGTCCGGGGCGCTGACCGGTCGCTGGCGCGTCGATCTATAATCCGGGGTTTCGCCGATCCACGCCTATACCTTCCAGGTTGAGGCGTGCAAGCGCCGCAATGGCATGTGCTGCAACGGTGGCCTGCTCATGAGACCCTACAAGATTCCGATCTCGGTGCTGGTGGTGATCCACACGCCCGACGGTCAGGTGCTGTTGCTGGAGCGGGCCGACCGCCCCGGTTTCTGGCAATCGGTGACGGGCAGCCTCGATGCGCCCGACGAACCGCCTTGCCAGGCTGCCGTGCGCGAACTGCTGGAAGAAACCGGACTGCACGCTGCCGATACGCTGCCGGGCACCGCGTTTTCCCCGGTTCCGGGGGCCTTGCCGGCCATGGCAGGGGATGCCGCCGATGGGGTGCTGGTGGACCTGGACATCTGCAATCGTTACGAGATTTACGCCCATTGGCGTCACCGCTACGGGCCGGGTGTGACGCACAATAACGAACATGTATTTGCGCTGGTGGTGCCGGCCCCGCGGCCGGTGCGGCTGGCCGAGCGCGAGCATCTGGCCAGCGCCTGGCTGGGCTGGCAGGCGGCGGCCGAGCGCTGCTTTTCGCCCAGCAATGCCGAGGCCATCCGCCTGCTGGCCCAGCGGCATGGCTGGCCGGCTGAAGAAGGCACCAGCCTCTCCCCATCAACGGAGGACGAATCGTGAGCGTGCGCCTGCGCGTGGCCACCTACAACATCCACAAGGGGGTGGTGCAGGGACCGGGCCACCTGAGGCCCCGGCCCAGCGTGCAGGAAATGCGGCGCCGTCTGCACGAGTTGCAGCCCGATGTCGTCTTCCTGCAGGAGGTGCAGGGCAAGAACAGCCGGCTGGCCGAGCGTTTTTCGCACTGGCCGGCCGATCCGCAGGCCCAGTACCTGGCGCTGCCGCCGGGTTCGGGCCGCGAGTACCAGGCGGTCTACGGGCTCAACGCCCGCTATCTGCACGGCCATCACGGCAACGCGCTGCTCTCGCAGTTCCCGATCGTGTCGATCGAAAACCGTGATTTCTCCGATCATGTCTTCGAGCGCCGGGGCGTGCTGCATTGCGTCTTGCAAGTGGGCAGCCGGGCGGTGCACTGTTTCGTCATCCACTTCGGGCTGTTTGCCCGCAGCCGTCTGCGCCAGGCCGACACCCTGATCCGCTGGATACAGGATGAGGTGCCGCACGATGCGCCGTTACTGGTGGCCGGCGATTTCAACGACTGGCGCGACCAGCTGAGCCAGCACCTGATTGCCGGCTTGTCGGTGCACGAAGTGCTGGCCGGTGCCCGCACCTTTCCGGCGCTGGTACCGTGCCTGAAGATGGATCGCATCTACGTGCGCGGCTTTGTCGTCGAGGCCGCGCAGGTGTTGCGGGGGCTGAGCTGGGCGCGGCTGTCCGACCACGCACCGGTGATTGCGGATTTGCGAATGGAGGAGGATTGAGCCAATGAGCGGATCGATCGAGGACATGATGGTGGGGGGGCAGGAGGCACTGTGCCTGCGCAATGCCCACGGCGACCGGATGGTGGTGCTGCGCCACGGTGCGCAGGTGCTGTCGTGGCAGACGGCGGATGGCATCGAGCGCCTGTACGTCTCGCCGGTGGCAGCCAGTGCCGGGCAGCCGGTCCGTGGCGGTGTGCCGGTGATCTTCCCGCAATTCAATCAGCGCGGCCCCGACTTCAACCTGCCGCGCCACGGTTTTGCCCGCACCTTGCCCTGGACGCTGGCACGCGGCGAGAGCAGCGATGTGCCGATGGTGGAGCTGTCGCTGGCCGATTCGCCCGACAGCCGTCTGCTCTGGCCCTTTGCCTTCGCCCTGTCCATGCGGGTGCAGCTGTGGCCGGGCCAGCTGGTGATGCAGCTGCACGTGCACAACCACAGCAATCAGCCGATGCCCTTCACCGCGGCATTGCACACCTACCTGGCCCTGCCGGCGCTGGCCGGGGGGCGCCTGCACGGGCTGGATGGCTGCCGCAAGCTCGACACCCTGCGTGATGAGGCCGGCGTGGCGGCCGAGGGCCCGCTGCCCCTCGGGGGCGCCATCGATGACATCTTCTTCGACGTGGCCCAGCCGCTGGTGCTGGAAAGCGGGGCCGGCCGCCTGCGCATTGCCATGAGTGGCGGCTTTCACGATGTGGTGGTCTGGAACCCCGGCGAGAAGCAGGCGCGCAACCTCAAGGACATGCCGGATGACGACTGGCAGAAGATGCTGTGTGTCGAGGCCGCCTGCATCGGCCAGCCAGCCCGGCTGGCGGCGGGTGAGCACTGGCAGGGCGGCCAGACGCTGAGCGTGGGGGCCGACTGAGGCGCCCGGGTGGCCGCTGTGCCGCCCACGGCTGTCCTGCCTCCCGCGTGCCGGGGCCTGTGGCCAGCGTGGGGCGCATGTGTCCATGCACGCCTAACCCGGTTGCGGCCTCCTGGTAAGCCAAAGGCCTGCCGGACGCGTTATGCTATGTTTTGTGGCAGATGTCATGCCGTCGGATGAGACGGGCCGGTCTGTGGGGTGACCACGATGCCGGCCCGTCTGTGTGTCCGGGCGGTTGGAGATGGGGGCACACGCGGTGTCACCCACAGATCGGGAGCAACGGAATGAGCAAGGAAGGCTGGAGTCTGGCGGCAGGGTTGCCGGGTGCTGTGCACGAGGGCGGGGTCGAATGGCAGATCCTTCCCTTCGGGCAGCTGGACACGGCCGTGCTCTATCGGGTGCTGGCGCTGCGCAGTGCGATCTTCGTCGTCGAGCAGGAGTGCCTGTATCAGGACATGGACGGCCTGGATCCGCAATCGCTGGTGGTGGTGGGCATCCGTGCCTGGGGGGCCACCGGTTTTACCGATGCCACCCGCTACGATGTGGTGGCCACGGCCCGCATCATGCCACCTGGAACCGGTTTCGATGATCCTTCCATTGGCCGGATGTGTGTGGCCCAGCCATCGCGCCAGCACGGCATCGGTCGTGTGCTGCTGCGTCGCGCCATCGAGGCCTGCCGCCAGGCGTATCCCGGCCGGCCGATCCGCATCTCGGCCCAGGCGCATCTGGAGCATTTCTATCGGGCCGGGGGGTTTCGCGTGGCCTCCGAGGTCTATCTCGAAGACCACATTCCGCACGTCGAGATGGTGCTGATGCCGCCCAAGGGGCAGGGAGGCACCGCCGGGGGGCGCCCCGAACGCCAGCCCTGAGCGGGGATGTCTGAAGATGGGCGTCAGATGCGGATGGTCTGCCCGTCGGGCGGTTCGTCCACGGGGCGGGGCCGGCCGTTGGCATCCAGTGCCACGTAGGTGAGCGTGCCTTCCGACACCTTGGTGCGGCTGGGGGAGGGCGCCTGAATCCGGTTTTCGGAGAAGACTTCCACCCGCACGGTGATCGAGGTGGTGCCGACACGGACCACATCGGCAAAAAACAGCACCCGCTCGCCCACATGGATGGGCGCCAGAAAGGTGATGGTGTTGGCGGCCACGGTGCTGACGCGCCCACGTGCGCGCTGCACGGCGGCCACGGCGCCGGCAATGTCGATCTGCGACATGATCCAGCCCCCGAAAACATTGCCTTGCGGATTGCTGTCGGGGGGCATGGGGACGACGGCCAGCACAGGGATGCGGCCGGCCTGCAGCAGCTGGTCGGGCGGCGGACTGTTGGAAGCAGGGTTGCGGTCTGGCATGGATGCAGCGTAAAAAAGAAACAGGGATCGCGCGGGGGCATGCAGGCCCGGCAGGTTGCTTGCAGGGGCGGATGCGTGCAGGACACGTGCCGGACGCCCGGCGGGCGAGAAGACAGGTTCAGAGGATACCGCAAGCGGCAGTGCTTCCCGGTCCGTTCGTGGGGCGAAACGATGAATGGTGTTGCATCGCATCAGGGGCGGCGCAGCGGCAAGGCCAGCAGATGCGGGCAGTGATCGCTGGGGCGTACCGTGTCCAGCGACACCGGTCTGGCAAAGGGGATCACCTCCGCGCGCAGCTGGGTGGGGGCCACCCCCAGGCGGCTGAGCAGGCCCCCGCTCAGCACGAAGGGATCGATATGGCGATGGCATTCGGCGTGCCTGCGGTAGGGGCCGTTGCGGACCAGATGCAGCCGGGCCCCGTCCGGCACACCATCATCCAGCTCGGCCAGGAGGCTGCTGATGCGCAGGTGAGCGGCCGGGCCGGTCAGCGGGGCGTCGGCCGGGCTGCCATCGCTGCGGGCAGGCAGTGCCAGCTTGATCTCGTCGCGCAGCGCACGATTGAAATCCCCGCTCAGCACCACCTGCCGCCCCGCCGCCAGTTCGGCATCCAGCCAGCTTTCCAGGGCGGGCACCTGGGCCTGCAGCACCCGGCAGGCGCCGTGGCGCCGCCATTGCCGGCCAGGCTGACGGCTCAGTCCGCGCTCCAGCCGTCCGTGACGGCATCCAGCCTTCAGGTGCACATTCAGAATCGACAGCGGCAGGCCATCGGCCAGTGTCAGACGCAGCGCCAGCCCTGGCCGGGTCAGGTGCCCCTCGGCGGTGCGTTGCGCCAGCGCCTCCACCACCATCACCTGTGGTGGCTGCACAAAACGGTGCCGGCGCCACGCCACCCCCAGGTGCTGCGAGATCGGCTGTCCCGGCCACAGCTCGGCCGTGGTGCGGATGTGCCAGCCCTCGCCCAGCACACGGGCGGCCGCCGCGGCATCGGTGATCTCCTGCAACAGCACGATGTCGGGCCGGGCCCCGGCCACCAGCGTGGCCAGCTGGCGCGCCTTGTCGTGCAGGTCGGCCAGCGAGCGCACCGGGCGTGATTGCTGCCAGCCCCGCTGGTCCTTGCCGTTGAGCGCCGTGCAATAGGGCAGGCCAGCCGGGCGGGCCTGTTCGCCATCCCGCCATTGCTGCGCGCCGCAAAAGTGCAGCCAGCGCTCGCCGATGTCGGCAGACATCAGGTGCTCGGCATTGAGGGTCAGGATGCGGAGCGTGTCGGCGCGGGCACCGCCAGCCGCCTGGTGCAGGGGGATGGCCCCGGCCGGGGCTGCGCGGCCCGCAGATGCCGGTGGGGCGGCCAGGGTTGGGGCGCTCAGGACGACGCCCGCAGCAGCACCCGTGACGCCCGTGACACCGGTGGTGGCCGGGGCCGAAGCGGTGGCTCCTGTCGTGCCAGCGCTCTTGCGTCTGCCTGCTGCCTGACTCTGGCGCTTGCGCCGGGGGCCAGAAGGCCTGGCGTTGGGGCGCCGCTTTTTCAGGCCGCCGTACGCGATCGGTGGCCGATGCTGGGCTGCCTGTGGCAGGGTAGGCTGCATCCGGCCTTGCGCGGAGATGTCGATGACGTCCGGTTGCGCCCGGCGTGTGCGTGAGCGCGCCTCGGCGGGTGTGCCTGCCAGCAGGGTCAGCATCAGCGCAGCTGATAGCAGCATCATCGCCGTCACGTGTGGCCGGAGCCGTGTGCCGGCTGCGGCTGCGCCGGACAGGGCGGATGGGGCAGGTCTGTACAGGGGCCTTGCTGGTGATGCACAAGGCAGCGGAATGTTCCGGCCATGGGGAGGCATCGGGCAGGCGGGGGGTCTGGGGGCGCGGGTGGCCGGACAGCAGGGAAGCGCGTGCATGGTGAGAGGGGAACGATGGAGCCATGACCGTGGAGGTGCATCGGCATGCGGATGCTGTGCCGGTGCAGGCCCAGGGCCCGGGACGGGTCAGTGGCCGTGTCTGCCGCCATCTGGCTGCCAGGGGGCCACCGGGCGCAGGCACCATCATGGCACGCGGTCTGGACAGGAGGGGCGGGGCGCGTGGCAGGTGGCCTAGTCCGGATGGCCGGGGCAGGCACCTGGAGTACGGGGGGCCGGGCCTGTCGGGCAGGCTGGGCATGCTGTCCGGCGCGCCCAATACCGGAGCCCCCACCGGTGGGTGGATGTGATGTCGGCATGCCGGGCGGGCTGCCGCGGCGGCAGGCAAGCGACTATCATTGCAGGCATGGATACCCTGAAGATTCGCGTGCCCGATGACTGGCACCTGCACCTGCGGGATGGTGCCGCCCTGCAATCGGTCGTGGCTGCCAGTGCCCGCCAGGTGCGCCGGGCGATCATCATGCCCAACCTCAAGCCGCCCGTCACCACGGTGGCGGCCGCCACCGCCTATCGCCAGCGCATCCGTCAGGCGCTGGACGAGGCCGTGACGCGGGGCGAGATCGGCGCGCAGCAGGCTGCGGCCTTTCAGCCGCTGATGACGCTCTATCTCACCGAGGACACCTCGGTCGAGGAGATCCGCGAGGCGGTGGCCGGCGAGGTGGTGGCTGCGGTCAAGCTCTATCCGGCGGGGGCCACCACCAATTCCGATGCCGGGGTGAGGTCGGTCGACCGGGTGATGCCGGTGCTGGAGACGATGGCCGAGCTGGACCTGCCCCTGCTGGTGCATGGCGAGGTGGTCGATCCGTCCGTCGATGTCTTCGACCGTGAGGCGGTCTTCATCGACCGGGTGATGATCCCGCTGCGTGAGCGGCTGCCCTGCCTGCGTGTGGTCTTCGAGCACATCACCACCCGGCAGGCAGCCGAATACGTGCGCACCGACACCGCGCCGCCCGGCATGCTGGGCGCCACCATCACCCCCCAGCACCTGCTCTACAACCGCAACGCCATTTTCACGGGCGGGCTGCGGCCGCACTGGTACTGCCTGCCGGTGCTCAAGCGCGAAACCCACCGCGCCGCGCTGGTCGAGGTGGCCACCAGTGGTGATCCGCGCTTCTTTCTGGGCACCGACAGCGCCCCGCATGCCCGCATGCTCAAGGAGCACGGCGCTGCCTGTGCCGGCTGCTACACCGGCCTGCATGCGCTGCCGCTCTATGCCTGGGCCTTCGAGGCCGCTGGCGCCCTCGACCGGCTGGAAGCCTTTGCCAGCGAGCATGGCGCACGCTTTTTCCGGCGCCCGCTCAACGAGGGCACGCTCACGCTGCATCGCCAGCCCTTCACCATCCCCGAGAGTCTGCCCTTTGCCGGCACGGAGATCGTGCCGCTGGCTGCGGGCGACACCATCCCCTGGCAGCTCGATGCCGCCGGCTGGCAGCCGGGTTGAACCGTTCGTCCGGGCCGAAGGGCCGACTGCCTCATCTGTTGTATTGGCGTCACATCATCGGGCCGTAACACCCCGAGCCGCCGGCTACTGGCGTGTCTTGCCCGAAAAACGGGATCCCTGTGTATATACTTGCCAGCGTCTACGGCGTCGCTGCCGCATCTGCAGCAGCCGTCCGTTGGCTCTCATCAAGAACGTCCTATACTGGAGAAGGAGAATCCCATGAGCAAAATCCTGAGCGCCCTGCTGGCCGCTGCCTGCCTGGCCCTGGCCGGTTGCAACACCATCGCCGGTATGGGCGATGACATCAAGGCCGGTGGCGAGAAGATCACCAGCGGTAGCGAGAAGGTCAAGGACAAGATGTAATGCCTGTCTGCGCCGCGTGATGCTGCCTGCATGGGCGGCTCACGCTCGCATCCGTTTGCAGTGCCGGGCCGGTCTGGTCCGGTGCTGCGGCACAGCGCTTCTCTGAACAGGCCCTGCCCAAGCACAGGTGGCAGGGGTTGTCCAGAGGAGCCTTTTTCATGTAGGGACTTGGCAACAGCGACATGGCTGGCTCGGCATACTGGCTGTTCAGTATCCACCCAGAAGAGGAATCCCTCATGAGCATGTTCAAGACGCTGAGTATCGCCCTGGCCGCCAGCACCGTCGTGCTGGCCGGTTGCAACGCCATGTCGAATGCGGGCCAGAGTGCCAAGGACAAATACCACGAGATGACGGGCAAATCGTCCTCGCAGGAAAGTGTCGACCCCGCGGCACAACCCGCCGACACCATGACGCACGAGCACGGCACGGTCGATCAGACGGCGCCCGTGCAGACCGCGCCGGCCGACGGTACCGTCGTTCCTGCTGATGCCGCCACCGAAGAGTCCACCTGGGACAAGACCAAGCGCAAGGCCGGCGAAGCCTACGACAGCGTCAGGCAGAAGATCAAGTGATGGCATGTCTGGCGTGAGCGGGCGTTGCTTGCCCAGGGCGTGATGACCGCGGCCTGACCTGCACGGTTTTGCACCATGCCAGCAGCGGCTTTCCACTAGCCGCCCCGACCACTACTACCGCACAGGCCGCCCCGATGGCTGCTGTCCTGTGCGGAGGTGGTCGGGGCGGTTTTTTGTTGAGCGGAACAGGTGCCTGAGGTGGAGATGGCTGCGGATCTGGGGCAGCGATCCGGCCGCTTGGGTCGCCGTTACCCGATTGCCTGGCCAGCGGGCCGGGTGGCCGAAGGACGGGGAGAGGCAGGGAGTGGGGGAAGGCGGTCTTGGGGAAGGCCGGTATTTCTTACATCGCGCTCGGCTGGATCGGCTGTCCGCTTCACAAACATAAATTAGAATGTTTACCATCATCTATCGCGTTATCGCTTGCTGTCAGCATCCCAGCCATGCCCCGCTCATCGTTGGTCATCGCTTTCCTGTTGTGTGCCAGCCTGCCGCTGGTGCGTCCGGTGGTGGCGCAGCCCAGCGAGGCGGTACGGCTGGGTGATGTCGTCGTCACTGGCACCCGTACCGAAAAACGGCGGGATGAATCTCCCGTTCGCACCGAGGTGGTCGACCGGGCCGAAATCCAGGCGACCGGCGCCCAGACCCTGAAGGATGCGCTGGCCAACGTGCCGGGGCTGCTGTTGCACGAGATCCACGGCAAGTCGGGCTTTCACCTCAGCTTGCAGGGCATGAGCAGCGACCAGGTGCTGGTGCTGATCGACGGCCTGCCCATTTCGGCCAGCACGGGGTCGTCGGTCGATCTGGGCCGGTACCTGCTCAGCGATGTCGCGCGCATCGAGGTCGTCAAGGGGGCGGCGTCGGCCCAGTATCCGACCGCCGAGCTGGCCAACGCAGCCGGTCTGGGGGCCACCGCGCACCTGCTGGGGGCCAATGCCGACAAGGGGCGGCTGATCCGCAGCGGTGAAGGCAACAGTTATGCGCGCTTCCATCTTGCCCGGATCGCCTATGAGGATGCCAGCAACGCGCGCTCGCCACAGACCTGGACCTTCGAGTTCGAGGTGCAGCCGGCCGCACAATGACAGGCTGCCGTCGAACGATGCCGCGTAAGATAACCCCGGCGATACGCCGAACACATCCATGCAGCGCCCGCGTGCCCGGTTCGGGGGCGCCACCCCTGCGGCCTGTTCTGCGCATCGCTGGCCGAGGGAAGGCACGTCTGTGTCGCCATCCCGTCACTTTCAGGAATGACCATGTCTACCGATGATCTGTCTGCACGCCACGAAGCACTGGTGGCCCAGCACCCCGGCCTGCGCATCCGCGACCGCGCCGGCCGGCTGGGCGTATCCGAAGCCGGGCTGGTGGCCCGGCAACTGGGCGTGAGCGCGATCCCGCTGCGTTGCGCCCCCGTTGAAATCTTTCCCAAACTGGGCAGCCTGGGGCGCATCATGTGCCTCACGCGCAATCCCTGGGCCGTGCATGAGCGCTACGGTCAGTTCGAGGATGTGCAGGTCAACCCGCAGGTGGGTCTGGTGCTGGGCAAGGACATCGACCTGCGCCTGTTCTTTGGTCACTGGAAGCACGCCTGGATGGTGGACGACAATGGCCGTCAGAGCCTGCAATTCTTCGACAAGTGCGGCACGGCCATCCACAAGATCTTCCGCACCGACGATACCGATGCGGCCGCCTGGCAGGCGCTGGTCGACGAGTTCCGGCTGCCGGATGGCGAGGTGCAGTTACCCGTCTTCGAGGAGGCCCCCGCGCCCAGGGTGGACCACGGCGCTCCGCTGGATGAGGCCACGCGCGCCAGCCTGCGCCAGCGCTGGCTGGCGATGACCGACCCGCATGAATTCATTCCGATGCTGCGCGACATGGGCCTGAGCCGCATCACGGCGATGGCGGCGGTGGGGGATGATCTGGCCCAGCAGACCGGATTGCCTGACATCGAGAAGGTGCTGCAACAGGTGGCCGACAGCGGGTTGCCCATCATGGTCTTTGCCGGCAACCGCGGCGCGGTGCAGATCCACGGCGGCCCGGTGAAGAAGCTGATGCGTACCGGCCCCTGGTACAACGTGCTGGATCCCGATTTCAACCTGCACCTCAACACCGAAGCCGTGGTGTCGTCGTGGGTGGTCAACCGCCCCACCAGCGATGGCCCCGTCACATCGCTGGAGCTGTATGCCGACGACGGCACGCTGATCGTTCAGCTCTTTGGCCTGCGCAAGCCCGGCAACCCCGAGCTGGCCGAGTGGCGCGCGCTGATGAAGTCGCTGTGCAGCACACCACTGCACGAATAGTGGTGCGCTGCAAACGACATGAACCGGGGGCGAAACCGATGAAACCCGTCAGGAGTGAGGCATGAACCTTGTTGCCGTGGGCTGGGTGCCTTTGTTCTTCAGCATGGCGTTGACTGCCGTCAGCCCCGCTGCCCTTGCCCAGCCCGCTTCCACCGCTCAACCCGTCGTCACCCGGGCCAGCCCCCAGCGCCTCGTCGTCATGGGCGGCACGCTCACCGAAATCGTCTACGCGCTGGGGGCGGGCGAGCAGGTCGTCGGTGTCGACCAGTCCAGCCTCCATCCGCCGCAGGCACGCCAGCTGCCGCAGGTGGGCTATTACCGGCAGTTTTCGGTGGAAGGCGTGGCCGCCCTCAAACCCGACCGGGTGATTGCCGCCGCCGAATCCGGGCCACCGCCAGCGCTGGACAGGCTGAAGGCGCTGGGCATGCCGCTGGCATTGCTTGAACTCAAGCCGGATGTCGATTCGCTGACGGCCCGCATCACCGAGCTGGCGGCGCTCCTGGGGCGTCAGCCGCAGGGGCAGGCGCTGGTCGGGCAGATCCGTCAGCAGGTGGCCGAAGCCACCCGCCAGAAGCATCCGCTGCGGGTGCTGGTGCTGTCCAGCCACGCCGGCAGGCTGCAAGGGGCGGGCCGCGACACCGCGGCCGATGCGCTGCTGAAGCTGCTGGGTGCCACCAATGTGCTGGCCGGTACGCACCCGGGCTACAGGCCGCTGTCGCCCGAATCGGTGGCCGCGCTGCAACCGGAGGTGATCCTCACCTCGCGCCTGTCGGTGGCCCAGGGCGGCCCGGCCACCTTCCTGGCACAGCCCGGTATCGTCACCACGCCGGCGGCGCGGGCACAGCACCTGGTGGTGCTGGACGACCTGTTGCTGCTGGGCTTTGGCCCGCGTGTGGGTGAGGCCCTGCAGCAGCTGGCCAGCGGCCTGGCCCAGGCCAGTCCGCCCAAGGCTGCCCCGGCCCGGTGACGACATGAGCCGGCAAACGCTGCCATCGCGGCCGGCCCTGCCGGATCCGCAAACCGGTGCCTCACGCGCATGCGCGCCGGCGTCATCGTCGGCCCCACGGGCGCCGGCAAAAGCCTCTGCGGCCAGGCGGCGCCAGCGTGGCCTCACCTACCCGCTGTACTTGCTGGGCGCCCTGTGCCTGCTGCTGGCCGTCGCCGTCGGCGCTGCGCTCTCCGGGGCGGTGGCCATCCCGCTGGTGCGGCTGCCCGAGCTGTTGTGGGCGGCACCGCCCACCGCCACGGCCAGCCCCGAGCTGCAACTCTGGCAGGGCGTGCTTGTCGACATCCGCCTGCCGCGCATCCTGCTGGGCGTGCTGGTGGGCAGCGGGCTGGCACTGGCCGGTGCGGTGATGCAGGCGCTGTTCCGCAATCCGCTGGCCGAGCCGGGCCTGGTCGGCGTGTCGGCCGGTGGTGCCGTGGGGGCGGTGGGCGCCATCATCTTCGGCCTGGGGCAACAGCCGGCGCTGCTGTCGCTGGCGGCCTTTGCCGGCAGCCTGCTGGCGACGCTGGCGGCTTACCAGCTGGGGCGGCGCTCGCCCGGCTCGGCCAGCATCCTGCTGGCCGGCATCGCCGTCAACGCCTTCTGCGGGGCACTGATCGGCGTCTTCACCTATCTGGCCGATGACATCCAGCTGCGCAGCCTCACCTTCTGGAACCTGGGCAGCCTGGCCAGTGCCGACTGGCAGACGCTTGCCTGGCTGACGCCCTGGACGCTGCTGATGATGGGGTTGCTGACCAGCCGCTGGCGGGCGCTCAACGCGCTGCTGCTGGGCGAACGAGAGGCCGGCCACCTGGGCTTCGACCTGTACCGGTTGCGCCGGCAGCTGATCGTGTGGGTGGCGCTGCTGGTGGGCCCCCTGGTGGCGACCACCGGCACCATCGGCTTTGTCGGCCTGGTGGTGCCGCACCTGATGCGTCTGCTGGTCGGGGCCGATCACCGCCCGCTGCTGCCGCTGACGATGCTGGCCGGTGCCACCCTGCTCTGTGCTGCCGACTGGGCCGCCCGTATCGTCGTCATTCCGGCCGAGCTGCCCATCGGCATCGTCACCGCGCTGCTGGGGGCGCCTTTCCTGCTGATGCTGATTCACCGCGAGAGCCGGGGCTGAGCCCATGTATCCGCGGCACAAGGACATGACGCCATGCTGATTGCCGAGCACATCCACGTGCGGCGCGGCCGCCGCCTGATCCTGCGTGATCTGTCCGTGCAGCTGCGGGCCGGGCAGGTGGTGGGCATCCTGGGCGCCAATGGCGCCGGCAAATCCACGCTGCTGGCCGCGCTGGCCGGTGAGCTGGCGCCGGAGCAGGGGCAGATATCGCTGCTGGGCCAGCCACTGTCGCACTGGCCGGCGGCGGCCCAGGCCCGTCATCGCGCCGTGCTGCCGCAGAACCCTTCACTGCAATTCGACCTGCCGGTGGCCACCGTCATCGGGATGGGGGCGTATCCGCATGCGGCCGGGGCGCCGCCCGGCGCGATGGAAGACGCCAGGGTGCTGCAACGGGTCCTTGATCTGGCCGACGTCCATCACCTGCACGACCGCCGCTACCGTGCGCTTTCGGGGGGTGAACAGCAGCGCGTGCAGTTTGCCCGAGTGCTCTACCAGCTGTTGCTGGCCCGGCCCGCAGGCGATTATCGTGTGCTGCTGCTCGACGAACCCACCGCCAGCCTCGACCCGCGCCACCAGCTCCTGCTGCTGCATGCCGTGCGCCGCCTGGCACGGGATGAGGACATCGCGGCCTGCGTCATCCTGCACGATGTGAACCTGGCGGCCGGTGCCTGTGACCACCTGCTGCTGCTGGCCGACGGCAGCGGCGCCGCCAGCGGCCCGCCGGCCCAGGTGCTCACGCCGTCCGTGCTGAATCAGGTCTACGGGGTGCCGGCCACCATCCTGCCACACCCCCATCAGCCCGACCGGCCGCTGGTGGTGTTCAGTGCGCCGGCCTGCCCCGCGCACGCAGGAGGGCGCGTGCGTTCATGACGGGGGGCTTCCGGCCATCACCCCGGCGTGATGATTGATGCTGCCAGCATTCAGTGTCGAGGCTGTTCCGGGCCCGGCCATAACGGAAAGCTCAGGTGTCGCCGCGCAAACAGGAAATCCCGATCAGTGGTCAGCAGGGTCAATTCGTGCCGCTGGCTGAGCCGGATCAGCAGCGCATCCACCGTACCGATCTGGACGCCGTGCTGGCGACAGGTGTTGCGGATATCTGCTGCCGCGATGTGATCGTTGCGGTCCGGCTGGACGAAGGCCAGACCGTCAAAATGTTCCAGGATGAGGGATCGCGCTTTGGGACCATCAAAACCCTGTAGAAGCTCCTGCAGGATGATCCCGGTTGTGAACACCAGACCGTCGCCCATCAAGGCTTCATGAAATGCCTGTATTTCCGGTGAATTGGGCTGGATGGTACGACGCAGGGCCAGTGACCAGACACAGGTGTCGATCAGCCAGTTCATGAGGAGCGGTTTCTTTCTGCCTTGTAGTCAAAGTCATCGTTCCAGTCGAGGCTGCCGAACAGCTCGATCACTTTGCGTTGCTGACGACGGCTGATGAACTCCTGCAAGGCCAGGGTAACGGCTGCCTTTTTGGAAGGTTGGCCGCTGAGGCGAAACGCCTGCTCAAGCAGCTCGGGGTCAAGCGCCAGATTGGTTGCCATGATGAAGCCTCCTTTGTGTAAAAGTTTACACATCACTGGGGCTCCCTACAAGTGCCGCCTCCTGATCGGCCGCTGGTGCTGTTTGCGTGGATGAAAGGGGCACCATGCGCTCGCCGACGCCAGATGGGTAACAGGTTGATGTCGTCGTCAGAATCAGACAGCCTGCCCGCCAAGCTCCCGATTCCTGGCAGACTCCTGGCCGGGCCGGTGACGGTCTGTCGTCATGCGGTGGTGCGTTTCGGGCTGGATGATGAGGGAGCAATCGGATCTCTTGTGTCCTTGAGGGGTGTCATGCCGTTCGGGGTATGGGGGGCGATGACACAGGGGAAGATGGCTCGGCGCGCCGAGGCAGGGGGCATGGATGAAGGCAGCGGATGAGACAGCTTTTCCTGATGGTCTGTATGACCTGATCGTTACTGAATCCCTGCAGTCCCTTACGCTTTCGACGAAGGGGAAGGAGGGGCAGACGGTGGCTCCGCTTTCGCTTGCGGATTCGCCACAGCGTCTCGCTGATCTGATGGCTGACCAGTTGCGCCGGATTCTCGATGATCTGGAAGGCGAGGGCGCCGACAAGCTGATGAAGCAGCTGGGGCTGGTCAATGCGTTGTTGGTGGACGTGCGACGGCGCCTCAAAGGAGGCGATGCCCCAGTCGATCTGGTGGCGCCACCACTGCGTCTGCTGCATGCGCTGCACCGAAGCGGCCAGGCGCCTGAGCGCCCCGATACCGGCCTGGCCCTGCCGTGGTTGTTCACGGCAGGCAAAGGCTCACCGGCACTGTTGACCGAGCTGCGCCGCGAGCTCTCGGCTTGTGATGGGGTCGACATCCTGGTGAGCTTCATCACCCATGCCGGTGTGCGCAAGCTCTACGACATCCTGCAACAGGTCACGGCAGTGGGTGCCGACGGGTTGTCTCCCACAAAAATTCGCATCCTTACGACTACCTACACGGGCGCCACCGAACAGAAGGCCGTGGATGCGTTGGCCAGGCTGCCGGGTGCCGAAGTGCGGATTTCGCTGGATGGCCAGCGCACGCGCCTGCATGCCAAGGCCTGGCTCTTTCACCGGCGATCGGGATTCGGTTCGGCCTATGTGGGCAGCGCCAACCTGTCGGGAGCCGCCCTGATGGGTGGGCTGGAATGGACCGTCAAGTTCACCCAGCGTGGCCAGACGGCACTGTTCGAGCGGGCGCAGGCGCATTTCGAGACACTGTGGGCCGACACGGAATTTCAGCCCTATGATCCCGACAACCTGCAGCACCGTCAGGCCCTGGGGCAGGCCATCCAGAAGGAATCCGGCCTGATGATGCCGGTTCAGTCGACCTTCTTTGACTTGCAGCCAAAGCATTATCAGCAGGAAATGCTGGATCAGTTGCAACGCGAGCGCGAGCAGCAGCGATGGCGAAACCTGCTGGTGGCGGCTACCGGCACCGGCAAGACGGTGGTGGCCGCCTTTGATTATCGACGCATTTGCGAACAGCTGGGAGGACGGCCGCGCCTGCTGTTTGTGGCCCATCGGGAAGAAATCCTGCGCCAGTCCCTGCGCACCTTCCGTGAGGTCTTGCGGGATCATGGTTTTGGCGCCCTGCTGGCCGGCGGCAGCGAGCCAGACAGCATCGATCATCTGTTTGTCACCATTGACAGCCTCAGCAGCCGTCAACTTCTGCTTCAGCAGGGCGCAGACCATTGGTACATGGTGGTGATTGACGAATGCCATCGGCTGGCGGCCGAACGTTTCGAGCGCTTTGTCACGGCGGTTCAGCCGAAGGTGCTGCTGGGGCTTACGGCCACGCCCGAGCGCACCGACGGAAAGTCGATCCTGCGGTATTTCGATGCGCGGCCCGATGGCAGCAGCTCGGTCGAATTGCGTCTCTGGCACGCGCTTGACTTCCAGTTGCTCTGTCCTTTCGAGTATTACGCCTGTGACGACAGCACGGATTTCTCGTCGGTGGACTGGGGGCGTCCCGGTGAAGAGCGCGCGCTCGACCGGCTGGTGACGGGCAACGACATGCGTGCACGGCTGGTGTTGCAGGAATGGCAGAGGCTGGCTGGCGATCCGCTGACAGGCAAGGCTCTGGTGTTCTGTGTGTCAGTCGCACATGCCGAGTTCATGACTGACGCAATCAACCGCGCCGGCATTCCGGCTGTGTGTGTGGTGGGCAAGACGCCAGAGGACATCCGGCGGGGGGAGCCCGAGCGCCTTCAGCGGGGAGAAGTGGCCGCCATCGTCACCTGTGATCTGTACAACGAGGGCGTGGATCTGCCCTTCGTCGACACGCTGCTGCTGTTGCGCCCCACTCAGAGTCCGGTGGCGTTCCAGCAGCAGATCGGGCGTGGCCTGCGCCTTTCGCCGGGAAAGCAGAGCTGCCTGGTGCTGGATTTTGTGGGTCGGCACCGGCAGGGTTTCCGCTTCGATCGCTTGCTGATGCCCATCACGGGGTTGTCCCGCGGGCAGTTGATCGAGGGCATCGAGCAGGGATTTGCCACGCTGCCGGCCGGATGCCATCTGCACCTGCAACGTCAGAGCCGTGAGCAGATCCTTGCCAGCCTGCGGCAGCTGGTGCAGCAGAGCTGGCGCCGCCTCACCACCGAGCTTCAGACCTATGTTGCCCTGAAAGGCCGAACCAGCATTCGTCTGGCCGATTTCATTCGTGACCAGGGGATCGAGCTCGCCGATGTCTATCGTACCGACAACAGGGACGGCCGGTCTGGATGGAACGCGCTGAAACGTGCTGCCGGGGTGCTGGTCGAGGACAAGATGCCCGAGGAAGACTACTTCGGGCGGCGCTTTGGCAGCCTGCTGCATGTGGATGACCCGTGGCGCCTGGCGTTGTTGCATCGTGTGGCCGAGCCAGGCCCCGATCGGTCGGCCGTTGGTGGTCTGCACCGCCACATGGTGTCCCTGGTCGATGTGCCGCCTTTCACTGATACGCAACGCAGCTTGCTGAGCCAGATGCTTGCCTATCAGATCGACGCCCACCGGGATCAGCTGGGCACCGGAGAGCAGATGCGCGATCGTCTGGCGGCGCAACCGGCCGTGCAGCAGGAACTGGCCGAACTGGCCGAGGTGTTGTCGGCTCGTGCCGAGCTGCCGGCCCGGCCGGTACCGGGTCTGGAAGATGTGCCGCTGTGTCTGCACGCCCGCTATGAAATCCGGGAAATCCTGACGGCCGTCGGCTGGCTGACGGCCGGGAAGCGCTCTCCCTTTCAGGCTGGGGTGCTGGCGCTGCCTGATCGACAGACCGAGCTGCTTTTCGTCACGCTTGACAAGCGTGAGGGCTACCACGAGCGCATCGCCTATCATGACTACGCGATCAGTGCTGACCGCTTTCACTGGCAATCGCAGAATAGCGCCGGCCCCGACACCAGGGCCGGGCGCCGCTACCTCGAAAGCCCCGGAAACGGCTGGCGCTTCCAGCTGTTCGTGCGCACGGCAAAAGGTGAGCCGTATCGCGCGCCTGTGGGCCGGTTGTGATCGAGCAGGGCAGCGGCAACAGGCCCATGAACATCATCTGGCGATTGATGGTGCCACTGCCCCTGTCACTGTTCCGGGCTTTCAGTGTGCTGCGGGATCTCTGATCGCCTGCCGTGGGGGCATCAGTGCGCCGGCCTGCCCCGCAGTTTCTGCACGGCCATCACCGCCAGCGCGACGATGAGGCCGGCAATCAGGCCGACCAGGCCGTCGGCCAGCATGCCGGACAGCGTCTTGACCAGCCCGCCCATCCCGGCTGCCTGCGCCAGCAGCGGCTCGATGGCGTGGTGGACAAAGGGCAGGCCGTGCAGCACGATGCTGCCACCCACCAGGAACATGGCGATGGTGCCGGCTATGCCCAGGGCCTTCATCAGCCACGGGGCCACGGCCAGGATGCCCCGGCCGAAGGCACGGGCCAGGCTGTTGCCGCGCTGGCTCAGGTACAGGCCCAGATCATCCAGCTTGACGATGCCGGCCACAAAGCCATACACCCCGATCGTCATGATCAGGGCGATGGCCGACAGCACCATCACCTGCGTGCTCAGGGGCTGGTCGGCCACGGTGCCCAGGGTGATGGCGATGATCTCGGCCGAGAGGATGAAGTCGGTACGCACCGCGCCCTTGATCCGGGCCTTCTCGTCGATGGGTTCGTCGGTGGCGCTGCCGTGTCCGGCGGCATCGGCATGCTTGCTGTGAAACAGCTTCTCGATGACCTTTTCGGCGCCTTCAAAGCACAGGAACAGGCCGCCGATGGTCAGCAGCGGTGTCACCAGCCACGGGGCAAAGGCGCTGATGGCCAGGGCCAGGGGCACCAGGATCAGCTTGTTGAGCAGCGAGCCCTTGAACACCGCCCAGACGACAGGCAGTTCGCGCTCGACGCTGACGCCGCTGACCTGTTGCGCATTCAGGGCCAGATCGTCGCCCAGCACCCCGGCGGTCTTGGCGCCGGCTTTCTTGGTCAGCACGGCCACGTCATCCAGCAGGGTGGCGATATCGTCGATCAGGGTCAGCAGGCTGGCTCCGGCCATCGGTGGCTCCTCATGGAAGTCCGTCGGTAAGAGCGGGCGATTGTGCGCGATTTCGGGCAGATGTGCCGGTGTTTTTTCAGAAAATCACAGCGGACGGAGCTGACGTCACATGGGGGCGCTCTCCTGATGGCGGGGCGGGGCACCCACGTAGGCCTCATGGTGTGGGTTGTGGGACAGGGGATGCAGGGGGTACAGAAGGGACAGGGGGAGCGGGGGGCAGTAGGTACGGGGCCCTGGCAACAGCCCCGGCCCATCGTCCGCTGCCGTGGCCGGGATGGTGGCAGAATGAAGCCTGTCTTGTGTCGGGTGTACGCGGTCTGTTCCGTCTTGCCGCCTGCCGTGGAACAAAACGTGAAACAAAAAATTCGTGGAACACATCGTGAAACAATGCCTGTGCAACACGGGCGGCGCCGGCTGCTGGGCTGCCTGCCGGCCGGCGCGGCCATGGCGGCAGGGCTGTCGGGGTCCGGGCTGAGCACGGGCGGGCTGGCGCTGCTCGGCACGCTCTGGCCCGTGCCGGGCCAGGCGGGGCAGCCTGGTCAGGCACCTGCCTTCCCGCGTGATCGACGTGTACCCGGCGGAGTGGCGGTGCTGCCGCTGGGGGGCGGCCCCAGGCCGCCGCGGGTGGCCTGGCAGGGGGTGCCGGTGCTGGTCACGGGCTCGCCCGCCGGCTGGTTTGCCCTGGTGGGCATTCCGCTCTCGGCCACCGGCGATCACATGGCGGTGCTGGTGCATCCGCCCGGCAATGCGCCGTCGCGCACGCTGCGTTTTGCGATTGCCCCGCACCAGTATGCCGAGCAACGTCTGCAGGTGCCGCCGGGCAAGGTCGAGCTGAGTGCCTCCGATCTGGCGCGCCACCAGCGCGAGAAAAAACACAGCGGCCAGATCATCGCCACCCATACCCGGCCGGGGCCGGAGACGTTGCAGATGCGCCAGCCGGTGCGGGGGCCGCGTTCCAGCTCTTTCGGGTTGCGGCGCTTTTTCAACGGCATGCCGCGCAACCCGCACGGAGGGATGGACATCGCCGCGCGCGTCGGCACCCCGGTGCATGCACCGCTGTCCGGCCGTGTCATCGACACGGGTGACTATTTTTTCAATGGCAAGACGGTCTGGATCGATCACGGCAGCGGGCTGCTGACGCTGTATTGCCATCTCGACAGCATCCGCGTACGGGTGGGGCAACGGGTGAAGACGGGGGAGCTGATCGCCACCGTCGGCAAGACCGGCCGGGTGACGGGGCCGCACCTGCACTGGTCGGTGCTGCTCAATCGCACCCTGGTCGATCCGGCCCTGTTCATGCCGCCACAGAAGCGCTCGCGGGCCTGAGGCTCATTCCCGATAGCTGCGCTGACGCCTGACGAAGGCGTGCAGGGCCTCGCGCAGGGCCGGCGTGGTGTCGGTGGCTTCGGCCAGTGCGCTCATGGCGGCCAGCGCAGACTCGGGCACCAGTGCCTTTTCGACCGGGGGAGGGGGCTGGGACGGGGGGACGGTGTTGGGGCGAAAGCGGATACGGCTCACCAGCCAGCCCCGTGCCTGAAGCCCGTCCAGCAGCCGGGGTTCGTACTGACGTACGCGGGCTGCCATCGCGCTGGAAGCTGCCGTCAGCACCAGCACCTGCTTTTCCAGTTTCAGGGGGAGCAGGGCCACGCCCGGCAGGATCGCCTGCACATCGCGTTGCAGGGCCGACAGCCGCCGCCACGCATCCCAGATGCCGTTGCCACGCAGTTGCAGGTGATCCAGCACCTGCCGGCTCTGGCGGTCGCGCTCGCTGGGGCGAGGGCCGGTGGCCAGACCGCTAGCACGGCGGGGTGTGCGGGGTGTGCGCGGCGCGGGTGCCTCTTCCCATGGGTAGGCGTTGGCCGGGCTGCGCCCAGGGCGCCGGCGCGTCGGCATCCCTGCCTCATCTGCCCCGCTGCGCGGCAGACGATCCACGTCACGGCGATCCAGGTCA
>JAUNLD010000001.1:0-30154 GCA_030532425.1 Lautropia sp. | reverse complement strand
CGGTTCGGGCGTGAAAACGAAAAACCTGACGGTCCGTCCTGAGCCGGGCGGCGGGCATCGGGTGTGGCCCGGCCCCATGGACGGCCCGTGGCAGGCGGGCGGGCAGGTCTGGATGAAGACATGGTGGGCAAAGCCGTTCATGACACACCTTATTGTGCCTCAGTCACCTGCCTGCCCGGCCGGCTGCACCTTCCGGAAGGCATGTGTCGCAAAAGCGCGCCGTCTTTCCTCCGTTCGGCGGTCTGGGTTGCAGATCGTTCCTTCGATAGCGACCGTCGATCACTCCAGCATTCAGTCATAGTTTTCTGTTGGCGATAGTGTGCTGAACACAGTGATGAGAGGTCACGCGGGCCGTCGGGCCTGACGGCCGACAACACGATCAGGGAGTCATCATGGAAGGGCGGGTTTCTCGATGCGGCGTTGCTTCTTGGCTGTCCGTGCTGCTGGCAGGGGGAATGACCCTGTCCGCGCAGGCGGAGGATGGCGACTGGTCGGTTCCCGGTGGGCATGTCTGGTCGGTTGCCGAATCGTCCGGCATGCCGTCGACGGATCAGCCTTCCCAGGCGGAAGATGCCGACGCCAGCGCGACATCGCTGGCTTCGCGGGCGTCTGCCGGACTGGGTAGCGAGGGGGTGCAGGCCGATCAGTTCCGCAAGCATGCCATCTGGCGTGTCACCCTGCCTGCCGTGGCGGGCGCCTCGGTCTGCTATGACTTTGACCGTGCCAGTGTCGTGCCCGATTGCCAGGGGCAGGCCTGGGACCTGAAGGTGCAGAGCGGGCGTCGTGTCCGGATCTTCACCAACAGCGGTGCCAACGGGCCGGGGCGTGCCGGCGTCTATGCCCCGCAAGTCGACACGGCCCACGCCATGATGCAGTCGTGGCAGACGCTGGTCCAGTGGAAATCGGCCAGCCAGACCCCGGAGGGTCAGATGGTGCCCGATCACCTCTTCGTCCAGGACCGCGTGCGCAGCGCCTTCAGTGGCAACAACCGCATCCAGTCGGCCATCTTCGAGCATGCCCCGGCTGGTACCCGGCTGCCGCACGATCAGCGTCTCTACCCCAGCTACCGGGTGTTTCTGGTCAACAGCGACGTGCGTCACGGCAGCCTGCTGGGCAGCGAGCAGGCACCGGTGTATGCCTTGCAGGTGATCGGCTATTACGGCGAGTCGGGCCATGATGCCGGGCACGTGCAATTGCGCTGGGTGGACCGCCGCCTGCCCGCCAACCTGCGTCAGGCCACCATCGATTCTTCCCGTGACTGGGTTTATCTGGATCTGGCCACCGGTCAGAGTTCCAACGTGGACGACGGCAACTGGCACATCGCCTTCAAGCAGTACCACGTGCGCCTGCGCGGGGGAGATTCGGCCCGTGGCAGGCCGGGGCGTGTGGGCGGCATGATCGGCATGACCTCGCCGCGGCTCTACGATGCCAGTGGCCGGCCCCGCATGCAGGCGCTGATGAATGCGCGCGCCGATGATTTTCTGGCCGACCTCACTGCCAGTGCGCTGGACCAGGCCCAGGGTGTCTGGGTGCTGGACAGGATCGAATCCAGTCTCTCGCCACGGCTGACGGTTACGCCCGAACGCAACCTGGATTTCGGCTGGTATGTCGAATACCCCAATGCCTGGCAGGCCGAAGCCGCCGGGCTGCCATCCGTCCATGGGCTGCGCAAGGCGATGCCGGGCCGGGGCGCGCTGGTGCGCAGTGCCGAAGGCAACAGCCATGCCCGCTTTCACCTGCGCAGCATCGACTATCAGGATCCGCTCGATCCGGCCTCGCCCCAGAGCTGGACCTTCAATTTTGACGTGCAGCCGGCAGCACAGGACTGAGCTGCTGTGCGGGCGCCCGGCACAGCCCGGAGCGGCCGCTGTCTGATTCCTGTCAACGATCCGGCCGGCCGTCTGCCCGCATCCCCGTGCAGGCAGCCAGAAGGCTGCACATGGGGGCACGGGGGCTTGCATTTCTGCTCGCGTGATACCATTTTCAGCTTGCTTTGCCAAGGGATGCACTGAACGCGTCTGGCGGATGCCTGGCGCTTGCAAGCCCCGTTCAGTGGATGCCCCGGTGCAGATGGCCATGGCGATGTTGCCCGGTCATCGAACCCCTCACTCCCCGCTCATGTTCCAGACCCTACTGACCAGTATTTTCGGCAGCCGCAATTCGCGGCTCCTGAAGCAATATCGCCGCCGGGTTGGGCGCATCAACGCGCTCGAACCCGCCATGCAGGCGCTGTCGGACGACGAGCTGCGTGACAAGACCCGCCTGTTCAAGGAGCGCATCCAGACCGAAACCGAGGCGGGCAAGCCGCTGGACAAGGTCCTCGACGAGCTGCTGCCCGAGGCCTTTGCCGTCTGCCGCGAAGCCTCGCTGCGTGTGCTGGGCATGCGCCATTTCGACGTGCAGCTGGTGGGCGGCATGGTGCTGCACGCCGGCAAGATCGCCGAGATGCGGACCGGCGAGGGCAAGACCCTCACCGCCACACTGGCCGTCTACCTCAATGCGCTGGCCGGCCGTGGCGTGCACGTCGTCACCGTCAACGACTACCTGGCGCAGCGTGATGCCGGGCAAATGGGCCGGCTTTACCGCTTTCTGGGCCTGAGCGTTGGTGTCATCGTTGCCCAGCAGCCCCAGCCCGAAAAGCGCGCCGCCTACCAGGCCGACATCACCTACGGCACCAACAACGAATACGGCTTCGACTACCTGCGCGACAACATGGTGTACGACGCCGAGGCGCGGATGCAGCGCAAGCTGTTCTATGCCATCGTCGACGAGGTCGACTCGATCCTGATCGACGAGGCCCGCACCCCGCTCATCATCTCCGGTCCGGCCGAAGAACATGCCGATCTCTACATCCGCATGAACGCGGTGCCGCCGCTGCTCACGCCGATGGAGGCCGAGCCGAAGCAGGGTGAACCCGATCCTGAAGGTGATTACTGGGTCGACCACAAGGCACATCAGGTCTACCTCTCCGAGGCCGGCCACGAGCGTGCCGAGCAGATCCTGGCGGCCCAGGGGCTGCTGCCCGAGGGGGCCAGCCTCTACGATGCCGCCAACATCTCGCTCATCCATCACCTGATGGTGGCGCTGCGGGCGCACTCGCTGTTCCAGCGCGACCAGCACTACGTCGTGCAGAACGGTGAGGTCGTCATCGTCGACGAGTTCACCGGGCGCCTGATGGCCGGCCGGCGCTGGTCCGATGGCCTGCACCAGGCCGTCGAGGCCAAGGAAGGCGTCAAGATCCAGGCCGAAAACCAGACGCTGGCCTCGATCACTTTCCAGAACTACTTCCGGATGTACGAGAAGCTGGCCGGCATGACCGGCACGGCCGACACCGAAGCCTACGAGTTCCAGGAGATCTATCGCCTCGAAACCGTGGTCGTGCCCACCCACAAGCCGATGATCCGCAACGACATGCAGGATCTGGTCTACCGCACGGCCAAGGAGAAGTACGACGCGATCCTGATGGACATCCGCGACTGCCACGAGCGCGGTCAGCCGGTGCTGGTGGGCACCACCTCCATCGAGAACTCCGAGCTGGTGTCGCAGCTGCTCACCCGCGAGGGGCTGCCCCACAACGTGCTCAACGCCAAGCAGCACCAGCGCGAGGCCGACATCGTGGCCGAGGCCGGTCGTCCGCACCAGATCACCATTGCCACCAACATGGCCGGCCGGGGTACCGACATCGTGCTGGGTGGGGCGCTCGACAAGGAGATTGCCGCCATCCGCGCCCGCGAGGATCTCGATGCCGAGGCCCGCGAGGCCGAAGTGGTCCGCCTGCGCGAGCAATGGCAGCCGGTGCACGAAGACGTGCTGGCCAAGGGCGGTCTGCACATCATCGGTACCGAGCGTCACGAATCGCGCCGCATCGACAACCAGCTGCGTGGCCGTTCAGGCCGTCAGGGCGATGCCGGTTCGTCGCGCTTCTATCTGTCGATGGAAGATCCCCTGCTCAAGATCTTTGCCGGCGATCGCCTGAAGGCGATCATGGACCGGCTGAAGCTGCCCGAAGGCGAGGCCATCGAATCCGGTCTGGTGTCACGCGCGATCGAGTCGGCCCAGCGCAAGGTCGAGGCCCGCAACTTCGACATCCGCAAGCAGCTGCTGGATTACGACGACGTGGCCAACGAGCAGCGCAAGGTCATCTACGCGCACCGCAATGAACTGCTCGATGCCACCGACGTGACCGAGGTCATCACCAGCCTGCGTCATGGCGCGCTCGAAGAGATCTTCCGTCGCCACGTGCCCGAGGGCAGCGTCGAGGAGCAATGGGACATCCCCGGCCTTGAGCAGGTGCTGGCGGTCGACTGGCAGCTGGAGGTGCCGGTGTTGCAGTGGCTGAAGGAGAACGAAGACCTCTCCGACGAAGCCATGCTGGCCCGCATCAACGAAGCCGCCGATGCCCAGTACCAGGCCAAGATCGATCAGGTGGGGGCCGAGGCCTTCGGCAATTTCGAGCGCTCGATCATGCTGCAATCGATCGACCAGCACTGGCGCGAGCACCTCTCCGCACTCGATTACCTGCGTCAGGGCATCCACCTGCGTGGTTATGCCCAGAAGAATCCCAAGCAGGAATACAAGCGCGAAGCCTTCGAGCTGTTCGAGAACCTGCTTCAGGTGATCCGCACCGAAGTCAGCCGGGTGCTGATGAATGTGCAGATCCGCTCGCCCGAAGAGGCCGAGCAGGTGGCAGACAGCGTCGAGGAGCGTGCGGAGCAGACCGCAGGTGGTGCCCGCCTGATGCATGCGGATGCTGGCGGTGCCGGTCTGGGCATGGACGACATGCCGACCGATGCTGTAGACCCGGACGCGCAGCAGGCATCGATGCCGCGGGTGGCCGAGCACCGCGTCGGCCGCAACGACCCCTGCCCCTGTGGTTCAGGCAAGAAATACAAGCACTGCCATGGCAAGCTGACCTGAGCCTCGCCCGGCAGCCGCCCGCCCGATCGGGGGGGGGTTGCCGGCGCCATGGCTGTCCCCGCGGGAACAGGCTGTCGCGCCTGCGGGTGATCGGCGTTTCCACGCACCGACCCGGTTGCATCCTGGTGATGCACCGGGTTTTGCATTTTGGCCACATGCGTCCGCTGCGGGCGCGTGCTGGCTGCCCCGGCTGCTGCGCAGGCCCGCCCGGGACTGCGGCTGGCTTGCGGCCGGGATTCAGCCCAGCGCCATCTCCAGAAACGAGCGGTACACCGGTGCCGGATCGATCGGGTACTGGCTGGCAAGCTGGATGTTGAAACCGTGCCAGAGGGCCACGAAGCCGGCTGTGACCTGGCCCGCATCGAGGGGGCTGTGGGGGTGATGGCGTGCGCGCAGCTGGGTGATGCCGGCCACGAAGGTGGCGAAATAATGGGCGCGGCGCGGCGCGATCTGTCGGGCAAAGGCGGGCTGGTGAATGGCGTGCGTCTGCAGTTCCAGCAACAGCATGGCGGTGCACCGGTCGGCGTGTTGCTCCACCAGCCAGTGGGTGAGGCGGCTGAGGGTCTGCGCCAGATCGTCGTTGCGGGTGTCGTCGATCAGTGCCTGAAAACTCTCGGCCTGCCGGCGCAGCGTGTCTTCCATCAGCGTCTGCAGCAGGGCGTCCTTGTCGGCAAAGTTGGAATAAAAGGCGCCCTGGGAATAACCGGCGGCTTCGGCCACGTTGCGCACGCTGGCTGCGGCAATGCCTTGCCGGGCGATGATCCTGCTGGCGGCTTTCAGCAACTGCTGGCGGGTCTGGCGCTGGCGTTCTTCCCGGCTCAGGCGGGGTGGGGTAGGCAGAGGTGGCGACATGGACATAGAATAGCATCCGATATTCAGATAGCACTTGATATGTCAATGTTGCAGATTTCCAGATGCGCCTGCCTGCGCCCGGAGCCTGATGTCGCGCGCTTCACCCGTGACGCCGAGCCGGAGGGCCCTGGCTGCCCCAGACCCGCGGTGGGCACAGCGCGCCGGCGTTTCAGCCAGGCCTTGCGTCTGCTGGCCTTCTCACCGGGCAGGGGGCTTGTCGCTGCATGGCTGCTGGCCGCCATGGCCAGCGGGCAGGCGGCATGGGCCCAGACGGATGGGAACCCGGCCGTATGGCCAGGCCCGCTCCCGCATGCCGATGATGGCGTGGTATCGGCGGTAGCGCAGGAGCCGGCATCCGCTGCCGTGCCAGCAGCCGGCTTGCCCCTGGATTTCGAGCAGGCAGCGGCACGCCTGGCGCAGGTCTCGGATGCACTCATGGCCGCCCGCGCCAATGTCGGCAACAAGCAGGCGCTGGAAAGGGCTGCGCAGAGCCTGCGCCTGCCGGAGCTTTCGCTGGATGTGCGCGAGATCAGGTTCCAGAAGACGATGAATGTTGCCTTGGGGCCGGCCGGGCAGGCACTGGCCCCGCTGGGCATCCCGCCGGTGATCGATGCCAGTCAGGGAGGCTGGCGCCTGCGGCCCACCCTCAGCCTGACGATGCCGCTCTACACCGGTGGCCAGATTCCGGCGGCGCAACGGGCTGCTGGTGCGGCCGTCGGTCAGGCCGATGCCGAGCGGATGGCCGAGGAACAGCACCAGCTGATGCAGCTGGTGCAGCTCTACTTCGGGCATCAGCTGGCCGAACAGGCACTGAAGGTACGGCGTGAGGTGCTGGATGGACTGGAGCGCCATGTGCAGGAGGCCGGCAAGCTGGAGCGTGGTGGCCTGGCCACACGGGCGCAGCGCCTGCAGGCCGAAGTCGCCCGCGATCAGGCAGCCCGTGATCTGCAGAAGGCAGAGACCGAGCTGGCCACCCTGGCCGATGCCCTGCAACGCTTGTTGCGCAGCCCGCAAGGCGTGTTGCCGCGTTCGCCGCTGTTCGTGCTCAGCCGGCCGCTGGGTGATGTCAGCCGCTTTCAGGAGCAGGCGCAGCTTCGTCATCCGTCCCTGCGCAAGCTGCGTGCCCAGGTCGAGCAGGCCAGCCAGGGGGTGTTGGCCCAGCAGGCCAGCCTCAAGCCGCAGCTCTACCTGTTCGGTCAGAAAGACCTGCGCCGCAAGGATGCACTGCTCACCGATCCTGACTGGATCGTGGGGGTGGGGGTCCGTTACACCTTCCTGTCGGGCACTGACCGCCCCAGCCGGATCGGTGCCGCGCGCGAGCAGCAGTGGCAGGCCGAGGCGGGGTTGCGTGAGGCGGCCAATCAGGTGTCGATCGGCGTCACCCGGGCCTGGAACCAGCTGGAAACCGCCCGCCGCCAGTTCCTGCTGCTGGACAGCAGCCTGGCCCAGGCGGCCGAGAACCTGCGCTTGCAGAGCCTGTCCTTCCGCGAGGGGCAGGCCACGTCGCTCGATGTCATCGATGCCCGCCTGCGGCTGGGGGCCGTCGGCATCGAAAGGGCGCAGGCGGCGTATCAGTACGATGTGGCGCTGGCCGGGCTGCTGGATGTCAGCGGCCAGATGCAGGACTTTTCCCATTATCTGGCTCAGGCCGACAAGGTGATCCTCCCATGAACCGGAACGAAGAAAGGATGCAGGAAAGCATGGGGCAGGCAGGAAGGCCCGACGACAGCCGGGGGCGTCGAAGTGCACGGGGGCCGGTCGTCGTACTGGGCCTCTTCGCTGCCGTGGTGGCGGGTGGGCTGTGGCTGGCCAGGCAGCCGGCGGACGATCTGGTGCAGGGCATGGCCGATGCCGACACGATCAACGTGGCCGCCAAGATCACGGCGCGGGTCGAGCGCCTGCTGGTGCGCGAAGGAGAGCGGGTCGAGGCCGGTCAGGTACTGTTCGAGCTGGACAGCCCCGAAGTGCTGGCCAAGGAGCGGCAGGTGCAGGCCACGCTGGAAGCGGCCAGGGCGCTGGCGGCCAAGGCCGATGAAGGGGCGCGCAAGGAAGACGTGCGTGCAGCCGAGGCCAACTGGCGGCGGGCGGTGGCGGCTGCCGAGCTGGCCGACAGCACCTGGCGGCGGATCGAGCGTCTGCAGCGCGAGGGTGTGGTCACGCGGCAGAAGCGCGATGAAGCCCTGGCCCAGCAGCGCAACGCCCGTGGTGCCGCGGCGGCGGCCCGGGCGCAATATGACCTGGCCCTGGCCGGTACCCGCGATCAGGACAAGGCGGCGGCGCTGGCTCAGGTGCGTCAGGCCGAGGCCGGGCTGGCCGAGGTCGAGGTGGCCCGCAACGAGATCCGGGGCGTGGCTCCCCGGAGCGCAGAGGTCGGCAAGCGTCTGGCCGAGGAAGGTGAGCTGGTGCCGGCCGGTTATCCGGTGTTCACGCTGGTGGATCGCAGCCGGATGTGGGTGTCCTTCCACCTGCGCGAAGACCAGTTTGCCGGCCTGACGATCGGGCAACTGCTCCGTGGCAGCATCCCGGCGCTGGCGCTGGACGATGTGGCCTTCGAGGTCTACTACATCAGCCCGGCCGGGGATTTCGCCACCTGGCGGGCCACCCGGCAGTCGGCGGGCTATGATGTCCGCAGCTTCGAGGTCCGGGTACGGCCGGTGCAGCCGGTGGCCGATTTCCGGCCGGGCATGAGCGTGCTCTTTGCCTGGCCCCAGGCCGGGCGCGCATCGCCCCCTGCACCAAGGCAGGCGCCTGTGGCACAACCGGCCCGGCCATCTGCCGGGGCGCCGGCTGGACCCCGGCCTGCCAGTGTGAGCGCGCCATGAACAGCTGGTCGGCCATGCGGGCCTCGGCGCGCCGCGAATGGGCCTGGCTGTGTCGCAGCCCCTGGGACATCGCTCTGGTGGGCTGGTTGCCGGTGCTGCTGCTGGTGCTGATGGCCGCGTTATTCTCGGCCGGTGTGCTGCGTCATGTACCGGTGGCGGTCGTCGATCACGACCACAGTGAAACCAGCCGGGCCCTCACCCGCAAGCTGATGGCCACGGCCGGCCTGCAGGTGACGGCGATGCCGGCTTCGCTGGACGAGGCCTGGTCGCTGGTGCGGCGTGGTCAGGTGCAGGCGGTGGTTCATCTGCCGGCCGGTCTGTCACAGGACATCGCCCGCGGCCGCAGTGGCACGGTCTTTGCCTTCTACAACGCCAGTTATCTCACCATCGGCCAGGCTGCCGAGCGTGACATTGCCTCGGTTGTCCAGGCCCAGGCCGCCGAAACGGCGCAGGCCCGCACCCGCTATCTGTCGGGACGTGTCGGCCTCCAGGCCGTGCCGGTACGTGTGCAATCGGGTGTGCTGTTCAATGCGGCACGCAGCTACCAGCATTTCCTGTTGGGGCTGCTGTTGCCGGCCATCCTGCAACTGGGATTCTTTCTGGCCGTGGTCTCGGCCTTCGGACGGGAGCTGCGCGACGGCACGGCCCCGGCCTGGCTGACGGCCTGTGGTGGCCGTTTCGGGGCGGCGCTGCTGGGCAAGCTGCTGCCCTACCTGCTGCTGTTCGGGCTCTATGGCGCCGCCGTGATTGCCTGGGTGGCGGGCCCGGCCGGCGACGGGGTGGCCGGCAGCCTGCCACTGCTGCTGGCCGGCTTCATGGCGATGCTGCTGGCCGGTGCCGCGGTGTCGCTTCTGTTCGTCGGCCTCACCCGCAACATGGGCAACGCGCTGGCGCTGGCCGGCCTCTATGCCGGGGTGGCGCTGGCGTTTTCGGGCAGTACCTTCCCGCTGATCGAAGGCCCGCTGTTCTCGCGCATCTGGAGCCATCTGCTGCCGTTCACGGCCTACATCGAGCTTCAGCTGGCGCAGCTCGACATCGGTGCCTCGTGGCAGGCGTCGATGCCGCAACTGGGCGTCCTGGTGCTGTTCGTGGTGCTGGCGGTGCCGCCGGGTGTCTGGTGCTACCGTCGGGCCTGCCATGATCCGGCCAGCTGGGGGTTGCGCTGATGCAGGGGCTTGCCGATGCCTTCAAGGCCACCCTCCGGGCGGTATTTGCCGACCGGGCCGTGCTGGCCTCCACCTTTCTGGCGGTCATCATCTATTCCTTCTATTACCCGGTGGCCTACCGTCATCAGGTGGCCACCCGCATTCCGGTGGCGGTGGTCGACCTGGATCGCAGCCCGTCGAGCCGGGCGTTGTTGCGCAAGGCGCTGGCGGTGCGGGCCATCGACCTGCTGCCTCCCGTCGATTCGATGTGGCAGGCCCGCCAGCAGGTCGAGGCCGGACAGGCCGATGGCATCCTGCTGATCGAGGCCGGCTTCGAGCGCGACATCCGCCGTGGCGCCCAGGGGCGCGTGGCCGTGCAGGGGGCAGGGGCCTTCCTCAGCCGCGCGGCCACCGTGCTCAATGGGCTGGCCGAGGCAGTTCGTGCCTTCTCGACCGATGTGGCGCGGGAGCAGGCCCGGGTCGAAGGCCCGGTGGCCCGACCGGCGCTGGTGCTGATCGAGCGGCCGCTGTTCAACACCCGTGAGGGCTATGCCAGCAATGTGGTCACCGGCGTGTCGGTCCTGATCGTCCAGCAGACGCTGTTGCTGGGCATGGTGCTGCTGCTGGCCACCCGGCGTGAACAGCAGGGGGGACAGCCCCTGCGTGAGGGACTGTCGGTCCTGGGGGGCCGCATGGCAGCCTTCTGGCTGCTGGGCATGCTCAACCTGCTCTATTACACGGGCTTCGTTTTCTGGCTGCAGGATTTCCCGCGAGGTGGCAACCTGCCCGGCATGCTGGCCGGTGGTGCCCTGTTCATCGCCGCGGTCGTCTGTCTTGGCATGCTGGCCGGCAGTTTCTTCCGCCAGCGTGAGCGTGCACCGCAGCTGATCCTGCTGCTGGCGATGCCGCTCTACTTCTTCTCGGGCCTGTCATGGCCACAGGCGCTGATGCCCGGGGCGCTGGCCTGCTTCGGCCGGCTTTTTCCCAGCACCCCCGGCATCAATCTGGTGATCCGCCTCAACCACATGGATGCCTCGCTGGCCGACGTGGCCCCCGAGCTGCTCAACCTGGGCCTGCTGGTGCTGGTGTATGGCGGGCTGAGCGCCTGGCGTTACCGGCGGCGGCCAGCGTGCTGATGCGCCGCTTTGGGCACGAGGGGGCCTCCTGTTGGCCCCTTCAGGTCGGCAGTTCTGTCTTGCGGGCCAGTGAAAGCGCATCGGCCGGGCCGTTGTCGAACAGGGTGCTGGCAGGCCCCAGTCCGTTTCCCGTGGGCCGATAGCTGCGGATCGCCGAGTGCTCGGTAATTTCCGGAATCCAGAGTCGCCCATCGAAGCGGCTGATGTAGTAGGGGGTGCCGGTGAAGGCGGACGACAGGTCGTGCGTCATGCCACGCGCCAGCGAGGCCAGGTCGTCGAACAGGAAGGCACGTCCGGGTGTGCAGCTCAGGATGCCGCGCCTGTCGTCCAGGAAGAACAGGTCGTTGCCGCCGTGATGGCCATCCGGCAGCGGCAGGTGGTGTGCGCGGGCCGACAGCTGCCGTCCTTCCAGCGGATGGATGACGATCTCGTGCTCGCCCACAAAATGCAGCCGGCCCCGATGCAGGGTGATCGAGCGGCAGTACTGGCCGTGCAGCGATGGTACAGAAAGGGCCAGGGTCCGTACCAGTCGGCCATCACGCACGGCGAAGCCGTGCAGGCTCTGGTCGCTGGAACCGATGACCAGAAACTGGCCGCTGAGCGGATCATGGATCGTCCGGTGCGGCCGTTTGCCGATGCCCTCAAGATATTGCACCTGTTCGAAGCGCGCCGGCCCCGTCTGACGATAGACCTTCAGGCCGTGGCGGCCGGTGTCCTCGGCGACATACAGGGTGCCGTCCGAGGCGATCGAATGCGGGCCGGCGATGTTCTCGTCCAGCGCCTGCCACAGCGAGAGCGGCGCATCGGTGCGTGGGCTGTACAGGATGCGATGATGCCAGCAGTCGACGATGAAACAGTGGGCCTGCAACCGGGTGATCTGGGTGGGGGTGTGAAGGCGCTGCCGGAAATCGCGGCTGCCATCCTTCGGGTGGGCTCCGTCCGGGGGGAGGATGTCCCTGGCACTTTCTGCCGTCGGGCGGGGCATGCCCGTGCCTGCTGCCTGTTCCGGTCCGGCTGATGGTGCAGGAGAAGCAGGTGATGGGGCACTTTCGGCAGCGATGCCGCCGCCGGCTTCGGCGCAGCCGCCCAGCCAGGCTGCCAGTGGCAGGACGCCCAGGCCGGTCAGCAGTTGCCGGCGTGTTCCCTGCGCGCAGGATGTGTCTTGCTGAGCGTGCATGTTCGGCCGGACGGTGCGGGAGGGGGGCATCGATGCTTTCTGTCCATGGGAGATGCCGTCGGCGCATCTGCCATCGGCGCTTCCAGTGTCAGCCGGGTGGGCCGGTACGGGTGAAGCGGCCGATGCAAGGGATCACGGGCCGGTATCGACGGGCGGGCAGGTTGCAAAAACACGGCAGCCCGTTGGCGTGCCGTCCGGAAGTCGTCCGCAGCCGAAGGGTGCAGGCACTGTGTTAATCTTGAATCGACACAGGCCCGGACACCGCCGCGCCGGGGGCACTGCATCGTTGCGGCCGGCAGGATGGCGTGTGCCCGGCTATCACCCCCGGCGCTGCCTGCCCGTCATGCCCCTCGTCGGGCAGAGGCCGCCCCACCGGCACACCCACCCCCGAGAGGAAGACCATCATGCCCGTGAACCTGTCTGCACCCGATCCGGCCGCCCTGTTGCCCGTCGCCGGTGTCGAACTGGGAACGGCCCGGGCCGGCATCCGCAAGCCCGGCCGGCGGGATCTGCTGGTGGTCCGGTTTGCCGAGGGCGCACAGGCAGCCGCCGTGTTCACCCGCAACCGCTTCTGCGCCGCGCCCGTCACGCTGGCGCGCCAGCACCTGGAAAGCAGCCACGGCCAGATCCGGGCGCTGGTGGTCAATACCGGCATCGCCAATGCCGGTACCGGAGCCGAAGGCATGCGCCGGGCCGAGGCGGTCTGCAAGGCCGTGGCCGCCGCACTCGATTGCCGCACCGACGAGGTGTTGCCGATGTCTACCGGCGTCATCCTGGAGCACCTGCCGGTGGAGCGTATCGTGGCCGGGGTACCCGAGGCCGTGGCCGATCTGGCGCCTGCGCACTGGGCCGAGGCGGCCGAGGCCATCATGACCACCGACACCCTGCCCAAGGCGGTGTCGCACAGCGAACGGATAGCAGGCCAGCCGGTGGTGATGACCGGCATTTCCAAGGGGGCCGGCATGATCCGCCCCAACATGGCCACGATGCTGGGCATGCTGGCCACCGATGCCAGGATCTCGCCCACGCTGCTGCCGATCTGGGTGCGCCAGATTGCCGATGCCAGCTTCAACCGCATCACGGTCGATGGTGATACCTCCACCAACGACACCTTCCTGCTGGTGTCCACCGGGAGCGGCCCGCTCGTCATCGAAAACGACAATGATCCCGGCGCGCGCGAGCTGTTGCAGGCGCTGACCGACACCGCCATCCGGCTGGCCCAGGCCATCGTGCGTGATGGTGAGGGGGCTACCAAATTCATCACCATCCAGGTCGAGGGCGGCCGCACGGTCGACGAGGCCTCGGCCGTGGCCTATGCCATCGCCCATTCGCCGCTGGTCAAGACCGCCTTTTTTGCGTCGGACCCGAATCTTGGCCGCATTCTGGCGGCCATCGGTTATGCCGGCATCTTCGATCTCGATGTCGATCAGGTCGAGGTCTGGCTGGATGACGTGCGCGTGGCCCGTGACGGTGGACGTGACCCCGACTACCGTGAGGAAGACGGCCAGCGTGTGCTGAAGCAGGCCGAATTCCAGGTGCGGGTGTGTCTGGGCCGGGGCGATGCCAGCACCACCGTCTGGTCGTGCGACCTCTCGCACGACTATGTGTCGATCAATGCCGACTACCGTTCCTGAGGTTTGCCCCGCAGCCATGTCGATGGATCGTTCCTTTCCGGCTCACAAGACGAAACCGCCGCAGCACCTGACCTCTGCCCGCCCGCAGGTGGGTGATGAACATGCCGAGCAGGCACAGGCAGACGCGGCCGCCGCAGGGACCATGCAGGGGGGCGCAGCAGGCGCAGAGGGCACGAAGGCCCCCGGGCGTGACGACACCGGCCGTGAGGCACGTATCGACCGCCTGCTGGCCGCCGCCGAACCCCTGATGGCACAGCTGGGGGCGCTGGCCTCGCTGGCCGCGCAGCTGTCGCCGCGCGAGCCAGACTGGTCGTGCAGTGCCTTTCGCTGGCAGCGCCGCCAGACACCGCTGGGCAGCGTTGGCGAGCTGCTGGCCATCCGCCAGCCTGCCACGCTCACGCTCGATGCGCTGCGCAACATCGACGAAGCCAGACGTCTGGTCGAACAGAACACCCGCCAGTTCGTCCAGGGCTTGCCGGCCAACAACGTGCTGCTCACCGGCGCGCGTGGCACCGGCAAATCGTCCCTGGTCAAGGCGTGTCTGCCGGCCTTTCAGGCGCAGGGCCTGCGCCTGATCGAAGTCGACAAGGCCCTGCTGGCCGATCTGCCCGAGCTGGTCGAGCGTGTGGCCCACCGCCCCGAGCGCTTCATCGTCTATTGTGACGACCTCTCCTTCGAGCAGGGCGAGGGAGCCTACAAGGCACTGAAGACGGTGCTGGATGGTTCGCTGGCCGGCCAGGCCGACAATGTGCTGGTCTATGCCACCTCCAACCGGCGGCACCTGATGCCCGAGCTGCTGTCCGAAAACCTCCAGGCCAGCCACCAGGCCGATGGCGAGATCCATCCCGGCGAAACCTCCGAAGAAAAGGTCTCGCTGTCCGAGCGCTTTGGCCTGTGGATTGCCTTCTATCCCTTCCGTCAGGATGATTATCTTGAAATCGTGGCAAGCTGGATGCGTCACTTTGGTGCTGACGCTGCGGACATCGACGCAGCGCGTGCCGATGCCTTGCGCTGGGCGCTGGAGCGTGGCTCGCGCTCTGGTCGGGTCGGCTGGCAGTTTGCCCGCGACTGGGCTGGCCGTCGCGGGCTGAAGCGTTGCGCAGCGGGCGCAGGCAAGGCCCTGCCGGGCGATGCTGTGCCGGCAGGCGGCACAACGGGGGCGGCATGAGTTCGGCACGCCCTGTCGTCGATGTCGCGGTGGGCATCGTCATCCGCCCGGCCGATGGCTGGATCCTGATCGGCCAGCGTCCGGCTGGCAAACCCTTCGAGGGCTGGTGGGAGTTTCCCGGTGGCAAGTTCGAGCCGGGAGAAACCCCGGCGCAGGCCACGGCCCGCGAGCTGGACGAAGAGCTGGGCATTCAGGTACGCGATTCGCAACCGTGGGTGGTGCGCGAGCATGTCTACGAACATGCCCACGTCCGCCTGCATTTCCGGCGCGTGACCGACTGGCAGGGCGAGCCGCAATCGCGCGAAGGGCAGGCCTTTGCCTGGTGCCCGCCGGCCGCCGTCGATGTCGAACCGCTGCTGCCTGCCTCACTGGCGCCCATCCGCTGGCTGGGTCTGCCGTCGGTCTACGCCATCTCGGATGCAGGCGGGCAGGGGGTGGATGCCTGGCTGGCGCGTCTGGCGCACTGGTTGCAGACACTGCGTGAAAACAGGCGCACCGACAGCCATTCGGGCCGGCCGCTGCTGCTGTTGCGCGAACCCTCCCTGAGCGGGCCGGCCTTCGATGCCCTGTTCGATGCCGTGATGCAGGCCGTACCGGGTAGCGGTGTGCGCGTGCTGGTCAGCAGCCGCCATCCGCACCGCCATGCCCGGCAGGCCGCTGCCACGGGGGGCGGTATCCATCTCACCGGGGCCGACCTGCATGCCTGCCTGACGGCAGCGGACGGGCAGCGCCCCGACTATCCGCTGGTGGCCGCTTCGTGCCACAGCGCCGCCGATCTGCAAGCCGCCGGCCGCCTGGAGGTGGATCTGGCCGTCTGCGGCCCCGTGCTGCCCACCCGCAGCCATCCTGATGCGCCCACACTGGGCTGGGCGGCTTTCGAGCAGATGATTGCCCACACACCGGTGCCCACCTATGCGCTGGGAGGCTGCCACCCGGCCGACGCCCCACGGGCACAGGCTGCCGGTGCCCAGGGCATCGCCATGCAGCGCGCCATCTGGCCCTGAGACGCCAAGAAACCAGACCAGACACGCACAGGCCCCGCAGTCAGGTCAGACACGCACAAAGCCCCGCAGCCGGGGGCACCATCGGCGATTTGGCGGCGCAACGCGAGCATGAGCCGATGGCGCTCCCGGCGAAAGGGGGCGTGCAGCCACGAAGTCAGACACGCCCCGAAGGGCGCCGCTCTGGCCGACCTCAGTGCCGCGTCCGGCTCATCGGCTGGTTGGCCCCATCCGTACCCTGAAGGCGCGGGCGGGCGCTGGGACCGCGCTTGCTCTCGAAGCTCAGCGCCGGCTGGCCCGCTTCGGTCTGCTGGCCGGCTTCGTCGGCCCGCGCCTGGCGTGCCTTCACCTGCTCGATCACCGTGGCGCTGCAGCTGCCCTCGATGAAATCGGCCCGGTGCAGCATGCCCTTGCGGGCGTCGATGAAGAGGCTGTGGGCATCGCCGGAGTTCTGGGCGCTGCTGGTCACCAGGCGGCTGCGGCGGGGCAGGGTGCGGCTGTCCACCTTCAGCACGTGGGTGCGCGGGCGCAGGCCGCAGTGGCTGTACTTGCCGTGTGCATCACTCTGCAGCCAGGTGCCGTTCTGGAAGTACAGCCGCACGCCCGGGATGCCCAGCTCTTCCGCATCCTTGACCGAGTTGCCGTTGCAGTCCACAAAGATCTGGCCGGCCACGCAGGCTTCTTCCGAGAAAATGCCGGGCAGTACCTTTACCTTCCAGCGCGATTCGTTCGAGCACCGGGCCGGTTGCGTGCTGTTGCCCGAGATGCACTCCATGTGCACGCGGTTGATGCCATCGCCTTCCTGTGAACCGACGCCCACGCGCAGGGCATAGCTGACCACGACCTGGGCCTGGCGGCTGGTATCTGCCTCGACACGATCGAGCGTGATGCGCAGCGTGCGGCCGTGCTGGCTGATGCCGGTCTGGCGGGCACCTTTCACCCGGATCGAGCCGGGCACCAGCCGGAAGCCGGCCGGCAGCTGGTCGACCACCACCGGGTTGCGGGCGGGTCCACGCCCCAGATTGCGGATGCGCAGCTGGTAGCGCACCTGCTCGCCCAGCTCGGCGCTGCGTTGCGTGCTGTGCTTGTCCACCGACAGCTGGGCCGATTCCAGCGGTTCAGGTGTGTCGGCGCAGGCGTGCGATTGCAGAACGGTGGGGGCAGGGGTGCCCGGCGTGCCTTCTTCGCCCTGGCGCAGCGTCATCCGCACCTGGTTGAACAGCCCCCGGCCCACGCCCGTGCCACTGCAGCGGTTGTTGGCCGTGTTGCTGCCAAAGGGCACACGCACCCGCACATCCACCTGGTACTGATGGCGCGCATCCATCGCCAGTGGTTCCTGGCTGGCCAGGGTCCACGGGCCAGCGGCCGGGCCGGCCACGGACAGCACCTTGCCGTCCTTCAGCACCGAGTGGCTGACAATCTCCACATCCGGGTCAAAGGCCGGGGCATCGACCAGATCATAGTGGCCGCCCGCCCCCCCGCGGTGCTGCACGTCCAGCTGATAGCGCACCATGTACTCGTTGGCGGTGCCGGTCACGGGGATGACATTGCCGTTCAACAGCTTGCCGACGCTGGCTTCGGTCGGAATGCGCTTGCGCTCGACCACACAGCCGATGCTTTGTGCCCCGAGCACCAGGCGCAGGGGCACCTCTCGCTGGCTGGCATCACGGCAGATCAGCTTGGTGGTGTAGCCCCGGGTGTTGGCCACGCTCAGCTCATATTCTTCGCCGGGTACCAGCCGGGTGGAGACGGCCTCGCCTTCCTTCAGCGGAATGCGCTCGCCCGGCCGGTTGACCGGTGTCACGTACAGGCGGACATCGTCGTTGGGACCCTGCTTGCCGCCGTCATCGGTGCTCACCTGTACCAGTTCAACGCGCAGCGGGGCGTCGGTGTTGGTGATGGTGCACACGGCATGCTCGTCATTGCCCACGCGCACGGTGGCGGCATCCATGTCGGCCTCTGTCTCGGTGCCGTCGGCGCGGGTCAGGCGGCAGCTCCACGGCCCGGGCAGGAAACCTGCACGATTATCCTCGCGCAGGGCGTAGCGGCCTGCCGGCACCTCCACCGCCGTGATCGCGGCGGCACCGGTGACGCCCGAATGCGAGGGCAGGCCATCTTGCCCTTCGGCATGCAGCATGAAGTCTTCCACGCGGGCCTGGCGGCCATGGCGGATGTCCAGCTGCTTCACCAGCGTCAGCCGGGCCGGCAGGTCTTCCAGCGCCACCGTGCACTGTGCCTTGTCACCAAGATTCAGCACCAGCGGTTCGGCTGGCACGGGCTGATCGTTGACCACGCAGTGCCAGGCACCGGCCCGGTAGCCGGCAGGGATGCTCAGGCCAGGCAGATACTGGCCGGCAGGCACCGCAGCCGTGGTGACGGTGCTGCTGCCGCTGTTGCCTTCGATCACCGCCGGGCCGGTATCCGGCGCACCCTGCTTGCGTGCCTGGAGCGGTACGTCGCTGGCCTGGGCGGTGCCGCCATGGCGGTTGTTGACCGTGGCCGACAGCGTCAGCTGTGGCAGGGTGGGCTGGTCGGTGAAGTGATAATCGGTGGCGTGCGTGGACGCCCCCAGGCTGATGCGGCCGATGTGGCTGGCCGCGGCCGTGCCGCCACTGCTGCCCGCGTGGTTGGCGCCGGCATGCGTGTGCTGCGTCCCGGCCGTCTGGCGCGTCAGCGTGTAGTCACCCTGCATCAGCCCGAGGAAGTGGCGCAGCGGCGTTCCCGAACAGTCGGCACCTTCGTGGACACGGTTGGCCGCACCTTCGGCAAAACTGAAGCGGCCTTCGGCATCGGTGCGCATCGAAAACACCAGTTTCTGCTGCTTGACATTGGTGCCGGCAATGCTCACGCACTGGCCGGGCAGCGCCCAGTCATCGGCGTCGAACTGATTGTCCTGATCGATATCGGCAAACACGCGGCCGCTCAGGCTGCTCATCGCCATGCTCACCTGCACTTGCAGGCGGGATTGCGATTCCACATAGAGCAGGGTGGCTGCCGGGTTGGGCGGACGCGAGCTGGCGCGATTGGCAAAGATGCTGCCCGGCCAGGCCAGCACCGGGTGCGAGATCATGTTCAGCTGGATTTCATAGGGCACACCCGCGCGCAGCATGGTGATGCCCGGCCGCACCCGGATGGCGGTCGATGCCGACACATCGGCAGGACAGCCCGCCTGCCCCAGTTCGCCGTGCAGGCACCAGCGGGTGCTGCCACCGGGAATGCGGTTGCTTTCGTGCTGCGGGTCGTTGTGGATCTGGTTGGGTGCCTTGTTGGTGTAGTAGACCACGGCAGCCTTGTCGGCAGGCGGCGGCAGCACTTCGGCCAGCGCGTAGGCGCCCGGATCAAAATGCGAGGCGGGGCTGCGGGCCGTGAAGTGCATGGCCGGGTTGTCGACGCCATCTCCCAGGAAGGGCAGGACATCGATCACATCGGGGATTTCGGGCGGACGCAGCTCCTGGCCGATGGCGACAAAGCTGACGACGTATTCAAAGGGGTCGCCCGGTTCGATCGTGCCGCGGGCGGCCGACTTTTCCAGGATGAAGCCGGGCGGTGACTGCACCGGCACATCGACCCGTGCGGCCTTCAGGCAGCTGCCGTAGCCGACGTTGTTGTTCGGGTCATAGGTGCAGTCGGGCTCGATATCGAAGGGGCCGCCACTGATCGCGGCCTGGTTGCTCAGGATCACGCCATCGGCCAGCGAACGGTGGGCGCGCGCCTTGAACTCGATGGCAGGCAGGGCCGCCCCCGCTTCGGTCACGCCCCCCAGGTGCGGCGTGCGATCGGCAAAGGTCCAGGTGAGGGTGGTCAGCCCCTGCGCCGGGGTGTCGGTTTGCACCCGCGGCTCCTGCGGCGTGCCATCCACGGTGGCGCTGGCCGCGATGTAGCTCAGGCCCGAAGGCAGCACGTCGGTCACGGTGACGGTGCCGGGGGTGGGGGGCAGGTGGGTGGCATAGCGGGGAATCAGCCGGTAGCCAAGCGTGGTGCCGGCAGAAACCGGCACACCCTGGGCCGCCGTGGCCGGCTCGATCACGGCCTTGTCGATGCGCGAACTGGTTTGGGCGCTGATGACGCGAAGATGGTCGCGCAGGGTGGCACGCTGCCGCAATTCCGGCATGGTGTCCGACAGGATGCCGGCCCGGTTGCGGATGATGGCGTCGTTGGGAATCGGCTCGCCCGCGACGCGGGTATGCCGCGTCGGTGTCAGCACCTCGATGGTGGCGGCCCAGGTCTTGCGCAGGGTCAGCCCGCGCACCGACATCGTCAGCTCGGTGCCCAGCGGCAGCGAGGTGTGGTTGGCACGGACATAAACCAGACCACCGGCTGCCTCGGCCTTCTCGGGCGTGTCGAACCAGTCGATGCCGGGGTCGGCGCAGCGGGCGGTGCTGTAGGCCGAGGTGCCTTCGACCGAGCGCTCGGAGGCCAGTCGTCCTTCGTACTCCGAAGGGGCCGAATCGGTCGAGGCAAAGTAGGGCGACCCGCTCTTGTGGGCGCCATAGAGGATGACGGCACCGTTACGACGATTGCCGCCCAGGCTCACCCCAAAATTGGGGCCGATGTCAAAAGCCGTCCGGTCGATGATCTCGCACAGGCCGATGTTGCGATGGGGAACGGTGCCGCGGTTGTGATAGGCAATGTAGCCTGCCACGGTCTGCCCAGCGGCCATCTGGTTGACGGCGTTGCCACTTTTGAGGGTGGAGTCGCGTACCGTGCCCCAGGGCGCGGGGCGGCTGGCATCCGGCTGAAATCCCTTGAGTACGTCGCCGGCCGCGACGTTGGTCAGTTCATGGCTGGCCGTGTCGTTTTTGGGGTCATTGCCGCTGATGGTTTGGCCGCTGATCGATTGCCCCTGATAGCTGACGAAGCTGAGCGGATGGGAGACCTTCTGGCCCAGGGGATAGTCGTCGATGTTTGTCCAGAGGACCAGCACCTTGTTGGCCACCCAGAAATCGGTGGGTGGAACCGGTGCATTGGTCTGCGTGAAGGCGGTGGGCGTGTGGGCCAGCGAGGTGTCGGTGCCCGTCAGTTGCAGCCGGATGTGGTTGCGGTCGTGCGAGGTCACGCTACAGTCGCCGCCATTGCTCACGCTGTATGGCCGGACCTTGGGGTCCAGTGCGTCGGGGCCGCGATCCTGTACCCGGCCATAGAAGCTGGCCAGGCCTCCCGAGAGGGCGCTGGGCCGGCCATTGTTCTGGCTGCCGCAGCCGTCAGAGAAACCGCCGACAACCGCATTGGCGTTGTTGAGGGGGCCGGGGGTGCGCCAGTTGTCCACCCGCACCGAGGCCGGAAACCTGCTCACATCCAGTTCGATGTCGATCGGCTGGGTGGGGTCCAGCATCTCCAGCCCTTTCTTGCCGAACGTCTTCCGGGCGTCGTTGTGCGGGTTGCGTGCCACCAGCCCCACGTTGAAACGGTGAAAGAAGCCGTCTTCGCCCTGGGGGCCGTTGCCTTCTTTCAGGGCGCTCCGGTTCTGGGACAGGGGCAAGACCTGCACGTCGTAAAAGGGCGCCGCGCTGACGGTCAGCGTCTGGGGCATTTCCGACGGCTGGATGGACGGCGTGGCCGATGACGACATCTGGATCGACGGTGGGGGCAGTGCGGTGCCGTGGCGCGTGGTGCCGGACACGTCGGCCCGGAAGTACACCGAGCGTGTGGCGGCCGCGCCCAGGTCGGACAGCGTGCACGTCAGTTGCTGGCCGTCGGCCGAGATGCTGGAGCCGGCGCGCGTGCATTCGGGCGGCAGAAAGCTCCAGCGGCTGGGCGGCGTGCCACCGGCTGCCGGGGGCGGCAGCGTCAGGACAACGCGGGAGTTGGTGTCGGCAGGCTGGGTGGCAAACGAGACGCTGTATTCGTAACTGTCGTTGGTGCGGACGATGCGGTTGGCCGGCCCGCTGTCCAGGCCAGGGCCATCGCTGTCGTTGAAGTCCGGCGTGCCATCGGTATGGTTGGTGAACCTCAGCTCGGTCAGCGCGTGTGCAGACGGGGCTGCCAGCGACAGTGGCAGTATCGTGGCCCCGGCAAGCAGGGCATGGCGCAAGACGCTCCGGGACGGGAAACTCCCCGACATGGCTTCATCATCCGTTGGACAGACATGCCCCCGTTTATACGATCACTTTGTGCGGTACGTCGCACGAAACTGGCGGGCAGGCGATTGGCGGATGACCATGCGGGACCGAAGGGCTGCATCTGTAGGGGCCAGGCCGCGCTGTCCTGAAGGGCGCCGGGGTGTCCGGCGTGCGCTTCCGGCCGTTGTCAGTGGCTGCCGGTGAGGGGAGGCAGGTCGTCGTCCGCTTCGATGGGGCGGCCGGGTACCACGTACTCATCGTTGGCCCAGGCGCCCAGGTCGATCATCCGGCAGCGTTGCGAGCAGAAGGGGCGCCAGCGGTTGGCCGGCGAGAATTCGGCCGGTTGCTGGCAGTGCGGACAGTTGACGGTGAGGGGGCGGCGCGGTGCGTCGCCCGTGGCGGCATCATCGGGTGTCATGGGCGCCAGCATACCAGCCCACAGCCAAGGCTGCACGCCGGGGGGCCAGCGCTGCGCCCGGTGCAGCGGGCGCACCGGGCCCAGAGGAAACAGGGAGCGTGTATCGCGAATGCCTACAGGTTGCACAGGCTCAGCTGAAAATCGACCGTGCCCTCGTAGGGGCGGGTCTTGAACTCGCGGTCCAGCCGGCCAAAGCGGATCCACAGCATGTACTTGTTGGCCGAAAACTCGGGGATGGCCCCCAGGCTTTCGTCGAGGTGGATTTCGGCCAGCTGGTAGGTCTTGCCGCCCAGCTGCTGCTGATAGCTGCCATTGTGCGAGCTGACGCGGCTGCGCTGGCCCGATTCGCGCAGCAGCCGCAGCACGATCGCCAGGCTCTCGCGGACCGGGCCGAAGGGGCGCGCCCATTCGATGATCGCCTCGCGCCGTTCTTCGGCCGGGCGATGCTGCCAGGCGTAGTAAAAGGGCAGGTCTACCTGAAAACTGCATCCGGCAATCACGCTGCGGCTGCGGATGTTCATCAGCCAGTCGTTGTCGCGCAGCCCCTGGCCGGCCTTGCTGCTGCTGTGTTGCAGGCGGGCGGCGGCATCCTCGATCTCGCCCAGGATGGAAGAGAGCGCATCCACGGCAACATCAGGGTCATCACGAAAGGCCAGCAGCGTCTGGCGCTGGCGCTCCAGCTCGTGCAGCAGGTCGGCGCGCACCTCGGCACGCGACGACAGCTCCATGATCTCGAACAGCGTGCCCAGGGCTGCATGGTGCGACAGTGCGTCGTTGCGCCCCACCAGCCGCTCGAAGCGGCGATAGAGTTCGTCCAGCCGCAGCATGGTGCGGACACGCTCGTTGAACGGATGCAGGTAGATAATCATGGGGGCCGCCGTCTGGTTCCGTCCCGTTGCCCGGCCGGGCAGGGCTCGTGGGGTCATCGCCAATGATAACCCTGCCGCTCTAGCCGACAATGCCGGTGGCGGGCGATCCGGCCGACGAATGGGCGCTGGGGCGCGTCGGGTTGGCGGGGGTGTGGCGCCAGGTCTGCATCGCCCGTCAGCATCGTCCAGACGGCTTCGGCAGCGGCCAGGACGGATACCTCATGCCCCGGGCTGGCCGCGCCACACCTGCCGTGGCCGTCAGCCACCCAGTGCCAGATACTGCTGGTGCAGGCGCCCGACCTGCATCCCGGTGTCGGCAACAGGGCCGCTGTTGTCGATCACGTCATCGGCGGCCGCCAGCCGTTCCTCGCGCGTGGCCTGAACGGCCATGATCGCCTCGACCTGTTCGGCCGTCAGGCCCGAGCGCTGCATCACCCGCTGCACCTGCATCGCCTCGGGGCAGTCCACCACCAGCACACGGTCCACCCGCGAGACCCAGTGCCCGGTTTCCAGCAGCAGCGGCACGGCCACCAGCGCATAGGGGGCACCGCTGGCGCGGGCCGTCTCGATGGCCGCCTGTGCATCGGCCAGGATCATCGGATGCAGGATCGACTCCAGCCGCTGCTTCTGGTCCAGGTCGGCAAAGACGCGCTGGCGCATCACCGCGCGATCCATCCGGCCATCAGCCGCGATCACTGCGTCGCCGAAAGCCTCGCGGATGGCCGGGATGGCCCGCCCGCCCGATGCCGTCAGCGCATGGGCGATCTGGTCGGTGTCGATCAGCGCCGCCCCCCGCGCCACGAACAGATCGGCCACCAGGCTCTTGCCACTGCCGATGCCGCCGGTGAGGCCGATGAGGGGAAGACGGGCAGCTTCTGAATCAATGTTGGGGGGCATGAAAATTTCAGACAACTTTTTATGGGTTGAAGCAGATGGTGATGACGGATGTGCAATCGCATATCAGATCACTTGTCAGGGGCAGACGGTGGGTTGATCCAGCAGCCGGGGCTCTGGCTGTCAAAGAAAATAACTTTCACGTTTTTGCCAAGATTTTTATCGATAAATTTCTTGACTTTGCCTGTGTATTCGTCAATTTGTCTTTCATTGGCATCATCATTTTTATAGACTGATACGGCGATTTTCTCTATGCCAGAGTTTGCCATTCGTTTGAGCAGGTGCTCATCTTGATCTCCAAAGTTCCATCCGTAGACAGTCAGGGTCCAAGAAGGATGGTGCCTTGATGGAATTCGTCAGCAATCTCTTCCCACGTTTTTATTTTGGCTGTCATGATGGTGACGTTTTCTCAAAGGAGTTCAGTTATCTGACGCATACAGGATCCTGACCGGCATCCCCTGTCTTTGTAGCAGCGAGACGGCCTGGCGGTCGAAGGACAGGAAGGTTTCGCCGCCCAGGCGGGCACCTTCGTAGGCCAGCACACCGTCGGAGAAGTCGCCGCCGGCCTCAAGTAATGACAGGCCTGCCTCGACAGCGGGGCGATTGAGTACGATCTTGTCTGCTCCCATCAAGGCCCGGATGGCGAGTGCGATTTTGGCCCGCTCGAATCGGTAGACCTTGCGCAGTACCCAGGCGAATTCACATAGGCAGGGCAGGGAGATGGCGATCAGCGAGGCTTCACGTAGTGCTCTGTCGGCAACGCTTGCCTGCCGGGGATCATCCCGTACCACGCTGCGAAGGAGCACGTTGGTATCGACCGCGATTTTCATCGCATGCCAGCCCAGCTGTCTGAAATGGCTTCGTTGATCTCGTCGATCGTGGCGACCTTGTCGGTCTGACCCGCCAGCAGGCCGATGAAATCCTCGATGCTGCCGGTTGGTTGGGCAGCCTTGATCCGGAGCTCACCCCCGGGGTGTGCCTCGATTTCGATCTTGTCTCCAGCCTTGATGCCGAGGTGTTGCAACAGCTCGCGTCTGAGTGTGACCTGCCCTTTGGCAGTGACGGTGAGTGTGGGCATGGATGTCCTCGTTGCAAAAGGGGTTCATGCCCATTGTAAGGTCGATGGGCCTTGCCTTGAACAGGTCACCACGCGTTCAGCCCAGGCCCAGCAGCTGCATCACCTCGGCGCGGAAGAACAGCGCCAGCAGCCCGCCGCCGGCCAGATACGGGCCGAACGGAATCGGCTGCTCGCGGCCGTGGCCCTTGAAGAGGATCAGGCTGATGCCCACCAGCGCGCCGACCACCGATGACAGCAGGATAATGGCCGGAAGCGCCTGCCAGCCCAGCCAGGCCCCCAGCGCGGCCAGCAGCTTGAAGTCGCCATAGCCCATGCCTTCCTTGCCGGTCAGCAGTCTGAACAGCCAGTAGATGCTCCACAGGGCCAGATAGCCGGCCATCGCACCGACGACGGCATCGGCCAGCGGCGTCAGGCCCCAGGCCGTGAGGTTGAGCAGCAGCCCGCCCCACAGGAGCGGCAGTGTCAGGTCGTCGGGCAGCAGCTGGGTGTCGTAGTCGATCAGCGTCAGCACCAGCAGCGTGAGGCACAGGGCCGTGGCCGCCAGCCCGGTGATGCCGAAGCCGAAGTGCCAGACGCTGGCGGCGGCGAGGGCAGCGCTCACCAGCTCCACGGCCGGGTAGCGGAAGGGGATGCGCGTCCTGCACTGGCTGCACGCGCCACGCAGCCACAGCCACGACAGGACCGGAATGTTTTCCAGCGCGGTGATGGCATGGCCACACGACGGGCAGCGTGAACGCGGCACCATCAGGTTGAAGGGTTCTGGTGCGGCCGGTGGCGGCTGATCGTGCAGCTGCGCGTTCAGCGCAGCGGCTTCGGCCTCCCAGCGGGCCTGCATCATCAGCGGCAGGCGGTGGATCACCACGTTGAGGAAACTGCCCACCAGCAGGCCGAGAATGGCGGCCACCGCCACCGAAAATTCCGGCGTGATCCAGTGGATGTCTTGGATGCCCATGCTGTGATTCCTGGTTGCTGCGGCCCGCGAGCCCGGTAACGGGGCTGGCATGGCCCGGTTGGTGCTGCCTGGCTCCTGTCGTCCGCAGAGGCGGGGCCTGGGCCGGATTCTTTCATGCCGGGCGCCGGCTGCCCATGCCGCCGTTTGCGCCGGCTCTTCAAAACAACAGCAAGGCCCGGCTGTCCTGATGCGGTCGGTGAGGGGCGGGGTGTGTGTCGTCACACACCTGCCGGGCATCCGTGCTGCACAGGGCCGTCCGGGCCTTGTCGGGAGAGGGCCGGGGCGGGCATCGCGGCCCGCGCCCGGCCTGCCGGATCAGACCACCTGACCCAGCTTGAAGATCGGCAGGTACATCGCCACCACCAGGCCACCGATCAGCGTGCCCAGCACCACCATGATGAGCGGTTCCATCAGCGACGACAGGCTCTCGACCGCATCATCCACCTCGCGCTCGAACACGTCGGCCGATTTGCCCAGCATCGCGTCCAGCGAACCGGATTCCTCACCGATCGAGGCCATCTGCAACACCATGTTGGGGAAGACATTGGCATTCTGCATCGCCACCGTCAGCGTGGTGCCGGTGGCCACTTCCTGCTGGATCTTCTTGGTCGCCTGCATGTAGACGTGGTTGCCCGAGGCACCGCCCACCGAATCCAGGGCCTCGACCAGCGGCACCCCGGCGGCAAACATCGTCGACAGCGTGCGCAGCCAGCGGGCGATGGTGGCCTTGCGGATCACGGGGCCAAAGATCGGCAGCTTCAGGAACAGCTTGTCCATGAAGATCTGCATCTTGGGCGAGCGCTTCCACGACTGCATGAACACGTAGATGCCCAGGCCGATGCCGCCGAAGATGATGTACCAGTTGTTGACGAAGTAGTCCGACAGGGCCATCACGAACAGCGTGGGGGCCGGCAGGTCGGCGCCGAAACTCTCGAACACGCTCTTGAAGGCTGGCACCACGAACAGCATGATGACCGCCACCACCACGAAGGCCACCACCATCACCGCCGTCGGGTAGAACAGCGCCGACTTGATCTTGGCCTTGATCGCCTGCATCTTCTCCTTGTAGAGCGCCAGGCGGTCGAGCAGGTCGTCCAGAATACCGGCCTGCTCACCGGCACCCACCAGGTTGCAGAACAGGTTGTCGAAATAGAGCGGATACTTGCGGAAGGCCTGCGACAGGGCCGTGCCGGTCTCGACATCGCCCTTGATGTCGGTGAACAGCTTGGCCACCGCGCGGTTGTCGGTGCCCTTGGCCACGATCTCGAAGGCCTGCAACAGCGGCACGCCCGCCTTCATCATCGTTGCCAGCTGGCGCGTGAACAGCGTGATGTCCTTGTCCTGGATCTTGCCGCTGATGCGCTTGTAGCGCTGCTTCTTGATGCGGGTGACGCTGATGCCCTGACGGCGCAGCGAGCTGATGACGATCGATTCGCCGCTGGCGCGGGTCTCGCCGCGCAGCTGCTTGCCGGTGCGGTCGCGCCCTTCCCAGGCGTAGGTGAATTCCTTGACCTTGTTGGCGGCCTGCGCACGTTGCGCAGCCGGGTTCATTGCCTTGGCAGCCATGTCAGATTCGCTCCCGCCGTATTGAGGGTGGTCGTGTCGTGGCTGGCAGCCGCGTGCGACTGCCAGGATTCCTGCTGCAAGCCGCCGTCACGCGGTAACGTGTCGGGATGCGCAAAGGCCGGGCTGGCCCAATGCCTCTCCTGGGCAGACAAGGCAACAAACTGGAGGGGAAAGGTATTCATTCGTTGGTTACGCCTAGCACTTCTTCGATGGTGGTCAGGCCCTGTTTCACCTTGATGAGGCCCGAGGTACGCAAATCATTGACGCCTTCGCGCCTGGCCTGCTCGGCAATTTCCATGGCATTGCCCGAGGTCAGGATGATCTTCTGGATTTCTTCCGAGATCGGCATCACCTGGTAGATGCCCACCCGGCCCTTGTAGCCCGAGCCGTTGCAGCGCTCGCAGCCCACGGCCTTGTACGGACGCCAGCTGCCGTCCAGGTCGTCTTCGGTGAAGCCCGCGGCCAGCAGCGTGTCGTCGTCCAGATCCACCGGCTGCTTGCAGCTGCACAGGCGCCGTGCCAGACGCTGGGCGGTAATCAGGATCACCGACGAGGCGATGTTGAACGGCGCCACCCCCATGTTCATCAGACGGGTGAGGGTGGTGGGCGCATCGTTGGTGTGCAGCGTCGACATCACCATGTGACCGGTCTGCGCCGCCTTGATGGCGATGTCGGCCGTTTCCAGGTCGCGGATCTCACCCACCATGATGATGTCCGGATCCTGACGCAGGAAGGACTTCAGCGCGGCCGAGAAGGTCAGGCCCGCCTTGTCGTTGACGTTGACCTGATTGATGCCGGGCAGGTTGATTTCAGCAGGGTCTTCGGCCGTGGCGATGTTGACACCCGGCTGGTTGAGAATGTTCAGGCAGGTGTAGAGCGACACGGTCTTGCCCGAACCGGTCGGCCCCGTCACCAGCACCATGCCGTAGGGGCGCTGCACGGCATTGAGCAGCGCCTCCTTCTGCACCGGGTCGTAGCCCAGCGCGTCGATGCCCAGCTTGGCCGACGACGGATCGAGAATACGCATCACGATCTTTTCGCCAAACAGCGTCGGCAGCGTCGACACCCGGAAGTCGATGGCGCGGTTGGCCGACACCACCAGCTTCATCCGGCCATCCTGCGGGACACGTTTTTCAGAGATGTCCAGCCGCGAGATCACCTTGATGCGCGAGGCCAGCTTGTCCTTGATGACCAGCGGTGGCTGGGTGATCTCGCGCAGCTCACCATCCACCCGGAAGCGGATGCGGTAGAACTTTTCGTAGGGCTCGAAGTGGATGTCCGAGGCGCCGCCGTTGATGGCGTCCATCAGCACCTTCTGCAAAAAGCGCACGATCGGCGCATCATCCACATCCGAATTGTCTTCCAGGGCCACGGCGCCGTCGGGCACGCCCTGGTCCTCTTCCAGCGCGTCACCGATCAGGTCTGCCAGCTTGTCGGCCGTGCTCTGGTCGATGTTCTGGATCAGCTTGCTCAGCTTGGTGTGCTCGACCAGGATCGGATCGATGATCGCCTGCTGCTGGAACTTCACCCGCTCCAGCGCCTGCTGGTCGGTTGGATCCGACACCAGCACCGACAGCCGGTTGCCCCGGCGGAACAGCGGAATCACCCGCGTCTCGGCCAGCAGCTTGCGGTCGATCTGGTCCAGTGGCACCTGACTGAAGTCCAGGCTGGCCAGATCCATCACCGGCATGCCGAAGGTTTCTGCAAAGAACTGTGCCAGCCGGGTGGGGTTCAGCACCTTGCTGTTGAGCACCAGCTCGTCCAGCAGGCTGACGTTTTCCGCGGCGCGGGCCCTGGCGTGCGCCTCGCGTGCCTGTTCGGGTGTCAGCAGCTTGTGCTGGATCAGCACCCTCGCCAGACCGGGCAGCGCGGCGGCATCGGCCTTGTCGGCGCCTTGGGGCTTTGTCTGGGATGGCATCGTCGGAGACACGGGCAGCAAACCTCTGGACAGGGAATCGTGGCCCGCCAGTTTGCCGTGCCCGCCCCCGGCTTGCACTCCCCCTCAGCCGTCCGGATGCTCAAACGGACGGCTGCCTGTTACGAACGGTGGTGGGGGTGGGGAGGTAGCCTACAGTTGAGTTGAAGAATGGGTTGGACCTGTTGCTACCCAAAGCCATCCGGTCACAAGGAGTTGCGCTCCTGCTTAGCCTTCGCGTCGGAGAACCATGGAGTAGGCAGGCGCCCAGGCCCAAATTCGCACAGCAGCACACCTATGATGATGAGGCCTACCATGACGCTCTGCACAGCCGTAGGTTTCTCTGCCAGTACGACATAGGCCAAGATCAAACCGAATACTGGGATCAGGTTTAGGAAAATGCTGGCTTCAATCGCAGACGTCTTGGCGATTCCCCAGTTGTACAGGAAGTAGCCGCCAAAAGTGACACAGGTGGCTAAATAGATGATGGCCATGACTGTAATGACCCACCAGAACCTGCACAGTTCAGGCCGCTAAAGCGTAAGCTTGAG
>JAUNLD010000092.1 GCA_030532425.1 Lautropia sp. | reverse complement strand
CGCTTGCATGGCATGCAAGAGGTCAGCGGTTCGATCCCGCTTACCTCCACCATTTTTCTTCAATTGGGCTTCGGTCTGGAGAGAAGAAAGAAAAAACATCCCGAAGGATGTTGATCGGTAAAAACAGGCCTTGTGTTGCAAGGCTTTGTTTTTGGTGTATAATGTAGAGCTTCGGTTCTACAGAGTACCGCAAGGTTGTAGCAGGTCCCGTTCGTCTAGAGGCCTAGGACATCACCCTTTCACGGTGAGTACAGGGGTTCGAATCCCCTACGGGACGCCACTTCTTCAAGCTACAGCTTCAAATTTTCCCGCCTGCAGTACCCCTTCCCATTTTTTATTCTGCTCCGCAAAAACCGACGTCCTGTTGCGACGGCCTGGTTGCGTCCTGCTGCCTGCGGTTTTAGATTGGCGGCTTTCGTTGATATTGGGGAGACAGCGGGTGCGTGTGTGTGTATTTTGCGGATCGGCCAGCGGTCATCTGCCGGTCTATTCCGAGATGGCTGCACAGCTGGGTCAGGCACTGGCCGATGCCGCCATCGGTCTGGTCTACGGCGGTGCGTCGGTGGGGCTGATGGGCGTGGTGGCCGATGCCGCGCTGTCGCGGGGCGGCGAAGTGATCGGGGTGATTCCCCAGGCACTCGCTGGACGCGAGATTGCCCATGAGGGCCTGAGTGCCCTGCATGTGGTGGACTCGATGCACACGCGCAAGGCGATGATGGCCGAGCTGTCGGATGCCTTTGTGGCCCTGCCGGGCGGCGCCGGCACGCTGGAAGAGATTTTCGAGGTGTGGACCTGGGCGCAGCTGGGTTATCACGGCAAGCCGTGCGCGCTGCTCAATGTCCAGGGGTATTACGATGGCCTGCTGGCTTTTCTGGATGGGGTGGTGGCCCAGGGCTTTCTGAGGCCGGCCTATCGGGAGATGCTGATCGTGGCCACCACACCGCAAGACCTGCTGGCCCGGCTGCGCGATTATCAGCCGCCCGCCGCGCCCAAATGGGTGCAGCACGGCGGGCGCTGAGCGAAAGGGAGCGGCGCCTCGCGGCCGCAGCCTGAGCTGCGGACGCGTGGCATCATGCGCAGGGCGGCCTCGCGGAAGGCCGGCGGCCTGGGAACGTGGCCGGGGCCAGGGGCATGCCCCGACCCGGGCATCTCAGCTGCTGGCCTGCTGGTTGGCGTCGACCGCATCCAGCACACGGGCCGAGTAGACCATGGCGGCACCGGCGTTCATCGCCACGGCCACGCCCAGGGCTTCGGCGATTTCCTCACGGGTGGCGCCGGCCTTCAGGGCATCGGCCGTGTGCACGGTAATGCAGCCATCGCACCGGGTGGTGACGGCCACGGCCAGCGAGATCAGTTCACGTGTCTTGGCATCAAGATGTCCGCTTTGGCTGTTGGCTGCGGCCATCGTGCCGTAACCCTTCAGGGTGTCGGGGCTGAGGCGCCCAAATTCGCCAATGCGACGGGCAAGTTTCTTGCGGTAGTCAGACCAGTTGAGCATGCTGTGTTCTCCGGTTGATGAGGTTGAGGTCAAAAGCAGGGAAGGGCAGAAGGAAACGTGGCGCTTGTGGCAGACCCAGACCCTAAGGCTTCAGGCATGCCGTTGGCAAGGGGTGTGGCAGCCTGACTGACGCTTTGCTGGTCGCCCGGCGGACCGTGATTAGATGGACGGGGCCAGCAACTGCTGAATGCGTTGTGTGAGGGCTGCATGCGAGAGGGCGCCGATGCGCAGATCGATCATCCGGCCCTGACGATCCAGAAACAGTGTGGTGGGCACGGCCTGCACGCCAAAGTGCTGGCCAGCCAGCTTCTGAGGATCGAGCAGCTGGTTCCGGGTGGGGGCCTGGGGGTGGCGCTGCAGGAAGGCCTGTACCTGTTCGCGGCTTTCGCCCTGATTGAGCAGCACGACGTTCAGCTCGGGATGCTGGCGCTGGATCTCGGCCAGCACCGGCATGCTGCGCTTGCAGTGCGGGCACCAGGTGGCCCAGAGCGTGATGACGGTGGGTTTGCCGGCAAAACGCTGCATCGACAATGCCTCGCCTTCAAGATTCTGAAAGCGGGCGGTGGGCAGCGGCATGCTTCTGGGTGAAGGGGCCAGCAACAGCTCCTGCCCCAGCAGGCCGATGGCGGTCATGCAGGCCAGGGCCATCATCAGCGGCCGGCGCAGCATGCCGTTGCGCTGGCCGATGTAGAGTGCCAGCAACCAGGCGGCAAAGACGCCGGCCCAGATGTTGAAGCCGCCATCACGGATGTCGAGCATCGTCAGCGGTGCAGCGGCGTAGGACGGCCAGAACTGCACGATGTAGGCCAGGCGGGCCAGCAGCAGGCCGGGCAGGATGACCCGCAACAGCATCAGGTTGCCAAAGCGCTGCGCCTGTTGCCTGCCATCCGTGCGGCGCAACAGGCGCTCGCCAGCCCAGAGGCCAGCAAAGGTGGCCACCGCCGGAATCAGCAGCGAGGTGGGAAGCGAGAAGGGGCCGATGGACAAGGCGTGCATGGTGCAGAAGAAAAGCCGTTGTTTGTGAAGGTTGTCGTTGAAGACCACCACAACATTACACCAGCCAGCCGCCGCGCCGCGGTCTTGTCGTTCAGACGGCGGGGACTGCATCCGGAAGGCGCGTGCTGCATTCCGATGGGGGGTGTGCAGCATTTCAGATGGAGCGTGCTGCATCCAGATGGGGTGTGCAACATTCAGGTGGAGCCTGCGGCATCCAGAGGGTGTGTGCAGCACGCAGATGGGGCCGTGCAGCATGCAGACATGGAGCGTGCTGCATCCAGATGGAGGCCTGAAGATTCAGCCGGGGAGGTCGGGGCCGGGAAAGCCTGTATCTGCCCGAGGTTGGCCAGGCGTGTGCGCTGGATGGGCGATGGGGTGATGAACGGGTGGGGAGGACCGGGCGGTGCGTGGATCGGCCGGTGGGAGGCGGGAAAGGGATGATCCGTGCGTGGGGATGATCCGTGCGTGCTACACTGAGCCGCTGAGCTGGTGCCGTCCCCGGGCGGGTGAGGGGAGGGCTGTGGCCAGGGCAAGCTGCCGACAAGGGCAGGCTGCCAATCACGAGGAGACGAATTTCATGGACGTAAAAAAACCCGCTTGCGCGGGTCCTTTCACTTCAGATCGCTGGTTGGATCAACCAGCCATCAGGAATTGGTGCCCAGAAGAGGACTCGAACCTCCACACCATTGCTGGCGCTAGGACCTGAACCTAGTGCGTCTACCAATTCCGCCATCTGGGCAATCGAAAAATCGCTGTGGCGTTGCTGCTTCGTCATCAGCGATCAATCAATAAAGAGTATTCTAAGCATTTTTCCGGGCATGTCAAATCGATGACCAAAAATTTTTCTGATCCTCCCAGCCGCCAGGCGATTCTGGACACGCTGGCCGCCGAGGGGGCCCCGTTGAGCATCGACGAGCTGGTGCTGCGGATGAAGGTGCAACCCGAAGCGATGGTGGGGATGCGCCGCCGGGTGGCGGCGATGCAGCGTGATGGCCAGATCCTGCAGGGGCGCAAGGGCGACCTGATGCTGGTGAGCCGTATCGACCTGGTCCCGGGCAAGGTGTCGGGGCACCGTGACGGCTTTGGCTTCTTCCTGCCGGATGCCGGCGGAGACGACATCTTTCTGCCTCCGCGCGAGATGCGCAAGGTGATGCACGGCGATCGCGTGCTGGTGCGCCGGGTGGGCACCGACAGCCGTGGACGGCCCGAGGGCAAGATCGTCGAAGTGACCGAGCGCAACAAGCGCCCGGTGGTGGGGCGTCTGGTCGAAGAGGCCGGCGTGCTGATGCTGGTGCCCGAGGACCAGCGCATCAAGCATGATGTGCTGATCGAACCCGGTGGAACGCTGGGGGCTCAGCCGGGCGAGGTGGTGTCGGTGGAGATCTTCTCGCCGCCCGACTGGAACACGCCCGCCATCGGTCGCGTGCGCGAGGTGCTGGGCACGATGGGTGACCCGGGCATGGAGATCGAGATCGCGGTGCGCAAGTTCGAGGTGCCGCACCAGTTTGCTGCCGACGTGCTGGCCGAGGCCGACACGCTGCCTGATGCGCTGCGCCCGGCCGATTACCGGATGCGGGTGGATCTGCGCGATGTGCCGCTGGTGACGATCGATGGCGAGGATGCCCGGGATTTCGATGATGCCGTCTATTGCGCGCCGCTGAAGAACGAGGTGGGCAAGCCCGTGCCCGGCTGGCGGCTGCTGGTGGCGATTGCGGACGTGAGCCATTATCTGCGCCCGGGCAGTGCGCTGGACCGCGAGGCCCAGCAGCGCACCACCTCGGTGTATTTCCCGCGGCGGGTGATTCCGATGCTGCCCGAGAAGCTCTCGAACGGGCTGTGCTCGATCAACCCCGAGGTGGACCGGCTGGTGCTGGTGGCCGACATGGTGGTGCACCCGGATGGCGATGTGGCGGCGTATCAGTTTTATCCGGCGGTGATGCACTCGGCGGCGCGCCTTACCTATAACGAGGTCTGGGGCATCCTGTCGGGGGATGATCTGGCGGCCATCGAGCGGCGCGCGCCGCTGCTGGAGCAGCTCTCGGACCTGTATGCGCTGTACAAGGCGCTGTTGCAGGCGCGGCAGAGCCGGGGGGCGATCGAGTTTGAAACCGCCGAGACGAAGATGCTCTGCGACGATCAGGGCAAGATCACCGAAATCGTGGCCCAGGTGCGCAACGATGCCCACCGGCTGATCGAGGAGTGCATGCTGGCGGCCAATACCTGTGCGGCCGATTTTCTGGGGCGCAACCACCACCCGGCACTCTACCGTGTGCATGAAGGCCCCAGTGCCGACCGGCTGGCCAAGCTGCGCGAGTTCCTGACCGGCACCGGTCTGGTGCTGGGCGATGCGGCGGCCGAGGCACGCGAGAAGCGCGGCCCGCGCCCACAGGATTATCAGCTGCTGTCGCAGCAGATCAGTGGCCGGGCCGATGCCGCCCTGTTGCAGACGATGATGCTGCGCTCGATGCAGCAGGCCGTCTACACGCCCGACAACCAGGGCCACTTTGGCCTGGCCTACGAGGCCTACGCGCATTTCACCTCGCCCATCCGCCGCTATCCCGATCTGCTCAATCACCGGGCGATCAAGGCCCTGCTGGACGAGCGCCGTTACCTGCCGGTGATCGAGGCGCAGGAAAACCCGCCCCAGGCCGAGGAGGCCGCCGGTACGGGCACGGCACCAGCGGCCAGGCCGGCGGCGCGCACGCGCAGCCGCAAGAAGGTGGCCGAGGCCGAAGCCCAGGCCGCCTGGGAATCGCTGGGCCAGATCTGCTCGGCCAACGAGCGCCGGGCCGACGAGGCCACCCGTGACGTGCAGGCCTGGCTGAAGTGCGTCTACATGCGCGACCGGGTCGGTGAGGTCTATCAGGGCCACATCACCGGCGTGGCCCCCTTTGGTGTCTTCGTCACGCTCGATGATCTGTATGTGGAAGGCATGGTGCACGTCTCGGAGCTGGGCAATGAGTATTTCCGCTTCGATGACGGTGGCCACATGCTGATGGGCGAGCGCACCGGCCGCCGTTACGCGCTCACCGACACGGTGCAGGTACAGGTGACGGCCGTGAACCTGGAGGCGAGGCGCATCGACTTCCGGCTGGTGGAGGATGGCGCCGCAGCCCGGGGTGGCCGCCACGGGGGCCAGGCTGCCGGGCGTTTGCAGACGGCATCGGCCGGACGCAAGGGGCGTGATGCCCGGGCGGACAGGGGTCATGGCGGCAAGCGTGCTGCCGGCAGGCGCGAGGCGGACAGGGAGGCGCGTGGCGCAGGCGATCAGGCCCGGGAGCCGGCTGCCGCGCCGGTGGCGGTGCCGGCGTACGCGCCGCAGGCCCCCGATGTGGGGGCCACGCCGCCTGCCAGCACGGTGGCTGCGGTCCCCGCACCTGCTGCCGGCAAGCGCCGTGCCGCACCGGCCGTGCCGGCCCTGCTGGGCGGGCAGCGGGGTGGCGCGCCTGCGCATGCCGCCGAGGCTGCCAGGGGCACGGATGTCCGGGCAGCCCGTTCAGCCGGCAAGCCGGGCAAAACAAAAGCACCGGCCGCTGGCGCCACACAAGCCACCACCGAGAAACGCAGCAGCGGGGCACGCAAGCGGCGCAAGTGAGGGCAGGTTCTGGTCATTGGACCATTGCCGATGACTGGATCCTGAAAAGCCGCCGGGAGTCGCCGGGCTGTGGTAACGGACCGTCAGCAGTTCCTGTTGAAACTTGGCGGTATCGTCAAGCTGGTACCCATCATCCAGAGGGTGCGGGCCTGCCGGGATCCGCAGGATGACAAGTTTCTCGATGTGGCGCTGGCCGGGCAGGCGCAGTATCTGCTGACGGGCGATCAGGATCTTCTCGCATTGGACCCTTTCCACGGTATCAGGCTCATCCCGGCCGCGGCGTGGCTGCATGGCGTGGCGTGAGGCAGGCGGCGGTGCTGTCGAAGGTGGACGCGCGTCCTGATATCGCCGGCCTCAACGCCCCATGCAGCCTGCCTGTGACAGCCTGCCGGGGGCGTCGCGGTGTGCATCATGTCCCGCGCGGGCTGGTGCCGCGCGGCATGCTTTTAGCGCCAGTAGAAGAAGCCGGTTTCGCCCGCGTACACCGAGCGGTCGTCGATCAGGTAGTGGCTGCCGCCTTTCAGCTCCTTGCCCCAGACCCAGTCAGCGGGCACTTCCCAGGTCACGCAGTGCAGGCGCTTGGCCAGCACGCTGTTCAGGTGGGTGCACAGGCGCACGGTATTGGCTTCGTCAGCCTTGATGAGCAGCAGCTCGAGGTTGTTGCCGGCGCCATCCTGCCAGCGGTTGACGGCGCCAAAGGGCACCACGCCCTGGCGCTGGTAGGTGCGGGCGGTGCCGGTCAGCGCCAGGTCAAGCTCGCGGCCTTTGGGAACATCGCTGGCGGAAATGTCGGTGGCCTTGTAGCCGAAGTCTTCTTCCAGTTCCACCTTCACGTCGCTGCCGACGGTGATGGCATCGGCCGTGACGGTCAGCGGATACGTGGTGGTGGCCTCGTTCACGCCCCTGGTGATGCTGGGATCACCGTAGTAGCGCGACGTCAGGTAGGTGTGATAGCGGCCCGCCGTTTCGGTCTTGTAGGTGTAGCTGCCTAGCTGCACCGGATTGCTGTACGACCGGATGTCCGGGTAGGAGCAGTTCATGACATACAGGGGGGCGCGTGCCGGAGGATTGCTGCCATGCGCCCGCCACTTGTCGTAATCGTAGGTGTAGGGGTGGGCGCTGAGCGCTGTCATGGCGTATACCGGGGGCGTGTTCTTTTCGACGCTCACATTCGGCGAGGCCCCTGTCACGGCCCCGTCACGATTCATGTCGAATTCGCCGCGGCAGGCCTGCTGGTCGAACATGGCCAGCAGCACGTCGCCCCGCACGCCCTTTACCGAGACCAGCGGTGCGACGGCCGGTGTGGCAGGGGTGGCCGGGTTGGTGGCGGTGCCGGTGTTCGCGCCGGTGTTTGTGCTGGTGCTGCCGGATGCGTTGCCGGTGCTGGCGTTGCCTGCCGTGCTGCCCGTACCCGATGAGGCACTGGAGCCGTTGGCGTTGCTGTTGTTGGTGCCGGTACCCGTGCTGCCGGTGCTGCCCGGGGCCGAGCCGGTGCTGCCGGCACCGGTCGTGCCCGAGCTGGAGTTGCCGGAGCTGCTGCCGGCGTCACCGGTGTTGCCCGTGATGTTGATCGTGCCGATGTTGATGGCGTCGGCAATGGGGCTGGTGCCTGCCGGGACGTTGGCCGTGCTGGGCGTGTTGGCGGATGGGCTGGACGAGACCGCCCGCGTGCTGTTGTTACTGCCGCCGCCACCGCAGGCAGCCAGAATCAGGGAAAGCGCCGCCGCGGTCAGCGGCACGCACAGGGACGTCTGAAAACGCGCATCTTTCATCATCGGCATCCTTGATCTGCGGCCATGAAGCCACAAACAATTGGGTAGGTACCTTATGATAGACCCGTGTAACGGCAGGCAGCGGCAGATAGACGGTATTCGTTGCTATTTTGTCACAAAGTCAGGGGTTTTCCGGGGAAAGGGGGACCACTGTGGTAAACGGAAGACGGCTTGGCCGGTGGGGGCTGATGCTT
>JAUNLD010000091.1 GCA_030532425.1 Lautropia sp. | reverse complement strand
AAGCCCCCCCCGCCAAAACCGCCACCAAAGCCCCCACCGCGGCCACCGCGGTAGGTGTGGCGGCCCATCTGACGCATGCCCGAGCCCGCGGCAGCCCCGGCCGAAACCAGGCCGACGAAGCCCAGCACCGCCAGGCCGCAGAGCACGGCCAGCAGCGGCGACCCCAGTAACCCCAGGGCGCTGAAGCCCATCACGCCGCCAGCCCCCAGCGAGGCCAGCAGCCGGCCGATGATGCCGGAGGCGATGACGCCCCCGATGCCCATGAAGAACATCAGCGGCAGCACATCTTCGGTGAAGGTGTCGAAGCTGCTGCGCGGGGCGCCCTGTCCGCCTGCCACCGGGGTGGGCAGGTCTTCACCGTTGATACGGGCGATGATGGCATCGGCAGCACCGTTGATGCCACCGGCCCAGTCCTGCTGCCGAAAGCGCGGCAGCAGTTGCTGGTCGATGATGCGTGCGGCGATGGCATCAGGAATGGCGCCTTCCAACCCATAGCCGACCTCGATGCGGGCACGGCGGTCGTCACGGGCCACCAGCAGCAGCACACCGTCATCCACGGCCTGTCCGGTGGGCGAACGCGCCTTGCCGCGGCCCAGCTTCCAGGCCTCGACCACGCGCAGCGAATACTGCTCGATGGATTCGGGCTGGGTGGTGGAGACGATCAGCACCGCCAGCTGGCTGCCCTTGGTACGGTCCAGCGCTCGCAGCTTGTCGGCCAGCGCCTGACGCTCGGCCGGCGACAGCATGCCGACGCGGTCCACCACCGGGCTGCCGGCCAGCGGCGGCACCGGTTGCAACTGCTGCGCCACCGCCGGCAGGACCAGCCCCATCAGCAGCCACAGCCCCATCAGCCCGGCACACAGCCGTGCCAGCCAGCGCGGACCGCATGGCGCGACCCGGGGCTGAGCAACCACCGGGCTGATGGTGGCGCTTGCGTGCATCCCTGGCACGCTCACGGCCCGGCTGCCCTGCCCAGGGAGGCCACCGCACCGCACGGGGCCGATACCCGTCGGAATGGGGGTTACGGGGTCGTGCACCACGCCTGCCGTCCGCTTACCGCTTACTGGGCCTTGGCCGGGGCGCCAAAATCGACACTCGGCGGCTTGCTGATGGCGGCTTCGTTCTCCACCGAAAACTGCGGCTTGGCCGCGTAGCCCAGCACCTTGGCCGTCAGGTTGACCGGAAATTCGCGCACCAGCACGTTGTACTGGTTGACGGCATCGATGTAGCGCTTGCGGGCCACGGTGATGCGGTTTTCAGTGCCGGCCAGCTCGGCTTGCAGCTCACGGAAGTTCTGGTCGGACTTGAGCTGCGGATAGTTTTCGGCCACCACCAGCAGACGCGAGAGCGCACTGGACATGTTGGCCTGGGCGTTCTCGAACTGCTTGAGCGAGCCTTCGTCACCGGGGTTGACCTGCACCTGCCCCACGCGGGAACGGGCCTCCGTCACCTGGGTGAGCACGTCCTTTTCCTGCTGGGCATAGCCCTTGACGGTATTGACCAGGTTGGGGATCAGGTCGGCGCGGCGCTGGTACTGGTTGGTGACTTCGGCCCAGGCACTCTTGGTGCTTTCATCACTGCGCTGGATGTCGTTGTAGCCACAGCCGGACAAAGCGGCCACAGTCAGACCGATTGCTGCCCAGCGGGTGTGACGGGTGATGCGTGCGTGAGCCATCGTGTGTTCTCGTGAATGCTTAAACAGGGAATGACGGATGATGGGGACGACCCGGGCATTTGCAAGGGGGCGGCCAATACCCCGGCCGGGTGCACCCGGCCGGTACGGGCAACCGCACCACACCTAGCACCTGCCGGCCCGGTGGGCCGCTGCGCCCGGTGGGCCGCTGCGGTTGCCGGCCCATCGGCCATGCGCGTACTGCAACGGAGCGGCCCCGGCGCGAACATGTGCGCCCGGCCTGCACCGGCACCGGGCAGGCCATGTGCTCACCGGTGCAGCAGCCCCATGGTACCCGTCTGCGGGGTGGCGGCATGTTTTCTCCTTGCCGGCCAGGGTGATTTTTCGGGCACGATGTGCCTGTCACAGCCACTGCACCAGCGAGATGCCCAGGCCAACGCGGGTCTGGCGATGGTTGTAATCGATCAGGCTGAAGCCATAGCCATGAAAGATCTGCAACTGGGCCTTGAGGTAGCTGCTGATCGGAAAGGCGTAATCCAGGTTGAAGGAGGCACGCGCGTGCTCGCCCGTGCGCAGCGTATGGCGCAGGGTGCCGGCCCATTCATGGCCGCCCCGCCGATAGACCGCCACCAGCTCCCCCCGGCCCACGTAGTTGTTGATGTCAGGGTTGTCGTCGTCCTTGGCATCTTCACGAATGCGCCACCACGGCCGCACCATCAGCGTCCAGCGTCCGCGCTCCAGTCCGGCCTGGAAGATGATGCGGTTCCAGCTGCGCGACAACGGCTGCGGCCGGCCATTGGACTGGTGGTTGAGCGACACCGAGGCCATCCGCATCCGCCAGCCCGCCAGCTGATAGGACGTGCGGAACACCGCCATCACTTCCGGCTCGTAATTGGTCTCGCGGAACGGGCGCGAGAGCTTGCCGCTGTAGATCTGCCACAACGACATCTGCGTGTAGGCCAGCCAGATATCGCCGTTGTTGCCCAGGAGATCTTCGGCCACCTTGGATTTGAAGCTGACCTGAAACTGCGCCTCGACCGGCTTGGCGTTGCCGGGGTCAAGCGAGGCCGCGACACTCGAACCGGGCTGCACGGTGTTGAACGGGTTGGGTGACGACGGATAACGGTTGAGGCTGGAGGTCCAGTCCACCGCCATCGCGTACATCGGCTTGTAGGGGCGCAGCAGGAAGCGGCCGCGGTCAGAGGCCGAATCCAGCTCCCAGCGGTCGGTCAGATCCGCGCCCAGCGACCGGCGCACGTCCTGCACGGCACGCGAGGCCTCACGGGCGCTGCCCCACATCGGCGCGGGTGCCTCGTCGTCGGACACGGCGCTGGCCTCACCATCCAGCGATGGCAGGGCCGGCAGGCTGTCTGCGGGCGGGTGCATGCCCTTCCCCCGCCGCACGGCCGATTCGCTGCGCTCCAGCCCATAGCTGCCACGCGGTCGCTCACCCAGTTCAGGATCGGACGGCGGCAGACGCCTGGCCATCAGTTCATCGTAGCAGGCCAGCCGCTCGGTGTCGTCCTGCATGCGGATGCAGTCCCCGGCTTCGAGCCGGGCACGCTCGACTTCGCGCCACTGCCGCACCGATACGGGCACGGTACCCGCCTTGGGCGCACCCGCAGCCCCCACCGCCCTGGCGGCCCCTGCCTTCCCGGCTGCTGCCCCACGTGCGCGGGTCCCCGCCGTCGCATCGGCCGTGCCGGCCCCGGACGCCACTGCCGGGCCAAGCAGCGTCAGCCCGCCCGCCAATGCCCATGCCCCCCATGCCAGCACCGCCGGCCACTTTTTCATCACAGAAGACGTCATCGTTTCTTCAACATCGATCATGACCCTGATATCAGCCTTCCGACATCAGACCTTGTCCCGATTCTACGGGCCATCCTCCCACCAACCCGCACCGGGCGATCTCATCGTGCATGCAGCCCCCGACCCACGGGGGGCACGGTCCTGTCGACGGGCATTTTTTTATAAAAAATGATACGCTGGCAGGATAAACACATTTCTGTCGAAGCAGCCCTGTCCTGCCTTTTTCGGGGGGGTTCTGCCTGAAGCGAGGCTGCTTCCTTTCTTGGAGCTGGGGGCGGCAAGACCCCCGCCGGAGACCACGACGTGAGCACCATCAATCTGGATATCAAGGTAGACGATGCACTGCACCAACGCCTGAGCGCCGTTGCACGGCGCAACAACCGCACGCTGCAATGGTTGTCCAAACAGGCGATCCTCACCTATCTGGAAGCCATCGAGCGGGGCGAGCAGCCCCCCGAACTGTCGTCCGGTCCGCCCCGCCGGGACGGTGCCCCCGCCCCGGCCAACGCCCTGCTTGCCGGCCCGGTCCGGCCCTTTCTGGAATTTGCCCAGCACGTCGCACCGCAGACGCCCCGGCGCGCCGCCATCACCGCCGCCTGGCGCCGCCCCGAAACCGAATGCGTGCCCTGGCTGCTGGGCCAGACCCACAACACCCCGCTGGCCGACGAAGCCCTCAAGATGCGGGCGACGGCCCTGGCAAAGAAACTGAGCCTGGGGCTTCGGCAGCTGCAGAAACAGCGTTCCGGCGGGGTCGAGGCGCTGATTCAGGAGTTTTCCCTCTCCAGTCAGGAAGGCGTGGCACTGATGTGCCTGGCCGAGGCCTTGCTGCGCATCCCCGACCGCGAGACACGTGACGTGCTGATCCGCGACAAGATCAGCCACGGCGACTGGAAATCGCACCTGGGTCACTCACCCTCGGTCTTTGTCAACGCCACGGCCTGGGGCCTGATGCTGACCGGCAAGCTGGTGTCCACCAACAGCGAGAAAAGCCTGTCGTCGGCCCTCAGCCGGCTGATCGGCAAGGGGGGCGAGCCACTGATCCGCAAGAGTGTCGACATGGCGATGCGGATGATGGGCGAGCAGTTCGTCACCGGCGAGACCATCGGCGAGGCACTGGCCAACGCACGCCGCTATGAGACCAAGGGTTTTCGCTATTCCTACGACATGCTGGGCGAGGCAGCGGCCACCGACCACGATGCCCAGCAGTATCTGGCGGCCTACGAGATGGCGATCCACGCCATCGGCAAGGCGGCCAACGGCCGCGGCATCTACGAGGGGCCCGGCATCTCGATAAAGCTCTCGGCCCTGCACCCGCGCTACAGCCGCGCACAGTACGACCGGGTGATGGGTGAACTGCTGCCGCGCCTGCGCCATCTGGCCCTGCTGGCCCGCCGCTACGACATCGCCCTCAATATCGATGCCGAGGAGGCCGACCGGCTGGAGATCTCGCTGGATCTGCTCGAAGCACTGTGCTTTGACCCGGCCCTGGCCGGCTGGAACGGCATCGGCTTCGTGGTGCAGGCCTACCAGAAACGCTGCCCCTTCGTCATCGATTACCTGATCGACCTGGCACGCCGCAGCCAGCACCGCCTGATGATCCGTCTGGTGAAAGGGGCGTACTGGGACAGCGAGATCAAGCGCGCCCAGCTGGATGGCATGGAGGGCTACCCGGTATACACCCGCAAGGTACACACCGATGTGTCCTATCTGGTGTGCGCACGCAAGATACTGAATGCGCCGGACGCGATCTATCCGCAATTTGCCACCCACAACGCCCAGACGCTGGCCACCCTCTACGAGCTGGCCGGCCAGAACTATTACCCCGGCCAGTACGAGTTCCAGTGCCTGCACGGCATGGGCGAGCCACTGTACGAGCAGGTGACCAGCCCGGTGGCCGAAGGCGGGCTGAACCGGCCCTGCCGCATCTATGCGCCGGTGGGCACCTACGAGACGCTGCTGGCCTATCTGGTACGCCGCCTGCTGGAAAACGGTGCCAACACCTCCTTCGTCAACCGCGTCAGCGACCCGACCATCCCGATCGAATCACTGATCGCCAATCCCCTGGACGAGGCCGCGGCGATCTCGCCGCCGGGGGCGCCGCACCCGCGCATCCCGCTGCCCATCGACCTGTATGCCGGCGAGGTGTTTGGTGTTCGCCAGAATTCGGCCGGCATCGACCTGGCCAACGAGCAGAAGCTGGCCGCGCTCTCCACCGGGCTGCTGGGCAGCACCAGCGTGCCATGGCTGGCCCAGCCCGGCAACCGCCCTGCCCCGCAGGCGACCGAAGGCGAAGCCCCCACGCCCCCCCATGATGCCCGCCCCGTGCGCAACCCGGCCAACCATGCCGATGTGGTTGGCCACGTGGTCGAAGCCACCCCGGACGATCTGGAAGCCGCACTGCAAGCCGCCACCAGTGCCACCAGCCTGTGGCAGGCCACGCCGGTGGGCGAGCGTGCCCAGTGCCTGCACCGTGCCGCCCAGCTGATGGAAGAGCGCATCGCGATCCTGATGGGCCTGGTGGTGCGCGAGGCTGGCAAGTCGCTGCCCAACGCGATTGCCGAGATCCGCGAAGCCGTCGACTTCCTGCGCTATTACGCCAACCAGATTGTGGCCGAGTTTTCCAACGACAGCCACCGTCCGCTGGGGCCGGTGCTGTGCATCAGCCCATGGAACTTTCCGCTGGCGATCTTCACCGGCCAGGTGGCGGCGGCACTGGCCGCCGGCAATCCGGTACTGGCCAAACCGGCCGAGCAGACACCCCTGATCGCCGCCGAGGCCGTGCGCATCCTGCACGAGGCCGGCATCCCGCGCGAGGTGCTGCACCTGCTGCCGGGAGATGGCCTGAAAGTGGGAGCTCCGCTGGTGGCCGACCCGCGTGTGGCGGGGGTGATGTTCACCGGCTCGACCGAGGTGGCACGGATCATCGCCGCCACGCTGGCCGAGCGGCTGGACAATCTGGGTCAGCCAATCCCGCTGATCGCCGAAACCGGCGGTCAGAACTGCATGATCGTCGATTCCTCGGCCCTGACCGAGCAGGTGGTGCAGGACGTGCTGGTGTCGGCCTTCGATTCGGCCGGCCAGCGTTGCTCGGCCCTGCGGGTGCTCTGCGTGCAGGAGGACGCCGCCGACCGCCTGCTGACGATGCTGCACGGCGCCACCCAGGAGCTGCGTCAGGGCAGCCCCGAGCTGCTCAACACCGATGTCGGCCCGGTCATCGATGCCGAGGCCCGCGACACCATCCTCAAGCACATCGACGCCTTCCGGGCCAAGGGCCACACCGTCAGCCAGCCCTCGCTGGCACGGGCCGACACCGAGGCGATGCAGGCGGGCACCTTCGTGCCCCCCACCCTCATCGACATCAACAGCATCAAGGAGCTGGGCCGTGAGGTCTTCGGCCCGGTCCTGCACGTGCTGCGCTACCGGCGCGAGCAGCTGCCTGCCCTCATCGAGGAGATCAACGCCACCGGCTACGGCCTGACCTTTGGCGTGCACACCCGCATCGACGAGACCATCGAGCAGCTGCTGTCGCAGGTGCATGCCGGCAACCTCTACGTCAACCGCAACATCGTCGGTGCCGTGGTGGGCGTGCAGCCCTTTGGTGGCGAGGGACTGTCGGGAACCGGTCCCAAGGCCGGCGGGCCGCTGTACCTGAAGCGGCTGCTGTCCGCATGCCCGGTGGTGCAACTGCCGCGTCACCCCCAGGCGCAGGCAGCCCTGCAGGCGCTGGCCGACTGGCTGCCGGCCGCCACCCAGACAGCGCCGGTGGATGTGCCGATGCTGCAGAGCCACCTGGCCCGGCTGCTGGCCGCCCAGGCCGGTGAAATCGAACAGGAGATGCCCGGCCCCACCGGCGAGCGCAACAGCTACCGGCAGGAGGGACGTGGCCGCGTGCTGTGCATGGCCAGCAGCCCCGAGGGGGCACTGGCCCAGCTGGCGGCCTGCGTGGCCACCGGTAATGTGGCGGTATTTGCCGCCAGCAGTGCCGGTGCCGAGGTGCTGGGCCGTCTGCCAGCCGCACTCAAGTCCCACATGGCCCAGGTCACCGATGCCGGCATCGACACCGAAGCCTTTGCGGCTGCCCTGTTCGAGGGGGATGGCGACCGTCTGAAGGCGCTGAACCAGCGTCTGGCGCGCCGTGACGGCCCGATCGTCAATCTCCAGGGGCTGAGTCTGGCGCAGCTGCGCGATGGTCAGCATTACGGCAGCGAGATCCTGCTGGCCGAACGGGCCATCAGCGTCAACACGGCCGCCGCCGGTGGCAACGCCAGCCTGATGACGATGGGTTGAGGCCCATGCCCTGCGGGAGGCATGGGAAATCCCTGCCTCCCGAGACCGGGGCTTGACGGCCTCCGCCCCTGCCTTCAGCCCCCTCGCCGGGGTAACATCGAGCCAGTGCCCGCCCTTTTATTCACTTTCCGAAACCTTTCGTTCCGGTACACCCATGCCGGGCGATGACTCCAACGTCGGGCACGCCACTCCAGGAGACAACGCATGTTTGCCCAGTTCCGCAACCGGGAACATTACCCGTTCTGGTTCGAAGTGGCACCGCTGGTGCTGACCACCATCATCCTGATGGTGCAATTCTTTGGCTTCAAGGACTTCACCCCACACGTACCGCTCGTGATCGGCATCTGCATCACCGGCATTTTCATGTCGATCA
>JAUNLD010000015.1 GCA_030532425.1 Lautropia sp. | reverse complement strand
ACGCTGATGCCCGAGGCGCTGGAGACCTGGCCGGTGGCGATGATGCGCAGCGTGCTGCCGCGTCATCTGGAAATCATCTTCGAGATCAACAAGCGCTTCCTCGACTGGGTGCGCAGCCACCATGGCGACGACCACGACCTGCTGCGCCGCGTGTCGCTGATCGACGAGACCGGCGAGCGCCGCGTGCGCATGGCCTACATGTGCGTGCTGGCCAGCCACAAGGTCAACGGCGTGTCCAAGCTGCACAGCCAGCTGCTGGTCGACACCATCTTCTCGGACTTTGCCCGCCTCTTCCCCGGCCGCTTCTGCAACGTCACCAACGGCATCACCCCACGTCGCTGGCTGGCCTATGCCAACCGGCCGCTGTCGGCCCTGATCGACAAGACGATCGGCACCGACTGGCGCCTGCATCTCGACGAGCTGGAAAAACTGAAGAAGTACGCCGACAAGCCGAGCTTCCTCAAGGCCTTCGCCGCTGCCAAGCTCACCAACAAGGAGCGCCTGGCCAACTGGGTGCGGGATCATGGCGGCGTGCAGTTCGACCCGACCGCGCTGCTCGACGTGCAGGTCAAGCGCTTCCACGAATACAAGCGCCAGCTGCTCAACGTGCTGCACATCATCCACCGCTACAACCAGATGGTGGCCAACCCCGATCGCGACTGGGTGCCCCGCACCTTCCTGTTCTCGGGCAAGGCCGCCTCCGCCTACCGTCAGGCCAAGCTCATCATCAAGCTCATCAACGACGTGGCCGCCAGGGTCAATGCCGATCCGGTGCTGCGTGACCGGATGAAAGTGGTCTTTGTGCCCAACTACAGCGTGTCGGCGGCCGAAATGATCATGCCGGCCGCCAACCTGTCCGAGCAGATCTCCACCGCCGGCACCGAAGCCTCGGGCACCGGCAACATGAAGCTCTCGATCAACGGGGCCCTCACCATCGGCACGATGGATGGCGCCAACGTCGAGATTCACGAAAAGGTCGGCGAGGACAACATCTTCATCTTTGGTCACCGCACCGAAGAGGTGGCACGCATCAAGGCCGCCGGCTATGATCCGGCCCGCCACTACGAGGAAAACCCGGCGCTGCGCGAAGTGATCGACCAGATCAGCAACGGTTTCTGGTCACCCGACGACACTGGCCGCTTCCGTCCGATCGCCGATTCGTTGCTGAAAAGCGACACCTATCTGCTGCTGGCCGACTTTGCCGACTATGTCGCCACGCAGGCCAGGGTCGACGCGCTGTATCTGAAACCCGACGAGTGGAATCACCGCGCCGTGCTGAACGTGGCCGGCATGGGCATGTTCTCCAGCGATCGCACCATCATGGAGTACGCCGACAAGATCTGGAACGTCAAGCCCCTGAAGGTGTGAACCAGGCGCCGCAGGCAGGACCGGCCGTCGGCGCCGGTCCACCACCCTGACGCCCTGAATCGGGCCGGCACCCTTTGCAACACGACGCGCTGCACAATTGCTGTATCTTGTGCACCCTGCCGTGTTTCTGGCCCCTGGGGCCGGCATGACCGACGACCCTGCCCATCCCGGCAGGGTCGCTTTGGTTTTGTCCGTGCAAGGCCACCACAGCCCAGCATTTGTCCACGATCCCTCATCCATGACCCAGGCGAGATGGATCGTGAACACGTTTTGGACGATCCATGATGACCGAATCGACCTCTCCTGGCGCGGCGCTGTCTGCCGGCCAGCCCTGGCCGCTCGGCGCCACCTGTCAAAACGGAGGCGTCAATTTCGCCGTGTTCAGCAGTGGCGCCCGCAGCGTTACCCTCTGCCTGTTTGACGACGACGGCAACGAGACCGCACGTCACCCCCTGCACGGCCCCGACAATCACGTCTGGCACGGCTTTCTGCCCGATGCCGGCCCCGGCCTGATCTACGGCTACCGTGTCGATGGCCCCTACGAACCGGCCCACGGCCTGCGCTACAACCCCTCGCGCCTGCTGCTCGACCCCTACGCACGCCGCCTGCATGGCCAGTTCCAGTGGCACCAGTCGCACCTCGACCGGCCCGACACCATGCTGGAGGACAACGCTGCCCACATGCCCAAGGCCGTCGTCACCGGCGGCGAAGCCGACGCCTTCGATTGGGGAGACGACCAGCGCCCCAACACGCCGATGGCCGAAAGCCTGATCTACGAAGTCCACGTCAAGGGCTTCAGCCAGAACAACCCGGACGTGCCCGAAGCACTGCGCGGCACCTACGCCGGCATGGCGGCGCCCGCGTCGATCCAGCACCTCAAGCGCATCGGTGTCACCGCCGTCGAGCTGCTGCCCGTACAGGAATCGATCAGTGAAGGCCCGCTGCTCGACATGGGCCTGTGCAATTACTGGGGCTACAACACCCTGGCCTTCTTTGCGCCCGACCGCCGCTACGCCCGTCAGGACCCCATCCGCGAGTTCCGCGAGATGGTGAAGGCGCTGCACGCCGCCGGCATCGAGGTGCTGCTGGACGTGGTCTACAACCACACACCCGAGGGCGACCAGCGCGGCCCCACGCTCAGCTGGCGTGGGCTGGACAACGCCGCCTACTACCACCTCAGCCGCCAGGATCCGGCCTATTACGCCAACTACACCGGCACCGGCAACAGCCTCAATGCCAGCCACCCGGCCACCCTGCAGATGGTGCTCGACTCGCTGCGCTACTGGGTTGAAGAGATGCACGTCGACGGCTTCCGCTTCGACCTGGCCTCGACACTGGGCCGGCTGGGGCTGCCCGGCCACGAGGAACAGGGCCGTTTCGACCGCTACGCTCCCTTCTTCCAAGCCATCCGCCAGGATCCGGTGCTGTCGCGCGTCAAGCTGATTGCCGAACCCTGGGATGCGGCCGACGGTGGCTACCAGTTGGGCGCCTACCTGCCGGGCTGGAGCGAATGGAACGACCGCTTCCGCGACACCGTACGCAGCTTCTGGCTGCAACCGGACAAGAACCGCGGTGCCTTTGCCGCCCAGCTGTCAGGGGCCAGCGAACAGTTTCACCACGATGGCCGCAACCCGCAGGCCAGCATCAATTTCGTCACCTCGCACGACGGCTTCACCCTCAACGACCTCGTCAGCTACAACAGCAAGCACAACGAAGCCAACGGCGAAGACAACCGTGACGGCAACAACAACAACCTCAGCTGGAATGCCGGTGCCGAAGGTCCGACCGGCGACGCCAGCATCCTGCGCATCCGTGCCCGCCTCAAGCGTGCGCTGCTCGGCTCGCTGATGCTGGCCCAGGGCGTCCCCATGCTGACCGCAGGCGACGAGATGGGCCGGACCCAGCAGGGCAACAACAACGCCTACAACCAGGACAACGCCATCAGCTGGCTGGACTGGCAGGATGCCGACCAGGACCTGATCGAATACACCCATCACCTGGTGGGCCTGCGCCGCGCACACCCGCAGCTGCGCCTGGCCAACTGGCTGCTGGGCACACCCACGGCCTCTGGCACGCTCGATGTGCGCTGGCTCAATGCCAACGGCGAAGAGATGCGTGCCAGCGACTGGCCCGAGCACGGCAGCGGGGTCTTCGGGCAGCTTCTGGGCGTTCACGACGATACCGAGCACGAGCTGCTGATCCTGTTCAACCCCGACATTGCCTCACACCATTTCGTGCTGCCCGCAGGCGACTGGGTCCTGGTGCTGGATGGCGACCAGCCCGACGGCCGCCCCCAGCGCGCCACCTCGGCCGACAGTGAAATCGACGAGGCGATGACACAGATCATGCAGATGGGCCTGTCGCTGCCCGCCTCGGGCTCACGTCCGCTCACCCCGGCGCGCGCCACCGATGCAGACGCCGCACCCCTGTCACCCAGCCATCAGCCGGTTGCGCCCGCTGCCCTGACCCCGCGCCGCCCCAGCCACCTGTTGCAGGCACACTGTCTCTATCTGTTTGTCGCCCGACGGAAACCCCGATCCCAATGAGTCCCGACCTCTCGCGCGCCAGCGGCATCCTGCTGCACGTCACCTCCCTGCCCGATCCCCAACCGGCCCAGCCCGGTCAACGGCTGAACATCCATCAGCCCGGCTCCGGTGATTTCGGTCCCACGGCGTTTCACTTCATCGACTGGCTGGAGCACACGGCCCAGCACCTGTGGCAGGTGCTGCCGCTGGTCCCCACCGGCAAGGGGTATTCGCCCTACATGAGTCCCGCCAGCATGGCCTTCAACCCGATGCTGGTGGACCTGCGTGCCCTGGCCGACGCCGGCTGGTTGCCGCACGATTTCTGTGAGCGCGACGAGGACATCCCCGTGGATCATCGCGGCTCTCCCGGTGAGCAGGTCGACTTCCCCCGGGTGGAGCGTTTCCGTCTCGGCGCGCTGCGCCTGGCGGCCCGCACCTTCCTGCAGGGTACCGACGATCCGCGGCGCCCCGACTTCGAGGCCTTCTGCCAGCAGGAAAAGGACTGGCTCGACGATTACGCCCTGTTCATGGTGCTGAACGAGCGCTTCGACGACCTGGCCTGGCAGGAATGGCCGGCCGATCTGGCCCAGCGCAAGCCCAAGGCCCTGGCGCAGATCCGCAAGGAAGCCCGCGACGACTACCTCTTCTGGTGCTTCGTGCAGTGGAATGCCGGCCGGCAGTGGCAGGCCGTCCGCCAGCACGCCCAGGCGCGCGGCGTGCGCATCGTCGGTGACCTGCCTATCTTCATCGCCCTCAACAGCGCCGACTGCTGGGCCAACCCCCAGCTCTTCGATCTGGGCGAAGACCTGTGGCCGACGGCCGTGGCCGGCGTGCCCCCCGATTATTTTGCGGCCGACGGTCAGCTCTGGGGCAACCCGCTCTATCGTTGGCCCGCCCACGCCAGAGAAAATTACGCCTGGTGGACACGGCGCATGCAGCGCAGCCTGGTGATGGCCGATGCGGTGCGCGTCGATCACTTCCGCGGCTTTGCCGCCTACTGGTCGGTGCCGGCCGGTGCGGCCACCGCCCGTGAAGGCCAGTGGCAACCGGGCCCCGGCCGCGCCCTATTCGATGCCATCGCCAAGGCAATGGGGCCACTACCGCTGATTGCCGAAGACCTGGGCACCCTGGGGCCCGAAGTCGGCGAACTGATGGCGCACACCGGCCTGCCGGGCATGGCGGTGCTGCAATTTGCCTTTGCCAGCGATGCCACCAACCCCTACCTGCCGCACAACCTGATCACCAACAAGGTGGTCTACACCGGCACCCACGACAACGACACCACGCTGGGCTGGTTCCACAGCACCAACGAACGCGAGCGCGCCCGCGCCCAGATCTATCTGAAGACCGATGGCCGCGAGATGAACTGGGAACTGATCCACACGGCTTCGCAGTCGGTGGCCAACTGGGCCATCTATCCGATGCAGGACGTACTGGGCCTGGGCAGCGAGGCGCGGATGAACCGGCCGGGCGACCAGCAGAACTGCTGGGGCTGGCGCTTTGCGTGGCAGCAGCTGCACGAATGGCAGACCCGCCGCCTGCGCGCCATCACGCAGGTACATGGCCGGGATGAACCGGCATGGTCAGCATCCCGTTGAGGGCCTGACCATTGAAGCGGCTGAGCGGGACATTGCGTGCCCGCCAGACGCGACGCAGGGTGACGTCATCGATCATCTTGCGTAGCCAGCGATGCGAGGGTAATTGCTCCTGCCGCCGGTGCCAGACCATGTCCACCCGCATCGACGGCAGCGCAATCGGCACCGGCTGCCAGCTCAGCCGCTCGGCAATGCCGGTGGCCGGGATGAAATCCAGCGGCAGCACCGTCAGCAGATCGGACTGTACCGCCACCTGGGCGGCGGTGAAGAACTGATTCAGTGTCAGCACGATCCGGCGCGTGCGCTGCTTCGAGGCCAGCGCCTCGTCGACAAAGCCGAAGGGGCGCCCCGAATAGCTGACCAGCAGGTGGCGGGCATTGCAGTAGTCATCGAGGCTGATCGGCCCTTCGGCCAGCGGATGCCCCTCACGCATCACGCACACATACTGCCCTTCGTAGATTTCCTGGTGACCAAAGGTGTCGGGCCGGTCTTCCTGCATCTCGCGCAGGATCACGTCGGCCACCGCCCCTGGAAAGTGCCCCACCGCCAGGTGCAGCTCGTCGTTTTCCAGCAGCGGCAGGGGATCACGCGTGGTCAGCGGCCGCAGCCTCAGCGTGGCGTTGGGCGCATCGCGCTGAAGGCGGTCGAGCAGCGGCGGCACCAGCAACGCGGCCGTGGCATCGGCCATGGCGATGACGAAGGTTTCGCGGGTATGCAGCGGATCGAAGGATTTGGGCGAGATGACGTTGCGCAGCGCGTTCAGTGCCACGCGCACATCGGGCCAGATCGACAGCGCAAAGGGCGTCGGCTCTACGCCACGCCCGGCCCGCACCAGCAGTTCGTCACCCAGCGCATCGCGCAGGCGGCGAAGCGCATTGCTGGCTGCCGGCTGGGTCATGGCCAGATTACGGGCCGCGCGCGAGATATTGCGCTCGGCCATCACTTCATCAAAAACCCTCAGCAGATTCAGATCGAAGTTCTGAAAATCCACCCTCTCCCCCAGTCCCGGCAATACTGTTCGGGCATCGTTCATGTCTGGCCAGCAAGATGCCGGCCTTTTCCTGAAGACAAAGCTACTACGGCTTCGGCCGGCAATCAAGCCGGCAAAGCCCGTATTCCGCCCCTCCGGACCCTGGCCCCAGGCAACCCGGCCGGCCTGGCCCCAGGCAGCCCGGCCGGCCTGGCCTGGGGCGTCCCTGGTGGCAACAGCCTGGGGCAGGCGTGCTCTTACAGCGCCAGCACCTGCCGGTACAGCGCCAGATATTCGGCACCGGCCGGCCCCCAGCCATGCTGGCAGCCCATCGCCTGCTGCACACGCCAGTGCCAGGCGCCCGGATCTCGCCAGACGCCCACGGCACGCTCCAGCGCCGACGAGAAATCGCCCACATCCGCCCGCGAAAACGCAAAGCCATTGGGCGGACGCCCCTGCGACTCGTACTCGCGCACGGTATCGGCCAACCCGCCCACGGCCCGCACCACCGGCAGCGTGCCATAGCGCAGACCGTACATCTGCGTCAGCCCACAGGGCTCGAAGCGCGAGGGGACGAGAATCATGTCGCCGCCAGCCACCAGCTGGTGCGAGAGCGTCTCATCGTAGCCGATGCGCACGGCCACATCGCCGGGGTTCTCGTGCGCCGCACGCACGAAGGCATCCTGCAAGCCGTGCTCGCCGCTGCCCAGCAGCGCAAACTGCAGGCCCAGCTCACGCATCCACGGCAGGGCCCCCAGGACCAGATCGGCCCCCTTCTGGTCGGTCAGCCGGCTCACCATCACGGCCAGCGGCCGCGACGGGTCGACATGCAACCCCAGCATTTCCTGCAGTCGCTGCTTGTTGACGGCCTTGCCGGCCAGATCGTACGGACCGTAACTGGCCGGCAGCAGGTGGTCGCTGCCCGGATTCCATACCGCCTCGTCGATGCCGTTGAGGATGCCGGTCAGGCGCTCGCGGCGCTCGAACAGCACGCCCTCCAGGCCGCAGCCAAAGGCCGGGGTGGTGATCTCCTGCGCATAGCGCGGGCTGACCGTGCTCAACCAGTCCGAGCACACCAGCCCGCCCTTCATGAAGCTGCCCTGGTTGTAGAACTCGATGCCCCCCGGACGCAAGGCCCAGGCCGGCAGGTCCAGGCCCGCCCCCTGTTCCAGCGGAAACAGCCCCTGATAGGCCAGATTGTGGATGCTGAACACCGAGCGCACACGGTGGCCGGGGTTGGTGCGCAGGTACAGCGGCGCCAGCCCCGCATGCCAGTCATGCGCATGCAGCAGGTCGGCCTGCCAGATCAGGTCGACGCCCCCGGCGGCCAGCTGGGCTCCCACCCAGCCCAGCAGCGCAAAGCGCCGGGTGTTGTCGGACCAGTCACGACCGTCCGCCCCCAGGTAGGGGTTGCCCTGTCGGCGGAAGTACCACGGTGCATCCAGCATGTAGACGGGCACGCCACTGTCGGGCAGACGTCCGAACAGCACCCGCACGCGCGCGGCCCCCAGCACGCTTCCCAGCTCGGCCACCAGGGCGTGATCGGGAATGCCGTCGAGGATCTCGGGATAAGCCGGCACCAGCAGCCGGGCATCGACACCCTGTGCCTGCAATGCAGCCGGCAGCGCGGCCGCGATATCGCCCAGCCCGCCAGTCTTGACCAGCGGGTAGACTTCGGCCGCCACGTGCAGGACGCGCAGCGGGCCGTGCCCATGTCCGTTCATAACTTGTCCAGCATCTTTTGGGTAATCAGGATCACGCCATTCTCGCTGCGATGGAAGCGGGCGGCGTCATCATCGGGGTCTTCACCCACCACCAGGCCATCGGGCAACTGGCATCCACGGTCCACCACGACCCGGTCCAGCCGCACGTTGCGGCCCACCACCACCTCGGGCAGCAGCACGGCGCCATTCACCTGCGAGTAGGAGTGGATCCGGCAATTGGAAAACAGCAGGGAATTATGAACCGAACCGGAGATGATGCAGCCGGCCGACACGCTCGATTCGATCGCCTCGCCACGGCGCTCTTCCTGGTTGTGCACGAACTTGGCAGGCGGCAGCTGCTCCAGATAGGTCCAGATCGGCCAGTCATGATCGTAAAGGTTCAGCTCGGGCACCGTCGCCGTCAGGTCGATGTTGGCCTCCCAGTAGGCATCGATCGTGCCGACATCACGCCAGTAGGCCGGCGCCTTGGCGCTGTTGTAGACGCAGCTGTCCTCGAAGCTGTGTGCCAGCACCTCATTCTGGCTGACGGCCTTGGGGATGATGTCCTTGCCAAAATCGTGCTCGGAACCGGGCGTTTCCATGTCTTCTTCGAGCAGCTTGTACAGATAGGAAGCCGTGAAGATGTAGATACCCATCGAGGCCAGCGAGCGATCCGGCTTGCCCGGCATCGTCGGCGGGTCGGCCGGTTTTTCGACGAAGGAGGTGACACGCTTGTTTTCGTCGATGGCCATCACGCCAAAAGCCGTGGCCTCCTTGCGATCGACCTCGATGCATCCCACGGTGACGCCGGCACCCGACAGCGCATGGTCGGCCAGCATCCGCGCATAATCCATCTTGTAGATATGGTCGCCGGCCAGGATGACGATGTATTCGGGATGGTTGGAGCGGACGATGTCCAGCGACTGATAGACGGCATCGGCCGTGCCCCGATACCACGAATTCTCGTCCACCCGCTGCTGCGCAGGAATCAGGTCGACAAACTCGTGCATCTCGGACTTGAGGAAGTTCCAGCCCCGTTGCAGGTGTCGCAGCAGGCTGTGCGACTTGTACTGCGTCAGCACGCCGATGCGACGCAGACCCGAGTTCATGCAGTTGGACAGCACGAAATCGATGATGCGGAAATGCCCACCGAAATAGACGGCCGGCTTGCACCGGATATCCGTCAGTTGCTTCAGACGGCTGCCGCGCCCCCCTGCCAGCACCAGCGCCAGCGCGCGTTTTGGCAAATGCCGTTCCAGACTGCTGCGAGAACTATCGACCATGGTCCCTCCGGTTTTTATCAGATTAACGAGGCACACGGACGCATGCTTAACCCGCCACCCGCAGTACCGGGCGGCCCTGTCCGGCGCATCCTGCACGCCGGCAGATGAACAGAGAGAGACCTTAGCGGGATACCCTGAGCGCCAGGGCAGCCCTTGAGAAACGCCGACAGACCGATACAGTGATGGCGGCCAAGTTTTATCTTCTGTGCAACCTCACCGCCATTATGGGCCGGATCATGAAAACATGTCTAACTCATCCACAGATCATGTTAGGACTCTGCGGACACGCCATGTTTCTGGCCACCTGCACTACGCTTGCCCCACAAAAACCGCGGGTTTACCCCAAGAAACACGTGAAGCAGCTGCCGTGGATGGGCGCCCCCGGACCGGCATGCAGGCGAAGGCGGCATGACCACCCATGCCGCGGGGCATCGCCCCCATTACAGCGGGCTCAGCCCGCGGCCGGCATCATGCCCAGCCGCGCATCACGCAACACCTGATCGATGGTGCGGCGCTGAACCACCGCATGCCGGCCACGTCCGGCACGTGCCGCCCGCGGCGAGGGCGGAGCAATGGCAGCCGGCGCCGGCTCTTCGGGCAGGCGGCGCTGCTGCACCGGCGAGCTGATCTCCACCAGGCCGCCATCGGGATCGCGCGTCAGGAAACGGCGTGCGCCATAGAACTCGTCGCGCGGCGGCTGCACGATCGGCAAGCCCCGGACCACGGCGCGCGCATGAAAATCATCGACGTTGTCCACCGAAAAACTCAGGTACATGCCCACCGGCGCACCACGCCATGCCGCCGGCAACAGCGGATGGTTGCGCTGGATGATGCCCAGCTCCAGCCCCGGATCAAGCGGCGACACCAGTTTCACGTACCAGTCGGTCTCGCTGGCCACGTCCATGCCCAGCAGATCGACGTAGAAATCGCGGCTCTCCTGCAGGCGCTCGCTACTGATGTTGGCAAGCAGGCGTCGAATGGTCATGGCTGGTCCTCCTTCAGGGCACGGGCCCGGTCTCCTGTCTTCCTGCAACCACCGGCACGGGCACGATGGCTGCCCCGGCAGCTGCCGGCGCGTAATCGCTGATCGTATCGGGCGTGAAACGCCCGCGCTGTCGTGGCCAGCCAGACGGAAGCCGCCCCCGGGTGGACGGCGGTTTTCTGGGCTAGACTGTGGCGTCCGGGCCCATCGGCATGCGGCAAGCCCCCCCGGACCCACGTCAGCCGGCGCCACCCGTCGTGGCGCACGCAGCCCATGACGCCTTCCGGCCTGCGGCCAGCCTCCGGCCGGGCATGCCGCCCTCTGGCTCCCACGTCTGCACGCCCATGAAAGGCAAGATCCATCCCGTCTTCTCCGTCGACGAACCGCCACCGGTCCCGAGACCGGCGACCCCGGCAGGTGGCTGCCCGATCCAGCATCCGGCAGCCGTTCCCACAACACCACCTGGCACGCCATCCAGCATCCCGGGCCATCCGGTGGCCGACATCGACCTCCACGACAGGCACCGACACGCCACCGGGGCGCCCGGCCAGCACACGGACACCGCCGTCTTCCGCCCGGGAAGCACCGACACCCGCAGCCCCGAGATCGACACAGGCGATCCGGTGGCCCGCCAGACCCTGGCCTGGGTCAGGCAGGCCGTCATCGGCCTGAACCTCTGCCCCTTTGCCAACGCCGTGCTGCGCAGGCAGCGCCTGCGCATCCGCGTCAGCCGGGCCGTCGACACGACCGAGCTGCTCGGCACGCTGCGTGACGAACTGCAACGGCTGCAGGCAACGCCAGCCGATCAGATCGAAACCAGCCTGCTGGTCACTCCACAGATGCTGGCCGATTTCCTGGATTTCAATGATTTCCTGGATCAGGCCGAACACCTGGTGCAGAACATGGGCCTGGAAGGCATCGTCCAGATCGCCAGCTTTCACCCGCATTACCGCTTTGCCGGCAGCGCCCCCGACGACATCGAGAACGCCACCAACCAGTCGCCGTGGCCAACGCTGCACCTGCTGCGCGAAAGCAGCATCGACCGGGCGGTGGCCGCCTGGGGCGATGACACCGACCGGATCTACGAGAACAACATGGAACGTCTGCGGACACTGGGCCGGGACGGCTGGCAGCAACTGCAGGCACGCTGGCAGCCTGACGAAACGGCCGACTCGCCACGGCCCGATGCTCGCCGGCCACCTTCACGGTGAAACCCGGCCATGGCCCGGTGCCTCGGCTATCATCGCCATTCTGGCCCAACCAGGGCTGCCCGCGTGTTTCGGCTGGTATGGGCCTGAAACAATCCCCTTCAAAACCGCAAGGACTCATTTTCAATGGATCGACGTTCCGCCCTGAAAGGCAGCCTGCTGGCTGGTGCTGCCGCCGGTAGCGCCACCCTGGCCGCACCGGCTTTCTCCCAAGCCCGTCAACAGTGGCGGATGGTGACCAGCTGGCCCAAGAATTTCCCCGGCCTGGGCGTGAGCGCCGAGAACCTCGCCCGGCGCATCACCGAGATGTCCGGCGGCAAGCTCACCGTCAAGGTCTTCGCTGCCGGCGAGATGGTGCCGGCCCTGCAGGCCCTGGATGCCGTCATCGAGGGCACGGCCGAAATGAGCCACAGCGCCGCCTACTACTGGCAGAACAAGGCACCGGCGCTGGCCTTCTTCACCGGTGTGCCCTACGGCATGACCACCAGCGAGATGTCGGCCTGGGTCAACGTGATGGGGGGCCAGGCCCTGTGGGACGAGATCTATGACGCCTTCGGCGTGCAGGGTTTCATGATCGGCAACACCTCGATCCAGGCAGGCGGCTGGTTCCGCAAGGAGCTGAAATCCGCCGCCGACGTCAAGGGGCTGCGCATGCGGGCACCCGGCATCGGTGGCCAGGTCTGGCAGAAGATGGGGGTGTCGGTGATGAACATCGCCCCGGGCGAGCTGTTCCAGGCCCTGCAATCGGGCACGCTGGACGCCGCCGAATTCGTCGGGCCGTACAACGACCTCGCACTGGGTCTGTACCAGATTGCCAAGAATTATTACATGCCGAGCTTCACCGAACCGGGCCTCAGCCCGGAGCTGGTCGTCAAGAAGGACAAGTTCCAGGCCCTGTCGAAGGAGCTTCAGGCCATCGTCCGCACGGCCTGCCAGGCCGAGTACGACCAGATGACGGCCACCTACACCGCCAACGACCCCCGCGCCCTCGACACCCTGGTCGGCAAGCACGGCGTCAAGGTCCGCAGCTTCCCCGATGACATCTTCAAGCTGGGGGCCCAGTATTCCCGGGAGATCATCGAGGAGATGCGCAACAGCAAGGATGCGCTCACCCGCAAGGTCACCGAGCATTTCATCCAGTCGTTCAACACGCTGCGTGCCAAGACCGACAACACCGACCTGCCTTACCTCCAGGCGCGCCAGAAGTACTTCTCGCTGAAGTAAGGCTGTTGCCAGCCCGGGAGCCCCCTGCCGGCCTGCCGCCCTGCATCTCACGGACGCTCCGGGTGAGCAGGCCCGGCGCCCCCCGGGCGCCGGGCCGCGACACGCCCCCGCCCCGTCCTGTGCACCACCAGGGTCCCGCCGCCCGGCGGCGCCCTTCCGGCTCCCCGGGCCGGGTGCCCGGCACGACCATCAGCTGCCGCCCCCTGTGGCCCCCGTTCTTTTTCCGTTCCAGAGGCTCTTGCCCATGCGTGCCCTCGCGCAGTATGTCTCCTTCATCAGCGCCCTCAACGGCCTGCTCGGCCGCATCTTCTCCTGGCTGGCGCTGGCCATCGTGCTGGTCTGCTTCACCGTCGTCGTCCAGCGCTACCTGTTCTCCACCTCCCAGATCTGGATGCAGGATCTCTACGTCTGGCTGAGCGGTGCCATGTTCATGGCAATGAGCGCCCCGGCCCTGGCCCGCGACCAGCACGTCCGCGTCGACATCTTCTACCGTCGTGCCTCGCTGCGCCAGAAAGCCTGGCGGGACCTGTTCGGTGTGCTGCTGTGCCTGCTGCCCTTCTGCACGGTGGTCTGGCTCTACGCCTGGCCCTATGTGCTGCGGGCCTGGAAGCTTCAGGAAGGCTCGCCCAATGCCGGTGGCATGCCGGGCTTCTTCGTTCTCAAGGCCTTCATCCTGGTCTTCGTCGTCACCACGGCCTTGCAGGGCCTGGCCATGCTGGCCCGCTCGGTCCTGGTGCTGGCCGGTCGCGAATCCCTGCTGCCGCCCCATCTGCGCTATCAGCAGGAAGGAAACTGATTCATGGAAAGCGTCATGGACCCCGTCCTGATCGGCGAGATTCTGGCCGGCACGCTGTTTTTCGGCATCATCGGCGTGCTGATGCTCGGCTTCCCTGTCGCCTATTCGCTGGCCGGCGCCTCCCTCATCGTCGCCGCCATCGGCTGGCAGCTGGGCGTCTTCGACTTCAGCAACTTCGGCGCATTGGCCGCACGGTATGTCGGCTTCATGTCCAACGAGGTGCTGGTGGCCGTCCCCCTCTTCATCTTCATGGGCGTGCTGCTCGAACGCTCCGGCATCGCCGAGTCACTGCTGGCCACGATGGGACGGCTGTTCGGCAAGGTGCGTGGCGGCCTCGGCTTCTCGGTCATCATCGTTGGCGCCCTGCTGGCCGCCTCGACCGGCGTGGTCGGCGCCACCGTCGTCACCATGGGGCTCATCAGCCTGCCCGCCATGCTTCGCGCCGGCTACGACCCGCGCCTCGGCAGTGGCGTCATCGCCGCTTCCGGCACCCTTGGCCAGATCATCCCGCCCTCCACCATCCTGATCTTCATGGGCGACATGCTCGCCGGCACTCATGCCCAGGTGCAGATGGCCAAGGGCAATTTCGCGCCAACCCCCGTCTCGGTCGGAGACCTCTTCGTCGGCGCCCTGCTGCCCAGTGTCCTGCTGATCCTTCTCTACATGCTGTACATGGCCGCCAAGGCCATCGTCGATCCGAAATCCTGTCCGGCCATCGTGCCGGACCAGCAGGCCCGCACCAGCCTGGGCCGCGACATCCTGACTGCGCTGCTGCCACCGCTGGTCCTGATCGTTGCGGTGCTCGGCTCGATCCTCGGCGGCATCGCCACCCCCACCGAAGCCGCCTCGGTCGGCTCGGTCGGGGCCCTGCTGCTGATCCTGCTCAAGCGTCGCATGTCGCTGAAGCTGCTGCGCGAAGCCTGCCTGTCGACGGCAACCATCACCTCGATGGTCTTCACCCTGCTGCTGGGTGCGGCCGTCTTCTCGATCGTCTTCCGCATGCTCGGCGGTGAGGATCTGGTGCACACGCTGCTCTCCGACCTGCCCGGCGGGGCCATGGGTGCACTGCTGATCGTCATGCTGGTGATGTTCCTGCTCGGCTTCATCCTCGACACCTTCGAGGTGATCTTCATCATCATCCCGATCACCGCCCCGGTGCTGCTGAATCTGGACATCAACCCGGTCTGGCTCGGCGTGCTGGTCGGCATGAACCTGCAGACCAGCTTCATGACGCCCCCCTTCGGCTTTTCGCTGATCTACCTGCGTGGCGTGGCACCGGCCAGCATCAGCACCAGCACGATCTATCGCGGGGCCGTGCCCTTCGTCATTCTCCAGCTGATCGGCCTGGGCATCGTGCTGGCCTTTCCACAACTGGCCACCTGGCTGCCCGGGCTGGTATTCGGCAGTACCTGAACCCACGCCCGGCCCGGCGAAGATGCCGGTGCCGGGCCAGCGCCCTGCCAGCACGTTGCCTGCGGCCCATGCAGCAGGCACACGGCCCACGGAAGCGCCTTCACCGGAGCAGCCCCGCAAATGCCGCTCATCCCGGGACGCTTTCTGCTACGCTTTCAGGCGACGCCCGCCCCAGCCACTCCGGCTGCCGGCAGTTGCGCCTCCGTACTTCAATGCCTATGTCTGAACCCATCCGACGCCGCCTCGCCCGTATCGAACCCGCCCTGCTGCGCCAGCTGGGTCGCGGTCTCGAAAAGGAAAGCCTGCGGACCACCCCCGACGGTCACCTGTCGACACATCCGCACCCGGCGGCCCTCGGCTCACCGCTCACCCACCCGCTCATCACCACCGATTTCAGCGAGTCGCAGGTCGAGCTCATCACCGGGGTCCACCAGGGCATCGACCCCTGCCTGGACGAGCTGACCCGCACCCATCAGGTGGTGCTGCAAGCCATCGGCGACGAACTGCTCTGGGCCACCAGCATGCCCTGCCTGCTGCCCCCCGACCACCAGATCCCGATCGGCCAGTACGGCAGCTCCTTCATCGGCCGCGCCAAGACGCTCTATCGCACCGGCCTCAAGTATCGCTACGGCAGCCGGATGCAGACCATCTCCGGCCTGCACTACAACTTTTCGGTGCCCACCGGCCTGTGGCCGGTTCTCCAGGGCCTGCCCGGCAGCGAGCTGGATGCCGATCCCCGCAAGGCCCGCGACCAGGGCTACTTTGCCCTGATCCGCAATTTCCGCCAGCAGTCCTGGCTGCTGATGCTGCTGTTCGGTGCCTCGCCGCTGGTGCTGCGAGGCTTTGCCGAAGGCCTGCCCCACATCCTCAAGGGCATCGGCAGCGACGCACTCGGCCTGCCCCATGCCACCTCGCTGCGGATGGGCCCGCTGGGCTACCAGAGCGACGCCCAGGCCCAGATCGGCGCCAGCTACAACTGCCTGAGCAGCTACGCCCGCTCGCTGCATGATGCCCTGACCCGCGCCTACCCGGCCTACGAGAAGATCGGCATCCGCCAGGGCGACGACTACCGCCAGCTCTCGACCTCGCTGCTGCAGATCGAGAACGAGTTCTACGGCACCATTCGCCCCAAGCAGCCCATCAAAAAAGGTGAGCGACCGCTCACTGCGCTGTCAAGCCGCGGTGTGGAGTACATCGAAGTACGCCTGATGGACCTCGATCCCTTCAGTGCCATCGGCATCACCGCCCCGGTCATCCGCTTCCTCGACACCTTCCTGCTGCACTGCCTGCTGGAGGACAGCCCACGCGACACGCCAGCGATCATCGCCGCCCAGTCGGCCAATCGCCACACCGTCGCCCAGCGCGGTCGCGAGCCCGGCCTGCGCCTGCTGCAGGCCGACCACAGTTACCGCCCCCTGCTCGACTGGGGACGCGACATCCTCACCAGTTGCGAAGCCGTCGCCCAACGCCTCGACGAGGCCCACCCCGAAGCGCAGGGGGCCTATGCCGATGCCCTGGCGATGGCCCGGCAGCGCCTCGAAGACATGGACACCACGCCCTCGGCCCGTCTGATGGCTGCCGTGGCCGCCAACGCGCGGCACTCACTGGTCGACACGGCCTGCACCCTGTCTGCCGCCCACCGCGCACAACTGCTCGCCCAGCCCCTGCCACTCGACACCCGTCAGGCGTTCGAGACAATGGCCAGGCATTCCGTCGCCGAACAGGCCGAGATCGAAGCCGCCGACACCGGTGACTTCGAAACCTGGCGGCAGCACTACATTTCCTCGATTCCCCCGCTGGATCAGTGACCGAAAACGACGCCCGCCAGGCGCTGCTGGTCCGTGCCATCGAGCGCCAGCCCGCCTCTCCCCTCTGGACCGACGAAGACCGTCAGCACGCCTCACGCGAGGCGATGCGGCGTGTCGGCCCGCAGGCCACGCCTGCCGACTTCATCCGGGCGCGCAGCCAGCTGGCGCTGGATCGCCTGTTGCGCCGCCAGCCCGCGCTCCGGGAACCCCTCGATGCCCTGTCATGGCGCCCGTGGATTGCCCCGGTGCTGCTGCTGCTGGCCCTGCTCTCCGGCCTGGCGCTGGATGCCGCCGGCGCCGGCAACCGCATCAACATCCTCAACCCGCCGCTGCTGCTGATTCTGGCCTGGAACCTGCTCACCTACCTGGTGCTGGCCTTCAATGCCTTCTGGCCCGGCCAGAGCCGCATCCAGAGCACCGGCATCCAGCGGCTGCTGGTGCGGCTGGCCACCGGCCAGGGCAGCCGGCGTGCGGCCGCCCGCGCGGCCGCGGCACCAGACTCCGCCCCCGGTCAGGCCGCCCCGGCCGATGCCGCGCCCACCGAGGCACTGGGCAACTTCCGGGCCAACTGGTTCAAGGCAGCCGCCCCCCTCTACGGCCAGCGGGCACTGTCGCTGCTGCACGCCTGCGCCATGCTCTTTGCGCTGGGCGCCCTGGGCGGCCTGTACCTGCGCGGCCTGGCCTTCGAGTACCGGGCCGGCTGGGAAAGCACCTTCCTGGGCGCCGATCAGGTCCACACCCTCATTCAGTGGTTGTGGGGCCCCGCCAGCATCGTCAGTGGCATCCCGCTGCCGAATGCCGCCCACCTGGGCACGCTGCGCTTTCCCGACAGCCCCGGCGAAAACGCCGCCCCCTGGATTCACCTCCAGACCCTCACCATGCTGATGGTGGTGGTACTGCCCCGCCTGCTGCTGGCCGGCTGGCACCGCTGGCGGGCCACCCGCCTGGCACAGGACTTCCCGCTACCGCTGGATGACGGCTACTTCCGCGACCTGCAACGCCACCAGCGCGGCGAAACCGCACGGGTCTGGGTACAACCCTACAGCTACACCCCGTCCGAAGAAGCCCGTGCCGGCCTGCAGGCCCTGCTGCGTCAGAGCCTGAGTGAGCTCACCCGACTGCATCTGCAACCGCCCCTGGCCCTGGGCGATGAAGACGGGCTTGCGGCGCCACTGCCTGCCCTCGACGGCGTCTCGGCCGCCCTGGCCCTGTTCAACCTCTCGGCCACCCCGGAAGCCGAAAATCACGCCATCTTCCTCGACCGCCTGAGCCAGCTGCTTCCCCCCGGTCTGCCCCTGGTGGCCATCGTCGACGAAAGCGGCTTCCGCGCCCGTTTCGGTCACGACACCACCCGTCTGGACAGCCGCCGCAACACCTGGCGTCGCATCCTGGCCACCCACAGCGACCTGCCACCGGTTTTCGTGGATCTGGGCGTACCGGCCGGCGACCTCGCACAGGACGAAGCCATCCGGGCACTGGAAAGCCAGCTGAGCACGCCCCGGCACAAGGCCCCCGGGCTGCACTGAGCCCCACAGGCGCCGCACTGGCGCCTGTTCTGCCCTTTCCCCTTCCAGCGCCATCCGGGCAGCCCCCTCTGCCGACCCTCCCTACCCGCCCTCGCTGCTGCCGTTCCCCCCGACGGAACGACCAGCCGTCCGGCCACGCTTGGCCGACGGGCATGCACCTTTTCATCATGCACACAACACGACTTTTTCCTCTCACACACCACGATCACTGCTGGCCCCTTCGCTCCCATCATGAAGAAGACCCTCCGCCTGATGCCCCTGGCTGCGCTGCTGATGCTGGCCGCCCCCAGTGCCCAGGCCAAGATCTACAAGTGTGTTGCCCACGGCAAGACCAGCTATCAGGCAGCCCCGTGCAGCATCGACACCAACGGCGCCATCGACGCCGCCGATGCCACCCGCGCCCCCGGCAGCCAGGGCAGCAGCCCCCGTTCCGCCCACCACGACCTGCCCTGGATTGGCCTGAAATCCGGCATGAGCGTGATGCAGGTACGCCAGACCGTGATGGGCGCCCAGCCGTGGAATGGCCCGGCACTGCGCGATGGCGGCAACGCCCTGCTCTACAAGCGCGGCGTCACGCTGGCAGACATGGCCCTCAAGGCTCAGTACTACTTCATCGACGGCAAGCTCCTGAGCGTGGTGCTGATGGAAGACAAGGCCGACGAACAGCTGCGCGCCAAACCCACCGTCCAGGCCAAGGTTGATGTCGAACGGCTGCGTCAGGCGCTCGAAGGCCGTTTCGGCAAGCCCGCCACCAACTTCGACGCCCTCAAGGCCTGGCATCTGCCCGGCGGTGCCACGATCTCGCTCTCCCTCATCAACGTTGACGACAGGCATGCCGTGGCCAGCGTCGCCTACCGGCCGCCCCTCTGAGCCAGGGCCGTGAAGCACGGGCAAAGCTGATGCACAATCGGGGTTCCGGCCTGCCGGCCAACGCCTGATTGCCCGCCCCTTCACGCCCGTGCCCACCAACGCCCCCACCACGATCGCCCTCAGCCTGGTCTCCCACACCAACGTCGGCAAGACCACGCTCGCCCGCACCCTGCTCTCCCAGAACGTCGGCGAAGTCCGTGACGAACCCCACGTCACCGACACCGCCGACCGCTTCGAGCTGGCCCGCACTACCGAAGGCGACACCCTGCTGCTGTGGGACACCCCCGGCTTTGGCGACAGCGCACGCCTGGCTCGGCGCCTGCTGCAGTCCGACAAGCCCATCGGCTGGTTCGTCTCGCAGGTCTGGGACCGCTTCACCGACCGCGCCCTGTGGTCCAGCCAGCAGGCCGTGCGCAACGTCCGCGAAGAGGCCGACGTGGTGCTCTACCTCGTCAACGCCAGCGAGAACCCCGAAGATGCCGGCTACGTCGAGCCGGAGATGAAGATCCTCGCCTGGATCGGCAAGCCGATCATCGTCCTGCTCAACCAGATGGGTCCCCCCGCCGGTCCGCAGGCAGAAGCCGAGGAAATCGAACGCTGGCGCAGCTACCTGGCCCGCTTCGGTGACGTGCGCCAGGTGCTGGCACTGGATGCCTTTGCCCGCTGCTGGGTGCAGGAAGGCGCCCTGCTGCAGGCCGTGGCCCCCTTGCTGCCCGCCGCCAAGCAGCCCGCCTTCGAGCGCCTCAACCTGCTGTGGCAGAACCAGCGCCGCAAGACCTTCGACCAGTCGATGCACATCCTGGCCAACCGGCTGGCCGCCACCGCGCTCGACCGCGAGCGCATCCCCAACAGCAGCCTCAAGGATCAGCTGCGCGAAGTCGGCAAGGTGCTGGGCGTCACCCGGGACCGGCAGGACGATGCCAAGCAGACCGCCATGAAGCTGCTGGCCGAGCGGATGAACGACAGCATCCGTGCCTCCACCGACGAGATCATCCATGCCCATGGCCTGGAAGGCCATGCCAGCGAGGAAGTGCTCAACCGCCTGGCCGAGCATTACGACATCACCGAAAACCTCAGCGAAAGCCATGCGGCGATGGTCGGCGGCCTCGTCACCGGTGCCCTGGCCGGCCTGAAGGCCGACGTGCTGGCCGGCGGCCTGACGCTGGGCGGGGGCATGATCGCCGGTGGCGTCATCGGTGCGCTGGGTGGCGCGGGCCTGGCACGGGGCTACAACATGGTGCGCGGCATCGATGCCGTCACCGTCACCTGGACCGATGCCGTGATGAACCGGCTGGTGAAGTCGGCATTGCTCACCTACCTGGCCGTGGCCCACTATGGCCGGGGCCGTGGCGAATGGGCGCAGTCCGAACACCCCGCCTACTGGGAAAAAACCGTGGCCGACGTGCTGGCCCAGCAGGCCGAACAGTTCAGCCAGTTCTGGCGCAAACGCCAGAATTACGGCCCCGACGCACTCGCCAAAGCGCTACAGACCGAACTGACGCTGGCGATGGAACGCATCCTGATCCGCCTCTACCCCAACGCGCTGTCGATGGCTGCGCTGGGCAGCGGTGCCAAGCGCCTGAACATCGTCCTGGCCGCCGACCTGGCCGAAATCAGCGGCCAGCGCCAGCCCCAGGAAAAAAAAACGGCCGACGATGAACCCGAATACGCCGCCGACCTGCGCGCCGGCTTCCAGGCCACCATCGTCGGCACTGCCCTGGATGCCACCGTCCAGGTGGAGGCAACCGAAGCACACGCCGAAGCGGCCAGCGCCGTGAACAGCATCCGCCACGACGACGCCCTCACGCACGCCCCCGGCCACGACGCCCCCCAGACCGGCAAAGCGCAGTCGGGCACGAGCGGAAGCAGCTCACCCTCCGCCCCGCACAACCCGGGGCCCAACGCCCACGGCCCCGCCGAAGCGGGGACGGTCAGCAGCACGGCCTCATCCGGAAACGCAGCCGGCATCGGGGATCATGGCAGCACCAGCCGCCCGGCGGATGCAGATGTGGCGGGCAGCACCGATGCGCCCCCGCAGGCATCGGAGCCCACGCCGTCGCGCGACGACACCCGGACCTGAAGCCGGAATCCGCCAGCGGTCCCGGCCCATCGGGGTAGCGGCGCCCATGGTAGCGCCCCGGCCCCGTTCAGAAATCCCAGTCCTCGTCCTCGGTGGCCACAGCCTTGCCGATCACGTAGGACGAACCGCTGCCCGAGAAAAAATCGTGGTTCTCGCTGTCCGGCGACAGCGCGGCCAGAATGGCCGGATTGACTTCACAGGCCTGTGGCGGGAAGAGCGCCTCGTAACCCAGATTCTGCAAGGCCTTGTTGGCGTTGTAATGCAGGAAGGCCTTCACATCCTCGGTCAGGCCGATGCGGTCGTACAGCGACTCGGTGTACTGCGCCTCGATGTCGTAAAGATCAAAGATCAGTGAAAAGGCGAAATCCTTCAGCCGCGTCTGCTCGGCCTCGGACATCTTCGCCAGGGCACGCTGGAACTTGTAGCCGATGTAATAACCATGCACCGCCTCGTCACGGATGATGAGGCGGATCAGGTCGGCGGTGTTGGTCAGCTTGGCCCGGCTCGACCAGTACATCGGCAGATAGAAACCCGAATAGAACAGGAAGCTCTCCAGAAACACGCTGGCGATCTTGCGCTTCTGCGCATCGGCCGCAGCGTCGTACTCGTCCAGGATCAGGCGGGCCTTGGCCTGAAGCTGCGGGTTTTCTTCAGACCAGCGAAAGGCCTCGTCCACTTCCTTGGTCGAGCACAGCGTCGAGAAGATCGACGAATAACTGCGCGCATGCACCGCCTCCATGAAGGCGATGTTGGTCAGCACCGCCTCCTCGTGCGGCGTCTGCGCATCGGGCAGCATGGCTGGCGCGCCGATGGTGTTCTGGATCGTGTCCAGCAGCGTCAACCCGGTAAACACCCGGATCGTCAGCGTCTGCTCCTCGGGACGCAAGGTACCCCAGCTCTGCACATCGTTCGAGAGCGGCACCTTTTCGGGCAGCCAGAAATTGGCCGTCAGCCGGTTCCAGACCTCAAGATCCTTGTCATCCTGAAGGCGGTTCCAGTTGATGGCCAACGGCACCTCGCGCCTCAGCTTCAGTTCACCCTGTTGTTCTGCACCTGCGTTCACAGCCTGCCTCTCTTTCTTCGCGTGCCTTGCAGCACCATTCCTGTCCATGCCCGCATGCAGGCATGATTCCATTCCCCGGCCCCGTCCTGACGCGGACGAAGACCCCTTTTCAGCGCCTGGCGGCCCAGTTCCGGCCTTGTTCCCGGTGCCGTGCTCACAGCGTGCACGACACGCAGCCCTGCACCTCGGTACCTTCCAGCGCTGCCTGGCGCAGGCGCACGTAATAGATCGTCTTGATGCCCTTCTTCCAGGCCCGGATCTGCGCGCGGTTGATGTCGCGCGTGGTGGCTTCGGCCGGGAAGAACAGCGTCAGCGACAGCCCCTGATCCACATGCTCGGTGGCCGCCGCATAGGTGTCGATCAGCGCATCCGGGCCGATCTCGTAGGCATCGCGGAAATACGCCAGATTGTCGTTCGTCATGAAGGGCGCCGGATAATACACACGCCCCACCTTGCTCTCCTTGCGGATCTCGATTTTCGAGACGATCGGGTGGATCGACGAGGTGGAATGGTTGATGTAGCTGATCGACCCCGTGGGCGGCACCGCCTGAAGATTGCGGTTGTACAGCCCGTGCGCCATCACCTCGTCGCGCAGCACAGCCCACTGCTCGCGGGTGGGCAGCGCAATGCCCTGCCGCTCGAACAGCGCCTTCACCTCGGCCGTTTCGGGCAGCCAGTCGCGCGTCACGTATTTCTCGAAAAAGCTGCCATCAGCGTACGTCGAGTCTTCAAAACCGGCAAAGCGCTGCCCCTTTTCCTGCGCCAGCAGGCACGAGGCCCGCAGGGCATGGTAAGCCACCGTTGCAAAATAAACCCGGGTGAAGTCGATGCCCTCGCGGCTGCCGTAATGGATGCGCTCACGCGCCAGAAAGCCGTGCAGGTTCATCTGCCCCAGGCCCACCGCATGCGCCTCGTCGTTGCCCCGCCGCACCGACGGTACGCTGTTGATGGCCGACATCTCCGACACCGCCGTCAGCGCACGGATGGCCGTTTCCACCGTTGCCCCCAGATCCGGGCCGTCCATCGTCATGGCAATGTTCAGCGACCCCAGATTGCAGGAAATGTCGGTACCCAGGTGCCGGTAGCTCAGATCGTCGTTGAAGGTCGAGGCCTCGTTCACCTGAAGGATCTCGGAGCACAGGTTCGACATCGTGATCCTTCCCGCCACCGGGTTGGCCCGGTTCACCGTGTCCTCGAACATCAGGTACGGATAGCCACTCTCGAACTGGATCTCGGCCAGTGTCTGGAAGAAGGCACGCGCATTGATCTTCTTCTTGCGGATGCGCTTGTCGGCCACCATCTCCTCGTACTTCTCGGTGACGGAGATGTCCGAAAACGCCACGCCGTACACCCGCTCGACATCATGCGGCGAAAACAGGTACATGTCGACATTGCGCTTGGCCAGCTCGAAGGTGATGTCCGGAATCACCACCCCCAGCGACAGCGTCTTGATGCGGATCTTCTCGTCGGCGTTCTCGCGCTTGGTGTCGAGAAAGCGCATGATGTCGGGGTGATGGGCATTCAGGTAGACCGCCCCCGCCCCCTGCCGGGCGCCCAGCTGGTTGGCATACGAGAACGAATCCTCCAGCAGCTTCATCACCGGGATCACACCTGACGACTGATTCTCGATGCCCTTGATCGGTGCGCCATGCTCACGCAGGTTGGTCAGCATCAGCGCCACACCGCCTCCGCGCTTGGACAGCTGCAAGGCCGAGTTGATGCTGCGGCCGATGCTCTCCATGTTGTCTTCCAGGCGCAGCAGAAAGCACGAGATCAGCTCGCCCCGGCTCGACTTGCCGGCATTGAGGAAGGTGGGCGTGGCCGGCTGGAAACGGCCCGAGATGATCTCGTCCATGAAACGCAGCGCCAGCTGCTCATCGCCACGCGCCAGCGTCAGCGCCACCATCACCACCCGGTCTTCAAAGCGCTCCAGATAACGCTGACCGTTACGGGTCTTCAGCGTGTACGACGTGTAGTACTTGAACGCCCCCAGAAAGGTGGGAAAGCGGAACTTGCGCGAATAGGCCTCGTCCCAGATGCGGCGCTGGAAATTGCGCGAATACTGGTCCAGCACCTCGGGGTCGTAATAGCCCTCGTCCACCAGATAGCGCAGCTTCTCGTCCAGATTGTGGAAGAACACCGTGTTCTGGTTCACGTGCTGCAGAAAATACTGCCGGGCCGCCATGCGGTCGGCCTCGAACTGGATGTTGCCCTCTGCATCGTACAGATTCAGCATCGCGTTCAGCGCGTGATAATCCAGCGCCGGCTTTCCGTCTTCCGAAACCTCGGCATCCACCTCGACAACACTGCTTGCAGCCACCTGCATTCTCCCTGCACGAAGGGTGCCGCCAAAGCCAGGCCGCCCCTTCCAGACGATTTCAAGAAAATTCGTTCAAAGGCCGCAGAAGCACCACGCCCCTGCGGCCATACATTGCCACGACACCCACGGCAGACCCGTGCCCCCGCCCTGCCGCACCGCAGGCCCGACAGGGCGGCACACCCCCGACCCCAGCGGTACCACGGGCCACGGCCCGCTCAGGCCGACAGGGGCTCGGCCGCCTGCGCTGCCCAGAAACGCGCCAGCCCCTCGCGCACCCGCTGCACATCCAGCGCGGTACCGGCCAGCTCGAAGCGGTACAGCAGCGGCACCCCGCACTTGTCGGCAATCACCCGGCCGGCATGCGCATACAGGTGCCCGAAATTGCGATTGCCGCTGGCAATCACCCCCCGCAGCAGCGCGCGGCGCTGCGGGTCATTGAGAAAGCGGATCACCTGGGGCGCCACGGCCCCCCGGCCTTCACCATCCGCATAGGTGGGGCTGATGAGCACGAACGGCTCATCCGGCTCGGGCATCGGCGCCGCCGCATCCACCGGAATGCGCTGTGCCGGCAGGCCCAGCTGCCGCACGAAGCGCTCGGTGTTGCCCGAAGCCGACGAGAAATAGATCAGCCCGCCCACGTCGTGCGTCTCAGGCCGCCAGACGGCCGATCATGTCCGGGCGGAAGCCCGTCCAGTGCGCATCACCCGCCACCACCACCGGCGCCTGCCGGTAACCCATGGCCAGCACCTGGGCCATGGCCACCGCATCCTGGGTGAGATCGACCACGCTGTAGTCGATGCCGCGGGCATCCAGCGCGCGCGTGGTGGCGGTGCATTGAACGCAGGAAGGCTTGGAGTAAACGGTAACGGTCATGATTGCCTGGTCCGGTAAGTTGCAGGGCGCAGCAGACGCAGGCAGACCTCCGGCCACCGGAAACCCGGGCCGTTTCGTCCACCACGCCCACCGCATGGTTGTCGGTTGACCAGCCGGGCCACCCAGGTGGCCCGGCTGGCAGTCATCGAGGCAGGTCTCCTGGCTTGCGGGTCGATGCATGGCCGGAACCTTCCCAGGCCCACGTGCCGATCCGGCCATCCCCGTGGGGCAACATCCTCCATCGGACGCCGCCATCCATCAGGCATGCCCGGGCCGACATCAGGCCCAGTGGCATCCGCAGCGATCCTCACCCAGGCGCCAGCCCTGTCGGTCTGGCAGGGGTCGATCCCTGCTTCCAGCCTTGCTCTCCGCGTACAGTTGCGGGGGCAGCGCCGGCTTGAAGTGTCCCCACCTGCCAGGCCCTTCCGGCCCTGTGGCAGCAGACACCACCCGGGAGCGCCTCACACCACACCCGAAGGCGTGACCGAAGCGGCCCCCGGCCGGCTTCCCTTTTCATCCTCGGGGCGATCACCCCCGAAGAACCTCGATGAACGGCATTGTACCCAAAGGCCGTCATCCGTCCAGCCCCCTACACAAGATGTAGCGCCCATATCTGATCTGTAACGCTATCGAAAGCGTTGTCAAGCCCCCCACAGCCACCTCCCCGGGCTGACAGAACATCGCAGCAAGTTGCGCCAAGTGCCCGTCAGCACTGCATTTTCCTGAAACGACAACGCGGCACTGCTACAACACCGCCGTCTGTCGGCCCAATCCGTTGCCCAGCCCCCGGACGCTATCGATAGTGCCCGGCACACCACACCCCCACCAGAGCGAGGACGGATGCCCCTTCTTCAGCCCCCATCGCGGGGCACGCTCCCAGCACCATGCTCAACAGCCGATGTTCAGCCCATCTCTGCCCCCTGATGCCACGCCCCCCATCAACCGCCGGCCCGCCCCACGCATCAACCGCCAACCCGCGCCATCCGGCACAGCCGCCAACGGCTCCGGCAAGTCCAGCAGCAAAGGGGGCTTGTCTTGATAGTGAGCACATACCAACAATTCCATGAGGTAACGGAATGCAAGAGCTGCTACCAGCCGTCAGCAGCCTGTTCACCCCTGTCAGGATTGTTCGCTTGTCGGCCATCGCGCAAAGCACTGTTACGACGGCGCCCCCCGCTCTAAGCAATCATCGCGGCACAACGGATAACGATTACCTGGCCCACTGGCCCTTGCCTTGCAGGCATTCTCGCCCCGGTTTGCCCCTGCCCACGCCGGCCCCTGTCCGGTCCGGTACAGGGTGCGTGCCGATCCGGGCTGCCCTTGCAGGCCCGACACCTTCCGCCCCGTCATCCCGCCGTGCCCGCACATCCGGATGCACCAGGCTGCGCTGTCGGTATGGCCATCCCGCCCATGCTTTCGACCATGCCTGCACATCACCCTCTGGCCCGCCGGACCATATCCCGGCCCTGTACTCCCCGCCCCTGTTCCTTGCCGCAACCTGCACACCCGCACGACCGTACCGGCACCAGCCTCTGCCCCCCCACCCGCTCCCGCCCGCCAGGCACGCCCACCACCGTCAAACCCGCCACCGGCCTTTCCTCCCCTCCCAGCCGACAGCCCCGGACACGGCGCACACGCCTCTATGGCAGCCTGTTGGCCACGGTCCTGCTGGCCGCCTGTGGTGGTGGCGGGGGCGGGGGTGGGGGTGGCGCGCCATCCTCGGTGGGAGAGCGGCTGGTACCTGCCACCCTGAGCGGCCTCAAGGCCGACTCCACCGATTTCCAGCGCCTCTATGGCCCCGGCGTGTTCAACATCAACGCACTGGCCAACACCGTCGTCGGTATCGATGACGGCACCGAACGCATCGTCGTCAACCGCTTCCTGGCCACCGTCAGTGCGCCGCTGCAGTACGCACGCATCCTCTTCGTCACCGGCAAGGGCTATTCGCAAGGCACCGGCGGCACCATCCGCGTCTCGCTTCACCCCGATGACGGCAGCGACCGCAACCTGCCCAACCTTGGCGTCACCCTGACCAGCACCACCGTCGTGCCCACCCGCCTGAACGGCAGCAACAGCTTTCCGCAACAGATCAGCTTTGCCCAGGCCCCCACCCTTCAGGCCGGGCAGCTCTATCACCTTGTCTTCGAGAATGTCGATCCCGACCCTGCCGCCAACTTCGTCAGCGTCGACCACGCCGCCACGATTGCCGCCAACGGACGCCCGGCCCGCTGGCTGAACACCCGCGACTGGTCGGTGGAATACGGCAAGCGCCCGGCCGGCAGCCAGGGCCCCTTTGAATGGCGCAACCTCACCGAACTGGGATCGAACAACGGCACCGCCACCAACCATTTCTCGCCGATCATGGAGCTGGGCTACGCCAACGGCATCGTTCAGGGGGTGGGCGACATGGAAAGCGGCAGCGTCGTGCCCGAGCGTGTACACACCCTGAACGCCCAGACCCCGGTGCGCGAACGCTTCACCCCTTCCCTGCCCCGCACCATCACCGGGCTGTCGATTGCCGCTGCCACGCCCACGGGGGGTGCCCTGCACTGGCGCATCAAGCACGGCAGCATCGAACTTGCCGCCGGCCAGATCGAACAGCCCACCGCCAACTACCAGGTCATGCAGATGAAGACCGGCGCCGACGGCCGCACCGATGAAAACGTCAGCGTCACCTCGATGCAGTGGTACGACGTCTCGCTGCCAGCCGACGTCCAGATGCAGGCCGGCCAGACCTATGATCTGGAACTGACCCCGGCAGGCAGCAGCCAGTGGACCCTGGCCCCGCACCGCAACGGTCAGTATTACAGTTTCAAGTGGCCCGCCGCCTTCACCGAATCCCGCGCCCAGCACACCCGCAACGGCCGCTGGCTGGACACCTTCCTGTGGGATCAGAACCGTGCCGGCCGCCCCGGCGATGGCCACAACTGGCCGGTAGTGCTGCACCTGGCGCCATGACGCCAGCAGCGCATGCACGCCCGCTGTGGCCCTGGCGGGGCACAGCGGACGCGCATGACACCGCCTGCATCGCGCCCCCTGCATGAAGGAACGGGCGCGAAGACCGCACCGTCTCCGCGCCCGTCCTCTCTGGCGCCCCCGTGGTGACGCCTGGCCGTATACCTGCCGTCTCAGGTCTTGCGCCGCTTCATCGTGTCCAGCAGCACCGCCAGAATGATGATGGCGCCCTTGACGATCTGCTGCCAGTAGGGGTCCACGCCCAGCAGATTCAGCCCCTTGTTGGTGGTGCCGATGATGAGGGCACCAATCACGCACATCGGCACCGACCCCACGCCGCCTGCCAGCGAGGTGCCACCGATCACGGCGGCAGCAATCGCGTCCAGCTCCCACATGTTGCCGTAGGCGGGGTTGCCCGCATAGGTGCGGGCCGTCAGCATCGCCCCTGCCAGCCCTGCCAGAGAGCCGGCAAAGGTGTAGACCAGGATCAGCGTGCGCCGGACATTGATGCCCGAAATGCGGGCCGCATTGATGTTCCCACCAATCGCATACACGTGCCGGCCAAACTTCGAGCGGCTGAGCAGGATGTGCGAGGCCACCGCCACGATGATGTAGATGATGACCAGCCCGGGAATGCCAAAGACACTGATGTCGGCAATCCAGGTGAAGGCTTCAGAACTGGCATCGATCGGCCGCCCTCCCGAAGCCAGCTGTGCGGCACCGCGGGCAATCGTCATCATGCCCAGCGTGGCGATGAAGGGCGGAATCTTGCCAATGGCGGTGAAGCTGCCATTGATGATGCCGCACAACGCCCCCACGCCAATGGCCGCCGAAAAGCCCACCAGGGCGGCAAAGACACTGTCGGAAGCCGACACCACCATCGCCGCCACCACGGCCGACAGCGCCACTACCGCGCCCGACGACAGATCGATCCCGCAGGTGATGATCGCAAAGGTCACACCGATGGAAATGATGCCGAACATCGACACCTGCTCCATGATGCTCAGCACGGTACGCAACGACATGAAGCCGTCGACCGACACCGACAGCCCCAGAAACAGCAGCAACAGGATAATCAGCATCCCGTAGGTATGCAGGAGGTTCTTTGTCACCGCCAACGAGGCGGCTTTGTCCGTAGTGCCCGTATCGGCCATGTCTGTCTCCCTCTCAGTCCTTTCAGTCTTTGCGTACGTGTTGGCTGCTCAGCCTGTCGTCAAAATCCTTCAGCCACGGTCGTGTGGCACATCGCCCGGCGGTCCAGCCGCACGCGCCCATGCCGGCGGGGGCACCCTTCAGGCGGCGGCCTCCAGGCCCGATGCCAGATGCATGATGCGTGCCTGGGTCGCATCCTTGCGATCGAGAATGCCGCTCTGCCGGCCTTCGGCCACCACCATGATCCGGTCGCTCATCGCCAGCAGCTCGATCATGTCCGACGAGATCATGATGATGGCCCGCCCACATTTGGCCAGCTCCACCATCAGGCGGTAGATCTCCGCCTTGGCCCCCACGTCGATGCCCTTGGTCGGCTCATCCAGAATCAGCACTTCCGGATCCAGCACCAGGGCCCGGCCAATCAGCACCTTCTGCTGGTTGCCCCCCGACAGGTTGCCGGTGATGACATCGACATTGGGCGCCTTGATGCGCATCTCGCGCTTCTGCTTCTCGGCCGTGTCACGGGCCAGATTGTTCGAGATCAGGAAATTGCGGATGTACGGCCCCAGATCGGGAATGATGATGTTGTCGGTGATGCTCATGTTCAGGAAGAGCCCCGTGAGCTTGCGATCTTCCGTCACCCAGCCGATCCGGTGCTTCTGCGCATCGTGCGGGGTTTCCACCGTGATGCGCTTGCCGTGCATGTGGATCTCGCCACTGTCGGCCGGCTTGTAGCCGTAGAGGCTTTCCGCGATGAAGCTGCGCCCAGCCCCCACCAGTCCGGCCACGCCCAGGATCTCGCCCTTGCGCACCGAGAAACTGATGTCCTCGAAGCAGCCTGCCCGCGTCAGGTTGCGCACCTCCAGCAGCACCTCATCGCTGATCTCGACAGTCTCCTTGGCGTACATGTCACTCATGCTCCGCCCCACCATCTCCTCGATCAGGCGATCCTTGGTGATGTCGGCCCTGTTGTGCGTGCCCACATGGCAGCCGTCACGCAGGATCGAGATCCGGTCCGACACCCGGAACACCTCGTCCAGCTTATGCGAAATGAAGATGACCGCAATGCCCCTGTCCTTCAGGCGATCGACGATCAGGTAAAGCTGCTCCACCTCCGACTCGGTCAGCGACGTCGACGGTTCATCCATCAGGATGACCTCGGCATCGTTGGACACCGCCGTGGCAATGGCCACCAGTTGCGCATGCGCGACCGAGACATCACTCATCTTGCGCGTGACATCCATCGGAATGCCCAGGTCCTCCAGTACCCGGCTGGCCTCGGCATTCATGCGCTGGTTGTCCAGCAGGCCATGCCGCGTCAGCTCGCGCCCCAGAAAGAAGTTCTCGGCAATGCTCAGGTTGGCGGCCGGGCTGATCTCCTGCGGCACCATGATGAGGCCACGCCTGATCGCATCGATCGGGTGCTCCGGCTTGAAGGGCCTGCCATCCAGAAACATCTCCCCCCCCGGATCGGGCGTGTACAGGCCGTAGAGGATCTTCATCAGCGTGGACTTGCCGGCTCCGTTCTCCCCCATCAGGGCGTGCACCTCGCCACGACGGATCTGCAGGTTCACCTGGCTGAGCGCCTTCACGCCCGGAAAGCTCTTGCTGATGTTGCGCAGTTCCAGGATGTTCTCGGCCACCGTCTCCATGCCTGCTCCTCTCCTTGTCTTGCTGTCTGTCTTTCTAGCGGTCTACTGCTGGCGATACCGGTCCTGATAGTGCGCACGGTCGGCAGGCAGCACCGTCTCGAAGTCGATCCAGCGCACCACAGGCACCACCGTTTTGCCTTCGGCCAGGCGATGCGCAGCCTGCATGCCGTAATACCCTTGCCCACGCGCATCCTGAAACACCGTCACATCCAGCCCCCTGCCCAGCTGCGCCAGCGCATCCGGCGTACCGTCGATACCTGCCACGATCACGCTGTCATCAGCCCTGCCCGCCTTGTGAACGGCCAATGCAGCCCCCAGGGCCATCTCGTCGTTGTTGGCCACAAAGACATTGAAACCATCCTTGCGTTGCAGCCAGTCTTCGACCACATTCATGGCCTGCGCCCTGTCCCACCTGGCCTCCTGTTCGGCCACCACCTTGATATTGGCATGCCGGGCAAACACTTCCCTGTTGCCCGCCGTCCGCTCCATCTGTGCTTCCAGACCCAGCGGCCCCATCAGGATGCCCACCCTGGCAGGCTTGCCATTCAGCAGGCGCACCACCGCTTCGGCCTGAAGGATGCCTGCCTGCCGCTCACGTGATCCGACATAAGCCTTCATGTATTTGCGATCGGCTTCTTCGGGGTAGTGATTGATGACCACCAGTGGAATTCCAGCCTGCTGAAGCTTCCTTCCCACCGCCTTGACGATACGACGGTCCGTTGGCTGAATCAGAACCGCGTTCATCTTCTTGTCGATGAAGTTCTCGATCTGGTTCATCAGCGTGGCAGCATCTCCCGCCGCATCGGCCATGAACACACGAACATCATCGTGCTCCCGGTCATAGCGCTGCACGCCGTCACGCAGATAGGTGACAAACTTGTCTGAAAAGTTGGACAGGACGACACCAACCTTCATGTCTGCGGCTACCGCACCAGAGGTCATCATCAATCCGGCCAGCAAGCCCAGCAGGCTTCGCCGAACACGAGAGCCGAGTGCAAGGCCAGGTGTTGAATGCACGCGATTCATGGGCATCTCCGTTTCGGGTCCACTGTCTGCCGGCAGACCCGTCACCAATGGAACAACACAATGCCTGGCGCCTTTCAGGCGCACCAGCCACCGGCCACAGGCACCCAGGAGCCCGGACCGTGCACAGGCGCGGTGAGGCCCGCCCGGGCGTCACCGCATGCCCCATCATTGCTTGGGCATGAATTCCTGCTTGTTCTCGGGTGTGACCAGCTTGAACGGCACCCACTGCACGTGCTCGACCTTCTCGCCCTTGGCCAGCTGGTAGGCTGCCTTGGCCCCGTCATGCCCCTGGGTGTGGCCATCCTGGAAAATGGTGGCATCCAGCCCCTTGCCCAGATAGCCCAGCGCATCGGGGGTGCCGTCCAGACCGACGATGACGAAATCCTCGTCCTTCATGCCGGCCTTGCGCACGGCCAGCAGCGCACCGATCGCCATCTCGTCGTTGTTGGACAGGATGACGTTGAGGTTGTTCTTGCCCTGCAACCAGTCTTCGGTGATCTCCAGCCCCTTGGCGCGGTCCCACTTGCCTTCCTGCTCGGCCACCACCTTGATGTTGTCGTGCTTCTCGAAGACGGCCTTGTTGCCGGCGGTACGGTTGATCTGGCCCTCCAGACCCAGGATGCCCATCAGGATGCCGACACGACCTTCCTGGCCATTGAGCAGCTTGACCACGGCCTCACCCTGCATCTGGCCGCCCTTGATCTCGTCCGAGCCCACATAGGCACTGACGGTGTCCATGTCCTCGTCGTTGGGGCGGCGGTTGACCACCACCAGCGGAATGCCGGCACGCTTGAGCTTGCGGGCAATGGGCCGAACGGTCTGGCGATCGGTCGGGTGGATGATGACGGCATCCACACCCTGGTCGATGAAGTTGTCGACCTGGTTGACCATCCGTGCCGGGTCATCGTTGGCATCGGTCAGGATGACCTTGACGTCATCGTTCTTCTTGTCGAAATCGTTGATGCCATCAATGAGATAGGTCAGCCACTTGTCGGAAAACTTCGACATCGACGCACCGATGACGATGTCCTTGGCCATGGCAGCCGAGGAGAATGCAGTCAGGGCCGCGGCCACTGCACCGATCAAAGCCAGTTTCTTCATTGTCTCCACCTTTCTTCCTGAGTGGTTGCCTGCGGGCAACCCTTGCGCCAGATATCTTGTTTTCAAGCTTGCTGGCGGTGTCTTGCCGGCCCTCGACCGTGTGGTGCCGGTATGTTGGCTGACTATAGCAGCGCGTGTTCCGGGGTGTCAAACAAAATTTTCCAGCACGGAAATTTGAAAATTTCATTCTATTCTCCTACACTGGGAAGAAACAGCGAAGACGACGGCCGCAAGCCCTGCCTGCATCAGGCAAGGGTTTTCCCGATCGTTCCCAAAGCTTTCGAGGACGGAGACAGATGGCATGAAGCAGCTCACATTCCCGGCTGAGCGCCCGATCGACATCGCCTGCCTGGGGCGCCTGGCCGTCGACCTGTACGGTGACACCATTGGCGTGGGCCTGGAAGGCACCAGCGGCTTTCGCAAGTATTTGGGGGGCAGCTCGGCCAACATCGCCTTTGGCACGGCACGGCTGGGCCTGAAAAGCGCGATGATCTCGCGGGTGGGCAACGAGCAGATGGGCCGCTTCCTGCTCGACACCCTGCAGAACGAAGGTTGCGACATTTCGCAGGTGAGCATCGACCCCGAACGCCTGACCGGCCTGGTCTTTCTGGCCCTGAAGGATCAGGACACCTTCCCGCTGCTCTTTTACCGGCGCGACTGCGCCGACATGGCGCTCTCGGCCGACGACATCGACGAAGACTTTCTGGGGCAGTGCAAGGCACTGCTGGTCACGGGCACGCACCTGTCCAGACCCTCGGTGCTGGCGGCCTCGCGCAAGGCCTTGCAGGCTGCGCGAGGCCGCCAGACGGTCACCCTCCTCGACATCGACTATAGCCCCGTGCTGTGGGGGGTGACCTCGACCGGCGACGGCGAGACCCGCTACATCGAAAGCGATCAGGTGTCACGGCATCTGCAGGCCCAGCTGGGGCTGTTCGATCTGGTCATCGGCACCGAAGAGGAATTCATGATCGCCGGTGGTGTGGCCAACGACATCATCGCCTCGCTGCACCAGGCACGCCGCTGCACCGATGCCATCTTCGTGCTCAAGCGTGGTCCGCTGGGCTGCCACATCATCGATGGCGAGATCCCCGATTCGCTGGATGCGCTCGACATCCACCGCACCGAACAGGTGGAGGTGCTGAACGTGCTGGGCGCTGGCGATGCCTTTGCCTCGGGCCTGATGTATGGCCTGATCCGCGGTCATGACTACCGCGATGCCGCACGCATCGCCAATGTCTGCGGTGCCATCGTCGTCTCGCGTCATGGCTGCGCCCCCGCCATGCCCACGCCGGCCGAGCTGGAATACTGGCTGGCCCAGCCCGAAGGCCGGCGTCCCGATCTGGACGAACACCTGCAACACCTGCACCGGGTCAGTGCGGCCCGGCCCTCGTGGCCACAGCTCTACGTGCTGGCATTCGATCATCGCAGCCAGTTCGAGGAAATGGCCAGCCGCCTGGGCGCCGATTACCGCCAGATCCCGCGGATGAAGCAGCTGATCTTCGAGGCTCTCACCTCCATCGAACAGGAACGGCCCGATCTGGCCGGCAAGCTGGGACTGCTGGCGGATGACACCTATGCCAGACAGGTGCTCTGCGATGCCAGCGAGCGTCAGCCTGCCTGGTGGATCGGCCGTCCGGTCGAACAGCCCGGATCCCGCCCGCTGGTGTTTGACCGCACCGACAGCCTGGCCACCAAGATCCGCGACTATCCGCTGGTGCACACCATCAAGTGCCTGGTGTTCTATCACCCCGAAGACAGCGCTGCGCTGCGGCTGGCTCAGGAGCAGCGGGTGCTGGAGCTGTGGGAGGCCGTCCGCCACAGCGGCCACGAGCTGCTGCTGGAATTCATTCCGCCCCGCACCATGCCGGCAGCTGCGCAGGACCACGACCCCGACAGCATCGTGCTGCGCACCATCGCCCGCTTCTACCACCTGGGCGTGAAGCCGCAATGGTGGAAGCTGCCCGGCATGCGGGCCGAATCGTGGGAGGCGCTGGCCGCACTGGTCGAACAGCACGATCCCTGGTGCCGTGGCGCCGTGCTGCTGGGCCTCAACCAGCCCGAGGCGCAATTGCTGCAGCACTTCCGCGCCGCCACGCATCCGCTGGTCAAGGGATTCATGATCGGCCGCAGCGTCTGGCAGGCACCGCTTGAAGCCCTGCTGGGGGGCGTCATCGACGAGGCGCAATGCCGCACCCAGATTGCCGGCAATTTCCAACGACTGATCGATGGCTGGATGGCCAGCCACCCCACGCGGGAGGACGCATGAGCACGACGATACGCCTGACGATGGCGCAGGCACTGGCACGCTATCTGGCCGCCCTTCGCATCGAAGATGATGACGGCAGCCTGCACCCCTTTGTCGCGGGTGTCTGGGCGATCTTTGGTCATGGCAACGTCTGCGGTCTGGGCGAAGCCCTGGCCGATCTGCGCCACCCCGACCCGACACGCAGCTGGCGCCCTGACGGCCTGCCGGTGCTGCGCGCCCATAACGAACAGGGCATGGCCCATGCCGCCATCGCCTACGGCAAGACACACATGCGCCGCCGCATCATGGCCGCCACCTCGTCCATCGGGCCGGGCGCCACCAACATGGTGACAGCCGCTGCGCTGGCCCATGTCAACCGCCTGCCGCTCCTGCTGCTGCCCGGCGACATCTTTGCCAGCCGTGCCCCCGATCCGGTGCTGCAGCAAAGCGAGGACTTCGGCGCCGGCGACATCAGCGTCAACGACTGCTTCCGGCCGGTATCGCGCTATTTCGACCGGATCATGACACCGGAGCAGCTGCTGGTGGCCCTGCCCCGTGCCTTTGCCGTGCTGACCGACCCTGCCCTGTGCGGCCCGGTCACGCTGTCGCTGCCGCAGGACGTGCAGGCCCAGGCCTTCGACTACCCCCTCAGTTTCTTCGAGCCGGCACCGCTGCGCATCCGCCGTCCCGCACCCGATCCCCGCGACATGCAGGATGCGCTGGCCCGCCTGCAACAGGCGCGCCGGCCCCTGGTCATCAGCGGCGGGGGCGTGCTCTACAGTGGCGCCGAAGCGGTGCTGGCGCAATGGGCCGAAGACCATGGCATTCCCGTGGCCGAAACCCAGGCAGGCAAGAGTGCCCTCTCGTGGCAGCACCCCTTCAATGTCGGTTCTGTCGGCGTGCTGGGATCACCGGCAGCCAATGCGCTGGCCCGCGAAGCCGATCTGGTGATCGCGCTGGGCACGCGCCTGCAGGATTTCAGCAGTGGCTCGAATGCGCTGTTTCCACAGGCCGACGTGCTGGCCGTCAATGTCTCGCCGCTGGATGCCACCCGTCAGCGTGCGCAGATGGTGCTGGGCGATGCACGGACGGTGTTGCAACACTGGCAGGCCGGTGCACAGCCCGGGCACATCGACCCCGACTGGCGTGCCCGTGCCCGCGACCTCGCCCAGCAATGGCGTAGCCGCGTCATCGAGCTGACGACCCGCGCCGTGCCCGCCGGGCAGTTGCCCTACGATGCCGAGGTGATCGGCGCCGTGCGTGATTCGGCGGCCAATTCGCCACGCGACGACATCGTGGTCTGCGCCGCCGGCACGCTGCCCGCCGAGCTGCACAAGCTCTGGCGTTGCGACGGCGCCGGCAACTACCACATGGACTATGGCTATTCGTGCATGGGCTACGAAATCGCCGGCGCGCTGGGCGTGAAGCTGGCCCGCCCCTCGCAGCATGTCATCGTCATGGTGGGCGATGGCTCTTACCTGATGATGAACAGCGAGATCGCCACCGCACAGATGCTGGGCCTGACGATGACCATCGTCGTGCTGGACAACCGCGGATTTGGCTGCATCAACCGTTTGCAGCGTGCCAGCGGCAGCCCCAACTACAACAACCTGCTGACGCACTGCGTGCCATCGCACGGCGAGGATGTCCAGATCGATTTTGCAGCCCATGCGGCTGCACTGGGTGCCCATGCCGAACATGTCGGCAACATCGCTGAGCTTGCCCGCGCGATGAAGGCCGCCCGCGGGCGGGCCGGCGTGTCGGTGCTGGTCATCGACACCTCGCCCGAGCGCACCACGGCCGACGGTGGCAGCTGGTGGGAAGTGGGCATCCCCGAGGTATCCACCCACGAAGCCGTGCTGGCCGCGGGGCGTCAAGCCGCCCGGGAAAAGGCCCGCCAACGTCACTGACCCCCGAACGGAGACACGACATGAGCACGCTGGATGTACGGATCGGCATCAATCCGATCGGCTGGAGCAACGATGACCTGCCCTCGCTGGGGGGAGAGACACCGCTGGAAACCGCACTGGGCGAAGGTGCCGAGATCGGTTACCAGGGCTTCGAGCTGGGCAACAAGTTTCCCAGGACGGGGCCGACCCTGAAACAGAAGCTCGACGAGTTCGGCGTGGTCTGCGTCTCGGGCTGGCATTCGGCCAACCTCGGCCGCCTGGACGACTGGGATGTCGGGCAGGAGATCGAAGCTGCCCGTGCCCACATGGAAAAGCTGCAATACAACGGCTGCCAGGTCGTCGTCTATGGCGAGGTCGGCAACAGCATCCAGGGCCAGATCACCACGCCGCTGTCGCATCGGCCACGCTTTGCCACGCCCGGACAATGGCAACGCTATGCCGAGCGGCTGAACCGCTTCGGTCAGCATCTCCAGTCCACCTATGGCCTGACGCTGGCCTACCATCATCACATGGGCGCCTATGTCGAGCACCCCGATGACATCGACCGCCTGATGGCCCTGACCGACCCGGCCGCAGTGGGCCTGCTGTTCGATACCGGACACTGCTGGTTTGGCCAGGCCACGGCCAATCCCGAGCAGGCCATCGACGTGACGCAGACGCTGCGCCGTCACATCGACCGCGTGGTGCACGTGCACTGCAAGGACGTGCGCCCCGAGGTCATCCGCGACATCCGCAACCGCGACCAGTCCTTCCTGAACGCGGTGCTGGCCGGTGCCTTTACCGTGCCGGGTGACGGTGCCATCGACTTTGGCGCGGTGCTGCGCCTGCTGGCCGAGCACCAGTATCGGGGCTGGCTGGTGGTCGAGGCCGAGCAGGACCCGAAAATCGCGCCGTCCTACCGCTACGGCAAGCTCGGCCACGACACCCTGCGCAGCATCGTCGACTCGATCAACACCCCATCTTGAGCCAAAGCCATGTCCACGCTGTTGCACAAACCCAGACTCGACCAGGCGCTGATCCAGAACGTGACGACCACTTCGGCCGGCTGGCATTACGTGGAATTCAGCGTGCTGAAACTGCGCGCCGCCGACACCCATGCCTTTGAAGCCGCCGCCAACCGCGAATACTGCCTGACGCTGCTGTGCGGGCATGCCGACATCACCGTCGACGGCCACTGCCACGAGAACCTTGGCGACCGCCGCAGCGTCTTCGAGGACAAATCCCCCTTTGCCGTCTACGTGCCGCCCGGCTGCCGGGTTGAGATCCGCGCACGTGACGACATCGAGCTGGCGATCTCGGCGGCTCCGGCCACCGGCCGGTATCCGTCGCGCCTGATCCGTCCCGAGGAGATGAAGCGCAGCGTGCGCGGCAGTGGCAGCAACACCCGCTACATCTGCGACATCCTGCCCGAAACCGCAACCGCCGAAAGCCTGCTGGTGGTGGAAGTGGTGACCCCTGCCGGCAACACCTCCAGCTATCCGCCGCACAAGCACGACGAGCAGAGCGAGCGCGAAACCCTGCTGGAAGAAACTTATTACCACCGGCTGAACCCGCCTCAGGGTTTCGGTTTTCAGCGCGTCTACACCGGTGATCGCAGTCTGGATGAAGCCATGGCCATCGAGAACCATGATGTCGTCCTGGTGCCGAAGGGTTATCACCCCTGCGCCACGGTGCATGGCTATGACCTGTACTATCTGAACACGATGGCAGGCCCGGAGCGGCGCTGGCAGTTTTTCAACGACCCGGATCACGAATGGCTGTTCAGGCCAGCGCCATGAATGGGCTGGGTCGGATGAACGGCCGGCCCGTCTGCGTGGCCCTGCCCCGCAGATGCGACAGACGGGCTGACGCCCCTGCGCAGCCCGCACGCCCTTCATCCGAACGCCACGCCCGCCGCAACGCCATGTCGATCTCTCCGCCCCCTGCACCCTACGACAGCCTGGATGCGCTGTTTCAGGCCATCGAGGCCCACTACGACAGTCTGAGCAAACGCCTGCAGAGCATTGCCCGCCAGCTGCCACAACATCGTGACCAGATCGCGCTGATGAACGTCAACGATCTGGCCGCCGCGCTCAGCGTGCCTCCCTCATCGCTGGTGCGCTTTGCGCAGAGCATGGGCTTCAAGGGCTACAGCCAGATGAAAGGGCTGTTTCAGCAGCAGCTGGCCGAACAGATCGCCATCAACGACAACTACGCCGAACGCATCCGGCACCTGGCCGAAGAGCAGAGACGGGCTGCCGACAGCATTCCGGGCAGCTCGATGGTCCGGGAGGTCGTCGACAACAACATCAGGAGCCTGCAACACATTTTCAGCAGCAAGCTGATGAAGGCGCTGAACCGTGCCGTCGACATGATGGAACAGGCCGACGCACTGTGGATCATGGCCGCGGGACGCTCGTTCGCTGCTGCGGCCTATCTCACCTACCTGACCCGGCACAGCGACAAACCGGTGCACTGGCTCAACGGCCTGTGCTTCAACCTCGATGGCCAGCTCAATGCCGTCACCCGCAACGACGTGGTGGTGGTCATTTCCTTCGCCCCCTATGCCGAAGCCAGTTGCAAGACCGTCGAACTGGCCCATCGTCAGGGGGCCCGCATCATCGCCCTGACCGACAGCCACCTCAGCGACATCGCCCGCCACGCCACCCAGACGATCGAGATCCGCGAGCACAGCAGCTTTGGCTTCCGTTCGCTGGTAAGCACCGTCTGCGTGGTGCAGTCGCTGTTCCTGCTGTATGCCTCGCGTACCGAACTGACCAAGACCGAACCGCTTCATTAGGAGACCGCCCATGAAAGTCGCCCTCTTTGGCGCTGGCCGCATCGGCAGCATTCACGCCAGCAACCTGCACGCTTCGGATGGCGTGACGATCAGCCGGATCTGCGACCCCGTCACGGAAAACGCCGAGCGCCTGGCTGCCCAGACCGGCGCCCAGGTGTCCAGCATCGACGAGATTTTTGGCGACAAGACGATCGGGGCCGTGGTGATTGCCTCGTCCACCGACACCCACAGCGAACTGCTGCTGAAGGCAGCCGCAGCCGGCAAGCACGTGTTTTGCGAGAAACCGGTCGACCTCTCGCTGGCGCGGGCCGAGCAGTGCCGTGATGCCATCGTCCAGAGCGGTGTCACGTGCATGCTGGGTTTTCAGCGACGCTTCGATCCCACCTTCTTTGCTGCCCGCCAGCGCATCGAGGCCGGCGAGATCGGCACGCCCGAAGTGCTGGTCATCACCAGCCGCGATCCGGGGGCGCCGCCGCTGGGCTACCTGAAATCCAGTGGCGGCATCTTCCGCGACATGCTGATCCACGACTTCGACATCTGCCGCTGGATTCTGGACGACGAGATCGTCAGCGTGCACGCCACCGCCTCGTGCCTGACCGATCCGGCCATCGCCCGCGACGCCCAGGATTTCGACACCACCGCCGTCACCCTGCGCAGCCGGCAAGGACGGCTGTGCCAGATCAACACCTCGCGCCGTGCTGCCTATGGCTACGATCAGCGCTTCGAGGTGCTGGGCGACAAGGGCATGATCCAGTGCCACAACCACCGCCCCACCGAAGTGGTGTACTGGGGCGGCCAGCACGTCAGCCAGGACCTGCCCGAGCACTTCTTCCTGCAACGTTACCGCGACGCCTACCGGCTGGAGATGGCGCACTTTCTCGATCTGCTGAAGCACGGCGGCACGCCCCGCACCCGCATCGAGGATGGCGTGGCTGCCCAGCGGCTGGCCGATGCCGCCACCGAATCGGCCCGCACCGGCCAGACCGTGCATCTGGGCTGATTCCTGCCCACGAAGCGCTTTCCTGTCTTCAGGCCATCAACTGGCCAACGAGACTCAGCGGGCCGTTTCCTGATGCCTGTGCGCACCGGGAAACGGCGCGAGACAACAAGGGTGCACCCCGGCTGCCGTGGCGTGCACCCAGGACAAGTTCTGGAGTGAAACGATGAAGGCCATCCTGCGTGTCGGCATCGTCGGACTGGGGCGCCTGGGGCGCCACCATGCACGATGCCTGCGCTACCGCATCCCCGAAGCCCACCTGGTGGCCGCCGCCAGCCCGGTGGAGAGCGAACGTCAGCATGCGCGCGAGGAACTGGGCATCGGGCAGGTGGTCGACAGCCTTGATGCCCTGCTGGCGCTGGACGGTCTCGATGCCGTGGTGCTGGTCACGCCGACCGCCCTGCATGCCGCCCAGAGCATCCAGGTGCTGGAGGCCGGCAAGCATCTTTTTGTCGAGAAACCACTGGCGCTGGACGTGGCCAGTTGCGAACAGGTGGCAGCCACCCATGCGCGCACCCGTGTGCAGCATCCGGGCCAGGTGGCCATGGTGGGCTTTGTGAGGCGCTTTGACACCAGTTATCGCCATGCCCGCGAAGCCATCATCCGTGGCGAGGTGGGCACCCCCTTTTACGTCCGGTCGCAAACCTGCGACAAGCTCGACCCGCACGGCTTCTTCGTGCAGTTCTCGGCCTCGTCCGGCGGCATCATCATGGACTGCAACATCCATGACATCGACCTGGCCCGCTGGCTGCTGGCCGACAACGACGGCCGTGCCCCCCGTGCCCGCCGGGTCTACGCCTCGGGCAGCTGCTTCGTCCATCCCGAGCTGGCGCAGCATCAGGACGTGGACAACGCCATCGGCACCATCGAGTTTGAAGACGGCAAGCTGGCCAGCATCTACGCCTCGCGCACCTTTGCCCACGGACACGAAACCAGCACCGAGATCATCGCCAGCGCCGGCAAGCTGCTGGTGGGGGCCGGCGCCGCGCTCGACCGGGTGGTCAGGAGCGATGCGCGTGGCGTGAGCCATGCGGCCCTGCCTGATTTCTTCGAGCGCTTCCGCGAGGCCTTCGATCACGAATTGCAGCACTTCGTCGAGACCTGCCTGGGCAAGGTGCCGCTGGCACTGTCGCTGGAGGACGCCACCGAGGCCACCCGCATCGGCGCCGCACTGACGCGCGCGCTGCGCAGCGGCCAGGCCCAGACGCTGTAACGATCCGGGCAGCAGGAACGCGTCGGGCCACACGACATCTCGTGCGCCCCCACCCACGGTCGCGGGCGCTACACCTGCTGCCCAGGCATCCCGGGGATGTGCCGGGCGCGATCAGCGCCAGCCCAGACCTGGCGCCACGTGCTTGAGCATGCCTTCGAGCAGATGCACGTTGTAGTCCACCCCCAGCGTGTTGGGGATGGTCAGCAACACGGTGTCGGCTTCCTGGATGGCCTCGTCCCCGGCCAGTTCCCTGATGAGCACATCCGGCTCGGCGGCGTAGGTCCGGCCGAAGATCGCCCGAAAGTCCTTGTCGATGAAGCCGATGCTGTCCTTGCGATCGGCCTCACCCCCAAAGTAGCGGCGATCCATCTCGTCCAGAATCGGAAAGATCGAGCGGCTGACCGACACCCGCGGTTCGCCCGCATGGCCGGCCTTCTTCCAGGCCTCGCGGAACAGGCGGATCTGTTCGGCCTGCTGCACGTGGAAGGGCTTGCCATTCTCGTCGGCCTTGAGCGTGGAGCTTTGCAGGTTCATGCCCAGCTCGCCCGCCCACTGCGCAGTGGCATTGGTGGCCGCGCCCCACCAGATGCGCTGGCGCAGGCCCGGCGAATGCGGCTCCAGCCGCAGCAGCCCCGGCGGATTCGGAAACATCGGCGTGGGATTGGGTTCGGCAAAACCCTTGCCTTCCAGCATCTCCAGAAACACCAGCGCATGGCGGCGTGCCATGTCGGCATCGGTCTCACCCTCGGCCGGCGCATAGCCAAAGTAGCGCCAGCCATCGATCACCTGCTCGGGCGAGCCGCGGCTGATGCCCAGCTGCAGGCGCCCACCCGCAATCAGGTCGGCCGCGCCGGCATCCTCGACCATGTAGAGCGGGTTCTCGTAGCGCATGTCGATCACGCCGGTGCCGATCTCGATTTTCCGGGTGCGCGCGCCGATGGCCGAGAGCAGCGGAAAGGGCGATGCCAGCTGGCGTGCAAAGTGGTGCACCCGAAAATACGCGCCATCCAGACCGATCTCCTCGGCCGCCACGGCCAGATCGATCGACTGCAACAGCACGTCGGCCGCACTCTGCGTCTGCGAACCACGCCCCGGTTGCCAATGCCCGAACGAGAGAAAACCCAGCTTCTTCATGAATGCCTCGACAGGGAGGAAAGGAAATGGCGCCCATCTTACCCCGCACCAGGGTTGCGGTGGTCACGCCAGACGGGACACTCTGTCCTGCACAGAGGACACCAGGCACCACAGAAGACGGCCAGGTGCGATCGGCGCAACAAAGCAGCAGCACCCCGTGGGGCCATGCTGGCCAGCACTGGGAAGGGCGGGGCACAATGCCCGTAGACATGGATTGACCCGTCGGGAGGTGCAGATGAAACAGTGGTGGCTATGGGTACTGACGGGTGCGGTGTCGATGCTGGGCGGCCTGGCGGCCCTGTGCTCGCCGTTCATCTCGTCGCTGGTGGCCACGCAACTGACGGGCTGGAGTTTTTTCATCGTCGGCGTGCTGGTGCTGGCCGCCGTCTTCCGTTCACGGGATGCCGCCGGCAACTGGCCGGCACTGGCCCTGGGCGCCGCCATGCTGCTGCTGAGCGTGTTCCTGATCGCCCGGCCACTGGCCGGTCTGGTCTCGCTGTCGGTGGTGGTGGCGGCAGCCTTCATCGTCAGCGGACTGGCACGCATGGGGCTGGCCCTCCGCACCCAGGGTGCCCCCAGAACCACCTTGCTGGTGTCGGGCGTGCTGTCGGCCGTGCTGGGCGTGATGATCTTCAGCCAGTTCCCGCTGTCGGTGCTGGTGCTGCTCGGCGTGCTGATGGGCGTGGAGCTGCTGGGCAACGGCCTGTCACTGGTGCTGATGGGGCTGATGCAGAAAGGCGCCGGGCAGGCACGAGACGACATGGCGCTGCCCCCGGACATGAACTGAAGCAGGCTGGACAGCATGCCTGAACTGCTGCACGCCCTGCCAACGGCCTTGCCAGTCGTCGTGGCGGTATTCCTGCTGAACTGGACACCTCGCCACCGCTCGTGGGCCCGCGTGCTGCGTGCCTGGCTGGGCATCGCCACCATCTGGGGCCTGGTCAATCTGGTCTGCCGCGCCTGCCTGCCCCCCTCGTCAGCCGGGCACCTGTCACACCAGACAGCAGGCAGCCTGCTGCTGGACAGCATCTTCACCGCCACCCTTGTTCTGAGCATCGGGCTGCTGCTGCACCGCTGGTTGTGGCCGGATACCAAGGGAAAGGCGCCTTCACCAGCGCCTGAGCGGCCGCGACATGATGTGAACTGACGCCCCTGGACAGGGGCCGGGCCCCCTGAACGGCAGCAGCACCTTCAACCAGCCCTGACACGCGCAATCAGCCATACGGACAGCACGACCAGCCCGCCCCCCAGCCACTGCAGCGGCGTCAGCACGTCGCCATACAGCAACCAGCCGATCATCGCACCCGCTATCGGCTGCAAGGCCAGGATGTTGTTGACCACCACGCCTCGCAGCCGGGGAATGGCGTAATCGCTCGTCCACACAAACGCGATGCTGGCCAGGCCCGCCACGGCAGCCGTCAGCCATGTCGCCAGGCCCGGACGTGGCATCTTCCCCTCCCACCACGCAACGGGCAGTGCCAGCACCCCACACACCAGAGCCGCGATCAGCAGCATCCAGAAGGTAGCCTCCAGATTGCTCAACGCAGGGGGTGGCATGGCGTTTGCGGCGTCCGCCGGGACGGTTACAACCGTTTTGCGCGCCGCCAGCATGCCCCAGGACATCGCCACCGCGGCGGCCAGCGCGCACCAGAATGGCCATCCCAGCAGCAGCGTCTGGCCATTGCCGGCCACAAAGACCAGCACGCCGACAAACGACAGCGCCACCAGCATCATCACCCGTGTCGACAGGCGCTCTCCAAAATACCAGCGACTGACCAGCGCTGTCGTGGGCAAGGCCAGCACCAGCGTGGTGGTGGTGTAGTTGCCCTGGATGAAGGCCTCTGTCCCGAGTGACATGCCCACGACAAAGAGTGCCACGGCACGCTGCACCAGCAGCCACTGGGCCGTGCGCGGCAGGTGCCAGAATGCCGCCAGCCTCAGGCGGCCATGACATATCAGCAGGATCAGAAGCGCGCCGAGCAGACAGCGTAACGACACCTGCTGCAGCACGCTCAGCTCCGCCGACAACAGGCGTGCCAGCACCCCCATCACGGCACGCATGAGTACGGAAACCAGCAGCGCCAGCGCCGCCAGCATGGCAGCCCAAACAACACCCCTCGACTGTTCCAAACTTTATGCTTTCCTCTGAAGAGGTTCTTGCACCGGTCTCAAGGCCTTTATCGGCAAGGAAACGTCCGGAGCCGGCAGCACAGGCTCCCCGTCCTTCCCGACACGCTTCGATCCTGCCCGGCATCCGGACTGATCGCCCTCGGTGAAGCATCCCGTCAGCTGGATGCGGATGACAGATGAAGGATCAAAGGGATGGTGAGCAGAGACAGAAGCATCGAGACAATGATCGCCAGCGATGTCTGCGACGCAAACCGGCCGTACTGCGTTGCAAACACGTAAGCACCGGCACCGACGGGCTGTGCCGCCATCACCAGAGCAACCACGGCCCAGATGTCCGTCAGGCTCACCCCCAGCACGATGATGACCAGCATCGTCACACATGGCTGCACCAGCAGCTTGATCGAGGTCACCCATACCGCTGGCCCCAGGCTGCCCAAGGTTTCACGGGCGCTCAGTGACATGCCGGCCAATCCGAACCCCAGAGAAAAAAGTGCCGTTGGCCCTGCCGCAGCCCCGAGGAACCCGGAGAGTGAAGCCAGTGTCTGCGGAACCTTGACATCAGACACTGAAAAGAAAACCCCCACCACGACCGACACCATCAGCGGATTCTTGAGAACAGCAAAACTCGCCCGAAACAGCTCGCCCCATGACCCGCTCCCTTTCTGTCGCCAACGTTCCTGCGACACGACAACCGCCATCAACCCGGGAATGTTGTGAAGAACCGTCGCCATGGCCGCTGGCAACGCAGCTTTTTCTCCAAAAACGCCCAGAAGCAATGGCACACCCATATACCCGGTTGTGCCATATGAACAGGCCATCCCGACCAGCGAAGCACCTTCCCTGCCCTCCCCCAACCACCTGGCCAGGATCGAGCCCAGCATGTAGCACGCAGCTATCCCGCACAACGTACCCATCACGAATGGAACATTCAACAGATCCTCGACCCGAGATTGCGCCACAGGAAGAAACAGTAACGCAGGCAGCGAAACGTACATCACGTAATGGTTGATCAATGCTGCCGACCACCCTTTCTTGCCTGGGAACCTGCGCCCAACAAGGAAACCGAGAATGATCACGATGAAAGCCGACAGGATGGCATCCATCATCTCCCACACCTCATCGCATGGCGAACATCCTTCCGAATCAAATCGGCAACCAGATGCGCCGGGTCCGAAGGCCCGCTTCCATAAACAAGGTCAGTCATTCCAGCATTGATCGCTGCTTTTGCCAACGGAATCCTGGAGTCAGGGTGGACAGAGAACATGCATCGCTCTGCCCCTTCCCTCAAGGTTTCGTCCAGCACGCCGTCAATTTCAAAGTTGTCGTAGCGAGCCTTGTGAGCCGCAGGAGAGCTCAAATCCACGTCATGTCCTCCACCGTTTTTGATGCTTTCCCCAATTTATGACGGCGCATGGTCATGATAGAAACGAATTATTGATAGCCATCATGAGTTTTTTGCATCATGAACAGCGCCCTGCGCCGACTGACACTGGATCAGCTGAGATCCTTCGTGCTGATCGCCGAGCACCGCAGCTTTACCACGGCGGCCCACGCACGACAGCGCACCCAGACGGCCCTCAGCCGCCAGATCAGCAGTCTGGAAGACCTGCTGGGTGAACGCCTGTTCGAGCGTGCGCGCGGGCACGTGGTGGGGCTGACGCCCGCAGGCCAGCGACTGTTGCCGCACGGACGGCGCATTCTGGCCACGGTGGACGAGGCGTGGGAGAGCCTGCAGCAGCCGGCGCTGGGCGGGCGCATCCGGGTGGGGGTGATGGATGACGTGAACGTGCGCTGGCTGAACACCCTGCTCGGGCAATTTCATGCCTTGCACCCGGATTGCGAGGTCCAGGCCATTTCGGACTTTTCATCCCGACTGGCAGCCCGTCTTGAACAGGGAGAGCTGGATGTCGCACTGCTGAAACAGCTGCAGGGCAGTGCACGCACCCCCGATGAGCGGCTTCTGCATCGCGAGCCTCTGGTCTGGGCACGCGGCACCGGCTTTTCATGGGAGGCCACCCGGCCATTACCGCTGGTGCTGTTTCATGAAGGCTGTGCTTATCGCGGGCACCTGATGCAGCAGCTGGCACGTCTGGGCATACCCACCCGGATCGCTTACGAAGGACAAAGCTATGGCAACGTGACCGATGCCGTTTTTTCCGGACTGGGCATCACTGCCCTGCCCCGCAGCCAGCTGGAGGCATCAGGCCTGCTCCCCTGCCCACGCCTGGCCGATGTGTTGCTTCCTTCCCTCAAGTCCGTGGACATCGTGGTCCGCAGACGGGCTGGCGGTAAAGACGCTGCCCTCGACAGTTTTCTGGCAGCGCTGCGTGGTCACGGCCGGGGCGGATATGGCCGGTGAGAGCAGCCGGCGCCGGCATCACAAGTGCCAACAAGACATATGCTTGTGCCGCCGGTGCAGCAGCGCCAGCGCGTGAAGGTGCTAAAGTGCCGGATGCCCGGCCGCAACGGCCGGCATGCAGATCTCCCATCCTCTGTAGCCGGGGCGCCTGCCAGCGGTGTGCCGCCCCGAAACAGGGCAACGCTTTCAAGACATCACGATGACCTCCAGCCAGCATAAAGAACAGGGCCTTGCCACCCGCATCGTCCATGCCGACCGGCAATTTGGCGTGGCCCATCACGCCATCCGCAAGCCGGTGCACCAGTCTGTCCAGTATGGCTTCGACAAGGTCGAGGACCTGATCGACGTCTTTCAGGGCAAGCTCAAGAATGCCTTCAACTATTCCCGCACCGGCACCCCGACCACAGCCGCCCTGGAGTCGAAGCTGACGGCTCTGGAAGGTGGGATCGGCTCGGTGAGTTTCGCCTCGGGCATGGGGGCGCTGTCGGCCATCTTCTTCACGCTGCTGCGCGCCGGCGACCATCTGATTTCGGGGCGCTACGTGTTTGGCGGCACCAACAGCCTCTTTGGCACCATGCAGCATCTGGGCATTGCGGTCGACAAGGTGGACAGCTGCAACGTGGCTGCCGTGGAGGCAGCCATCCGCCCCACCACGCGGATGGTGTTTGTGGAGACCATCGGCAATCCGGGCACCGAAATTCCCGACCTGGCGGCGATTGGCGCGCTGTGTGCGCAGCGCGGCCTGCTGTTCGTGGTGGACAACACGGTGACCTCGCCGGCGCTGTTCCGCCCCCGCGACGTGCAGGCCGGTCTGGTGATGAATTCACTGAGCAAGACCATCGGCGGCCACGGGGTGGCACTGGGTGGTCTGGTCACGGACACGGGCCTGTTCGACTGGAGCACCTATCCCAACATTACCGACGAGTACCGCAAGGGTGACAGCAGCCTGTGGGGGCTGACACAGCTGCGCAAGAAGGGCCTGCGCGACATGGGCGCCTGCCTGACTTCGGATGCGGCCAACCAGATCTCGATCGGGGCCGAGACGCTGGCGCTGCGGATTGCGCAGAGCAGCCGCAGCGCACTGGCGCTGGCGCAAATGCTGGAGGCCCATCCGGCGGTATCGCGGGTGAATTACCCCGGGCTGCCCAGCCACCCGCAGCACGCCATTGCCCAGACACTGTTCAAGTCGTCGTCGTGGCTGCTGTCCTTCGACCTTAAGGACACGGCACAGCTGCTGCCCGTCATCAACCGCATGCAGCTTCCGCTGCGGGCCACCGGTCTGGGCGACACCCGCACCCTCATCATTCCGGTGGCGCCCACCATCTACAACGAAACCCCGCCGACCGAGCGCGCGCTGATGAACATCACCGACAGCCTGATCCGGGTCTCGGTGGGCATCGAAGACACCGGCGACCTGCTGGCGGATTTCGAGCAGGCGCTGTCGGGGGGCTGATGTTCCGGGCACAGCGCTGGCACGTGTGGCCATTTCCTGCACCCTGCGGCCAAGACAAGTCAGTAATCACTCACATGCTTGTCGGCCAACACGATCAGAAATGGCCTTGTTGTATACACATCGGCCGGGACGTGTATGGAAAACACTAAAATGTATACACGTTATCCCTGATCGCGACAGAAAAACCGGGATTCTGAACATGTTGTCTGTCTTGCCTCCCCTGGAGCACCTCGACCCTGCCCGCTTCGACACCCCGGCCATTCTCAAGCGGCTGGTGGCTGCCCACCGCGCGCTGGCCAAGTTCAAGGGCGTGGCGGCCTCCATGCCCAACCAGAACATCCTGCTCAGCACCCTTGTAATGACCCACTAGAAACCTGCTCAGGTGTTAGTGTTACGAGGAGAGCACCC
>JAUNLD010000090.1 GCA_030532425.1 Lautropia sp. | reverse complement strand
AGCCAGCCGTTGCGGGCGTTGCGGGTGGGCATCACGCAATCGAACAGGTCGATGCCGCGGGCGATGCCGTCGAGCAGGTCTTCGGGCGTGCCCACCCCCATCAGATAGCGGGGACTGTGGGCCGGCAGCCGGTGGCCGATGTGGTCGAGGATCCGCAGCATGTCTTCCTTTGGTTCCCCCACCGACAGGCCGCCGATGGCATAGCCCTCGAAGCCGATCCCGGTCAGGCCCGCCAGCGATTCTTCGCGCAGGTCTTCAAACATGCCGCCCTGCACGATGCCGAACAGGGCGTTCGGGTTCTCGCCGCGCAGGAATTCGTCGCGGCTGCGGCGGGCCCAGCGAAGGGAGAGCTGCATCGACTCGGCGGCCTCCCGGTGCGTGGTGGGGCGGCCACCGATCTCGTACGGGGTGCATTCGTCGAACACCATGGCGATGTCGGAATTGAGCGAGCGCTGCACCTGCATCGATATCTCTGGCGTGAGAAACAGCTTGTCGCCGTTGATGGGAGAGGCAAAGCGCACCCCTTCTTCCGAAATCTTGCGCAGCTCGCCCAGGCTCCACACCTGAAAGCCGCCCGAATCCGTGAGGATGGGGCGTTTCCAGCCATTGAAGCCGTGCAGTCCGCCCAGCTTGTCCATCACGGTGGTGCCGGGACGCAGCCACAGGTGAAAGGTGTTGCCCAGGATGATGCGCGCGCCGATGGCTTCCAGGTCGGCAGGCGACATGCCCTTGACGGCACCATAGGTGCCGACCGGCATGAACATCGGGGTCTCCAGCTCGCCATGATTCAGGCGCAGCGTGCCACGACGGGCCAGGCCGTCGGTATGGGTCAGGGTGTAATTCAGCATGCTTGATGACGGTCGAGCAGCATCGCGTCGCCGTAGCTGAAGAAGCGGTAGCGCTGTGCGATGGCGTGGGCGTAGGCCCGGCGGATCACCTCGCGCCCGGCAAAAGCGCTTACCAGGATCAGCAGGGTGGACTTGGGCAGGTGAAAATTGGTGAACAGGCGGTCGACCACGCGAAAGCGGTAGCCTGGCGTGATGAACAGGTCAGTCTCGCCCGGGCCGGCCTGGCCGCCACTGGCCTCCAGCGCCCGCAGCGCCGTGGTGCCCACCGCCACCACGGGCCGGCCGTCGGCCCTGGCACGGGCAATGGCGGCTGCACTGTCATCATGAATGATGTAACGCTCGGCGTGCATCCGGTGCTGGCTCAGGTCGTCGGTGCGTACCGGCAGGAAGGTACCGGCACCCACGTGCAGCGTCAGCCGGGTGCTCTCGATACCGCGCGCGCGCAGCGCTGCCAGCAGGGGCTCGTCAAAATGCAGCCCGGCGGTGGGGGCCGCCACGGCGCCCGGCTCGCGCGCAAACACCGTCTGGTAGCGTTCGCGGTCTTCGGCCTGCGGTGTGTGCTGGATGTAGGGAGGCAGGGGCAGCTGGCCCAGCCGCTCCAGTACACCCGCGGCTGGCTCGTCGAAGCGCAGCCGCAGCAGCATGCTGCCGGGCTGGCGTGCGGCCACCACCATGGCCGAGACACCTGTCGGTGCCTCGCCAAAGAAGATCCGGCTGCCTTCACGCGGCGGGTGGCTGGCGCGCACCATCGCCAGCACCTCGAATTCATCATCCAGCCGCTCGACCATCACCTCGATGCGGCCGCCGCTTTCCTTGCGGCCTTGCAGCCGGGCGTTGATGACGCGGGTGTCGTTGAACACCAGCAGGCTGCCGGGGGCCAGCAGTGCGGGCAGATCGGTCAGCAGGCGGTCGGCCGGGGTGGGCATGCCGACGGCGGGGGATGCCGCGCTCGCCGACAGCGCTGCCACATCCAGCAGCCGTCCGCCGGCACGGGTGTCGGGCGGGTGCTGGGCAATCAGCGCTTCGGGCAGGTGGTAATCGAAATCGGACAGCTTCATCGTGACGGGATCACTCGGGCCTTGCTGGCCAGGCGCATCGAGGCCGGCAGAACAGGGTGCGCGCCACCAGGGGCCGGAAAAACACCGATGACCTGGCATGACTTGGCGTCAGGGCCCGGATTGCGGCATAATGCCAAGCCCGGCATGATCGCATGGATCATCCAGCGATGTAAGTCCTGCCGGTCGCAAGTCCATAAGCCCGGGTGGTGAAACTGGTAGACGCAGGGGACTCAAAATCCCCCGCCGCGAGGCGTGTCGGTTCGAGTCCGACCCCGGGCACCATCAAACCGGCCGCTGTGTTCCCGCATCGCTGCCGCCATCAAGATTTCGGCCCCATCGTCGTGTGGCCGGAGGCTTCTGTCGAGGCCCCGCGCTGTCGTCGTTGCTGCTGTTGCGCCGTCGTCCTGCTGCGCCTGCGTCATTGCGTCCATCGGCCCTCTCCCGTTCCTGCCGATGACTTCCCTGCACATCCGCAAGGCCACGCCGGCCGATGCCGAGCTGATCCTGCATTTCGTCCGTGAGCTGGCCGTCTATGAGAAGGCGGCCGACGAGGCAAAGGCCACGCCTGCGCACCTGCAACGCACGCTGTTTGCCGACAACCCGCGGGTCTTCGGCCTGATCTGCCTGGCCGACGACAAGCCGGTGGGCTTTGCCATCTATTTCTTCAACTATTCCACCTGGCAGGGCCAGCACGGGTTGTATCTCGAAGATCTGTATGTCACGCCCGAGGCCCGTGGCCTGGGCGCCGGCAAGGCGCTGCTCGCCAAGCTGGCCCGCATCGCCGTCGAGCATGACTGCGGCCGCTTCGAGTGGAGCGTGCTCGACTGGAACACCCCGTCGATCGCCTTTTACGAAAGCCTGGGGGCCAGGGCCCAGAGCGAATGGGTTCGTTACCGCCTGACGGGGGAGGCACTGCAGGCGCTGGCGAAGCAGGCGGACTGAGCGGCAGGCGCTTCGATCGTGTGGAGGGGCGGGCTCCGCCCTCAGCGCAGCCGTTCTGCCAGTACTTCCACCGGATGCCTCAGCCGCTGCTCGGCCATCCGCTTGACCTGGCTGCGGCAGGAGTAGCCGGTGGCCAGTACCTCGCCCCGTTCGGCGGGGGCGTCGATCTGGGCCTGCCAGGATTGGCGGTAGATGGTCTTCGAGGTTTCCAGATTGCGCGCTTCGTGTCCGTACGTGCCGGCCATGCCGCAACAGCCGGTGGCGGGCACGGTCAGTGTCAGACCGAACTGCTGGAACAGCTTCACCCATTGCGCGTTGCTGTCCGGTGCATTGGTCTTTTCGGTGCAGTGGGCCAGCAGGCGGTAGGTTGTGGCCGGCATGGGCCGTGATGCGGGGGCGTGCGGGGCGTTTGCACCGGTCTTTTGCCCTGGCACGGGCGCTGTGGCCGTCCCGGCTGGGGCGGGTTGTCTGCCGGTGAGGTCGTGAGACGAGGAAGCAGCGGCTGCGGTTGCAGAGGCAGATCCGGATGCCGTATCGGCCCTGAGGCGTGCCGGGATCGCCTCGCCCAACGTCAGCAGCCATTCCTGCGGAAGCATCACCCTGGGCAGCTCGCCGATGCCTTCCACCTTGGTGTATTCCTGCCGGTAGACCAGCGTCATCGCAGGGTCCAGCCCCACCAGCGGAAGACCGAAGGCTGCCAGTGTCTGGAGCCCGCGCGCATTGCGGATGGCGGCGCGCTCGAAGGCAGGCAGAAAACCCTGCACATGCAGCGGCTTGCCGTTGGGCCGCAGCGGCGCCAGCCAGACCTGAAAGCCCAGCCGTGCACACAGCTCGATCAGTGCGGCCAGTGGCTCGTTCTCAAAATACCGGGTGAAGCTGTCCTGTACCAGGATGACGCTGCGATGCCGCTCGGCCTCGCTGATGCCGGCCAGCGCGGCCGGGGTGGCGGGGCGCGCCTGCCAGGTTTTCAGGACGGCGCCAAAATCACTGCGGTCCAGCAGCGGACTGTCGACCATGCCGATCCGCTTTTCCAGCAGCCGCCCCACCCTGGCATGGCCCATGATGGCGTTGTAGAGGGCTGGCACCCGCGACAGCAGCGGCATCGTGAATTCCAGCGAACCGATCATGTAATCGCGGGGCGGGCGCAGATAGCGCTGGTGATAGAGCTGCAGAAAGCGCGCACGGAAATCGGGCACATTGACCTTGACCGGACATTGCCCGGCACACGCCTTGCACGACAGGCAGCCGGCCATGGCCCGATAGACCTCGTGCGAGAAATCGGGGGTGCCGCGACGGGCGGCGCGGGTGTTCTGCCAGCGCCGCCACAGCGAGCCGATGAACGAGGGCGGGTTGTGTGCGGCGGCCAGCACATCGACCCCGGCGCGCCCCTGCAGGCGCAGCCATTCCCGCATCAGCGAGGCCCGGCCCTTGGGTGATTGCGCCCGGTCGCGGGTGGCTTTCCATGACGGGCACATCGCGTCGTCGGGGTCGTAGTTGTAGCAGGCACCGTTGCCGTTGCAGTGCATGGTGGCGCCATAGCTCTGCCAGACCCGTTCGTCGATCTGGCGGTCGAACTGCCCACGGGTGGGTACGCCGTCGATTTTCAGCAAGGTGGCGCTGCTCTGCCAGGGCGTGGCAATCTTGCCGGGGTTGAGCTGGTTGTGCGGGTCGAAGGCGGCCTTCAGTTTCTGCAGGTAGGGGTACAGCTCGCCAAAGAAGCCTTCGGCATATTCCGAGCGCACGCCCTTGCCGTGCTCGCCCCACAGCAGGCCGCCGTGGCGTTGTGCCAGTGCCGCCACCTGGTCGCTGATCGGCCGTACCAGCGCAGCCTGTTTCGGGTCCTTCATGTCCAGCGCCGGGCGCACGTGCAGCACGCCGGCATCGACGTGACCGAACATGCCATAGGACAGCTGATAGCTGTCCAGCAGGGCACGAAACTCGGCAATGAAGTCGGCCAGGTTCTCGGGCGGCACGGCCGTGTCCTCGACAAAGGCCTGCGGCCGGGCCTCGCCCTGCACATTGCCCAGCAGCCCCACGGCGCGCTTGCGCATCGCATAGACGCGCTTGACGGCATCGCTGCCGATGGCCAGCGTGTGCCCCAGCCGGGGCACGGTGGCATCACTGTGCAGGTGCTGGATGAAGGCAGCCACCCGGGCGTCGACCTCGGCCGGATCGTCGCCGCTGAACTCGACCAGATTGATGCCCAGCGTGGGCGTGTCGGCCTGCTCGGGAAAGTATTCGGCCACCGTGTTCCAGACGAAGTCGTTCATCGCCAGCAGCAGTACTTTTGAGTCGACGGTCTCGATCGACAGCGGCCTGAGCCCGATCAGTGCCCGGGCGTCGCGCAGTGCGTCCATGAAGGCACCATAGCGCACGTTGACCAGCACCGAGTATTTCGGGATGGGCAGCACGTTGAGTTTTGCCTCGACGACGAAGCCGAGTGAGCCTTCGGCACCGCACAGCACGCTGTTGAGATTGAAGCGGCCGTCGTCCTCGTGCAGGTGTGGCAGGTCGTAGCCGGTCAGGCAGCGGTTGAGCGGCGGAAAGCGCTCGGCGATCAGCGCCGCCTGTTCCTCGCGGATGCGCCGGGCCGTGCGGTACACCTTGCCGATGCGGCCGGGGGCGGTACAGCGCTCGGCCAGTGTCGCGGCATCCATGGCCTCGCTGAAAAAGCGTTCGCCCCCGTGCAGCACGAAATCAAGCCCCAGCACGTGGTTGCGGGTCTTGCCATAGGTGCAGCTGCCCTGGCCGCTGGCATCGGTGTTGATCATGCCGCCGATGGTGGCGCGGTTGGAGGTGGACAGTTCGGGGGCAAAGAACAGCCCATGCGGTCTCAGCGCGGCATTGAGCTGGTCCTTGACGACGCCGGCCTGAACCCGTACCCATCGCTGTTCGGCATTGATTTCGAGGATCCGGTTCATGTGCCGCGACAGGTCGACGATGATGCCGCTCGTCAGTGACTGGCCATTGGTGCCGGTACCGCCGCCGCGGGCTGCCACCACCACGGCCCGGTAGTCGGGCTTGGCCAGCAGCCGGGCAATCAGCTCGACATCCTGGGCATGGCGCGGAAAGACGGCGGCCTGCGGCGGGAGCTGGTAGATCGAGTTGTCGGTGGCAAACAGCGCCCGGGTTGCATAGTCATCCTGGATTTCGCCCTCGAAGCCGCTGGCGCGCAGCTCGGCCAGAAAGGCGCGGTAGATCAGCGGCAGGTCGTCGGGCGTGCGGGGCAGGGCAGCGATTGACATGGGATGGTGGGACGGGAACGGGCGGTGGCAGGGTAGCAGGAGCATGCCGGGCAGACGGGCAGGGCCAATGGCCTGGCCGGACAGGAGCGGACTGCGCCGGACATCATGAAAAACACGGATCGATCATGGCAAGGACAGGGCCGGTCATGGAAAGCACGAGGCGATCATGGAAACACGTGGCGATACTTGAGCCGCTGGCATTGATCGTGACCTGCCTGCACAGTATCCTCCCTTTGACAGTCTGGGACAAACGGAAAAAGCGTCTCCAATCCATGCATGAAACTCATGAATGGGAGGCTGGCTTTCCCCTGTCTCCGCACCCTGAGCCGGCCTTCTGCTTCTGCCCATGAGTCGCCCCCCACGCCTGCTGAATCACCGTCGCCTGACCCCGTCGATGTCGCTGCTGCTGGCCTTCGAGGCCGCCGCACGGCACGAAAGCTACACCCGGGCGGCCGAGGAGCTGTCGCTCAGCCAGAGCGCGGTCAGCCGGCAGGTGCAGACCCTGGAGGCGCAGCTGGGCGTGTCGCTCTTTCGGCGTGAGGGGCGGGTGGTACGGCTGAGCGATGTTGGTCGGCGCTATCACGGCGAGCTGGCTGCGGCGCTGGGCCGCATCCGTGCTGCGACCTTGCAGGTGATGACGCAGCAGGCCGGCACCGGCACGCTGCGGCTGGCCACCTTGCCCACGTTCGGCTCGAAGTGGCTGTTGCCGCGGCTGCACCGTTTTTACCAGGCGCATCCGGGCATCACCATCCACATCCATTCGCGGATCGCGCTGGTCGATTTCGGCATGGGCGACATCGATGCGGCGATCACCGTCGGCCGAGGTGACTGGCCGGGGCTGGTCGCGCATCGCCTGCACCACGAATTCATGGTGGCGATCGCGGCCAACGGGGGCGGCGGTGCGGTGCCGCTGCCGACCGGGGAGATTCCGCCAGTCTGGGCCAGCGGGCAGACGCTGCTGACCGTGGCCAGCAACCCGCAGGCGTGGGCCGAGTGGTTCAGCCATTACCAGCTCGACCATCGTCAGATGCGGATCGGGCCGAGCTTCGAGCTGACGGCGCACCTGATCCAGGCGGTCAATGCCGGCATCGGCATCGGCCTGGTGCCGCGCACACTGGTCGAGCAGGAGCTGGCGCGTGGCGAGCTGCTCTGCATCGGCAAGGGCATCCCCAGCCCGCGCAGCTACTACCTGGTCTACCCGCCCGCCAATGCAAGCCTGCCTTCGCTGGCCGCCTTCCGCGACTGGCTGCTGCAAGGCTGTACCGAAGGCTGAGGTGAACCGGTCGCGTGTGTCGAGGGCGCTCAGGATGGCCGATGCGGGAGACCAGATGCGGCGCTGTCTGAAGTCCTGTCCGGCGCCGCCGCCCGGACGGTCTTTGTGCCAGAATCGGGTAAAGCCCCTTTCCCGGAGTCCCGCCCATGAAATCCCGTGCTGCCGTTGCCTTCGCCCCTGGTGAACCCCTGAAAATCGTCGAGATCGATGTCGAGCCGCCACGCAAGGGCGAGGTGCTGGTGCGCATCACGCATACCGGCGTCTGCCATACCGATGCCTTCACCCTGTCGGGGGATGACCCCGAAGGACTGTTCCCGGTGGTGCTGGGCCATGAGGGTGCCGGCATCGTCGTCGAGGTTGGCGAAGGCGTCACCTCGGTGAAACCGGGCGATCACGTCATTCCGCTCTACACGGCCGAATGTGGTGAGTGCCTGTTCTGCAGGAGCAACAAGACGAACCTCTGCGTGTCGGTGCGCGCCACCCAGGGCAAGGGCGTGATGCCCGACGGCACGACGCGCTTCTCTTACAACGGCCAGCCGCTCTACCACTACATGGGCTGCTCGACCTTCAGCGAGTACACGGTGGTGGCCGAGGTCTCGCTGGCCAGGATCAACCCCGCGGCGAACCCCGAGCACGTCTGCCTGCTGGGCTGTGGCGTCACCACCGGCATCGGCGCCGTCCACAACACGGCGAAGGTGCAGGAAGGTGATTCGGTCGCCGTCTTCGGCCTGGGCGGCATCGGCCTGGCCGTCATTCAGGGGGCGCGCCAGGCCAGGGCCGGCCGGATCTTCGCCATCGACACCAACCCGGCCAAGTTCGAGCTGGCAAAACAGTTCGGCGCCACCGACTGCCTGAACCCGAAGGATTTCGACAAGCCGATCCAGCAGGTGTTGATCGAGATGACGACCTGGGGCGTGGATCACACCTTCGAGTGCATCGGCAACGTCAACGTGATGCG
>JAUNLD010000089.1 GCA_030532425.1 Lautropia sp. | reverse complement strand
GTCGTTCATCAGCAGCTTGATGTCCTTCTGCTTGGCGGCATTGGCTTCCAGTGCCTTGCGCATGACGGACATGAAGTTGTCATCGTACTTGTAGATGGTGACACCGACGCGATCAGCCGCCTGGGCCGCCGACAGGGTCAGGGCCGACAGCGCAACAGCCAGAAGTGCCTTTTTCATTTTTTGACTGCCTCCAAATGTGAATATTTTTAAGAACGCACCGGATGCGCCCTTTTTTGCAACAAGACAAGCAGGATGTACCGATAAGGCACAAAGCCATCAGCCCCCAACTTGCTGCTCGCAGCTATTCTTCCCCTTTCCGTGGCGGCGTGCAAATCGTTTATTAAAATTGCACAATAAAGCCTGCTGGAAAAACCCTCAGAAACACAACAACCGCACAGGACGTGGTTCAGCCACCCGACACCTGTTGCCCCGGTGCCGCGGTCGGCTCCCTGTCCCTACAGGATTGCCTCATGTTCGACCCGGCCAATCATCCGCACCGTCGCTACAACCCGCTGCTCGACAGCTGGGTTCTGGTCTCACCCCATCGCGCCCGACGCCCGTGGCAGGGCCAGCAGGAAAGCCCGGATGACAGCCCCCGCCCGGCCCACGATCCCGGCTGTTACCTCTGCCCGGGCAACACCCGCGTCGGGGGGCAGCGGAATCCGGCGTATGTCCGGCCCCATGTGTTCGACAACGACTTTCCGGCCCTGCTGCCCGACACCCCGGCCCACACCGACGACGATCCGCTGATGCGCAGCATGGCGGTGCGCGGCACGGCGCGCGTCATCTGTTTCTCGCCCGACCACGGCAAGACGCTGCCCGAGCTGTCACTGCCAGCCCTGGAAGCCGTCATCGACACCTGGATTGCCCAGTACGACGACCTGGGCCGTCACTACCGCTGGGTTCAGGTGTTCGAGAACAAGGGCGCGGCCATGGGCTGCTCCAATCCGCATCCGCATGGCCAGGTCTGGGCCAGTGACTTCCTGCCCAGCGAGATCGTGCGGACCGACGAGAACCTGCGTCGCTACCATCGGCGTCATGGCCGCAACCTGCTGCTCGATTACGTGCAGCGTGAGCAGGCCGACGGCCAGCGCACCGTGGTCGAGGGCGAGCACTGGCTGGCGGTGGTGCCGTGGTGGGCCGTATGGCCTTTCGAGACGCTGCTGCTGCCCAAGGCCCACCTGCCCCGGCTGAGCGGTGCCAGCCCGGCCCAGCGCGCCGACCTGGCCGTGGTCCTGAAGAAACTCACCAGCCGCTACGACAATCTCTTCCAGACCAGCTTTCCCTATTCGATGGGCTGGCATGGTGCCCCCTTTGCCGGCAACGCCCCTCCCCCCGCCGCCACACAACAGAGCGCCCCGGACAGTGACGACCTGGCCCACTGGCAGTGCCATGCCCATTTCTACCCGCCGCTGCTGCGTTCAGCCACCGTGCGCAAGTTCATGGTCGGCTACGAGATGTTTGCCGAAGTGCAGCGCGACCTGACGGCCGAGCAGGCTGCCGAACGCCTGCGTGCCGTTTCCGACATCCACTACCGCGAGGCCAGCCGATGAGCACGATCAAGGACACCACGGCACTGTTGCAGCAGCATCTGGGCAGCCAGGCCCGCCACCTCATCCGTGCCCCCGGGCGGGTCAACCTGATCGGCGAGCACACCGATTACAACGACGGCTTCGTGCTGCCCTGTGCCATCGGCTTTGCCACCGACGTGGCCATTGCCCCACGCCACGACGACATCATCCGTGTCCTGGCCGCCGATTACGGTCTGGAAGAAGACAGCTTTCCGGCCAGCCACCGTCCGGCCCACAGCGACAGCCACTGGGCCAACTACATCCGTGGCGTGGTCGATGTCTTCATCCAGCGCCACGGTGTGCTGCCCCACGGCTTCGACATGGTCGTGAGCGGCAACGTGCCGCAGGGGGCCGGCCTCAGCTCGTCGGCCTCGCTGGAAGTGTCGGTGGGCAAGGCCCTGCAGACCCTCTATGGCCTGGACACCAGCCTGCGCGACATCGCCCTGCTCGGCCAGCAGGCCGAGAACGAGTTTGCCGGCTGCCGCTGCGGCATCATGGATCAGTTCATCTCGGCGCTGGGCCAGCGCGGACATGCCCTGCTGATCGACTGCCGCAGCCTGGACACCGAAGCCGTGCCGATTCCGGCCGACCTGCGCGTGATGATCGTCAATTCGCGCGTGCGCCGTGGCCTGGTCGGCAGCGAGTACAACACCCGCCGCCTCCAGTGCGAGACGGCCGTCGCCCACTTTGGCGTGCCTGCGCTGCGCGACCTGGACCTGAACACGCTGACGGCAGCCCGTGCGGCCCTCGACCCGGTGGTGTTCCGGCGGGCGCGCCATGTCGTCACCGAGAATGCCCGCGTGCTGGCCACGGCCGAGGCCTTGCGCCAGCACGACATGGCCCGCATCAGCCAGCTGATGCACGACAGCCACGTCTCGATGCGCGATGATTTCGAGATCACGGTTCCCCCCATCGACACCCTGGTCAGCCTCATCACCGATGTCGTCGGCCCGCATGGCGGTGCGCGCATGACCGGGGGCGGTTTTGGGGGATGTGTGGTGGCACTGGTGCCCGAGCCCCTGGTCGAAGAGACCCGCCGGGTCATCGACGCCAACTACCCTGCCCGAACCGGGCTGGACGCCGACATCTACCTTTGCGGCGCCGAGGACGGCGTGCATGTGCGCTGAACAGCCGGCCGCAACGGTGCCCTGCGCTGCGGGGGCCGCACCCGCCCCCCTGCCGGCCCCTCCTGCCGACCACGTGCTGCGCAACCGCCACGGGCTGACGGTGAGCATCAACCCGCTGGGCGCCACCTGGACCCGCTGCCTGCTGCCGCTGGCCGACGGCCCGCGCGACATCCTGCTCGGCAGTGATGATCTGGCCACGATGCTGGCCGGGGGCAGCTACCTCGGGGCCACCATCGGGCGCTACGCCGGGCGCATCGCCCACGCCCGCTTCGGCCCGCATCACCTGGCGGCCAACCAGCCGCCCCACATCCTGCACGGTGGCCCCGGCGGCTTTTCCCGCCGCCTGTGGCAGGTGCAGGCCAGCGGCACCGGCGCACAGCATCTGACGCTGCAGCTGCACAGCGCCGATGGCGACCAGGGCTTTCCAGGCAACCTGCAGGCGAGCGCCTGCTATCAGCTGGACGACGACAATACGCTGACGATCACCTACATCGCCCACACGGACGCCCCCACCCCCTGCAACCTCACCAGCCACGCCTATTTCAATCTGGATGGCCCCACCCGGCGCGACGGTCTGGGCCAGTGGCTGCGCCTGCACGCCACGCATTACCAGCCGGTGGCGGCCGACGGCATCCCCGACGGAGCACCACGCCCGGTGGCAGGCACCGGCTTCGATTTCCGGCAGGGCAAGACCCTGGGCCAGGACCTGCTGCAGGATGCCGGGCAGCAGCGTGTCGACGGCTACGACCACAGTTTTCTGCTCGACAACCACGGCCAGCTGGCCCTGGCTGCCGAACTGCGCTCGGCGGACGGGCGCGTGCGGCTGCGGATGGCCACCAACCAGCCGGCCCTGCACCTGTATGCGGGCCGGCATCTGGCAGGCGTGCCCGATCGCCACGGCCAGCCGATGGCCGCCCATGCCGGCATCGCCCTGGAAAGCCAGCATCCCCCCGACAGCCCCAGCCACGGCCGTGCCATCCTGCACCCGGGCACCCCCTATCACCATGTGATCCGGCTGCAATTCGACTGGGACAGGCACTGAGGCCTCGAGCCACCTGGCACCTGCCCTGTGTCCCACCTGCCCTGTCCGCACGCCTTGCCCCTGTCCGCACGCGCTCCCCGAAGAGCCGCCTGCGGCTCAGGCCATCAGGGTTTCCCCTAGCACTGGCAAACCCTGCCAGGCCAGTGCGGGGGGTTGCAGCCGCTAGAATCAGGGCATTGGCGCCAGCGCCTCGCTCCTTTGCCCACCGGAGAACGCTCCCCATGACCAAACGCCCCCTGATCGTCGGCCTGGGCGGTTCGATCCGTCCCAATTCGATCACTGAACGCGCCCTGGGCATCGCCCTCGAACACGCGGGCCGCATGGGTTGCAAGACCCGCCTGATCGGTCATGCCGAATTGCCGCTCGAACTCTATGATCCGGGCAGCCGCGAACGGACCGAACGCGCCACCCATCTGGTCGAGAGCCTGCGCGAAGCCGACGGCATCGTCATCGGCACGCCTTCATACCACTGTGGCGTTTCCGGCATCATCAAGAACGCCATCGACTTCATCGAAGACCTGCGCAACGACGCGCGCCCCTACCTCGAAGGCCGTGCCGTCGGCATCATCGTCTGCGCCGAAGGCATGCAGGCGATGGGTTCCACCGTCAGCTCGCTGCGCGACATGATCCACTCGCTGCGCGGCTGGCCCACGCCCTACAACGCCAGCATCCTCACCCGTGGCAACCCCTTCGGCGGCAACGGCGATGAAGCCGATCCGGCCGCGCTGCGCGCCTGCCAGCTGGTGTGCGAGGAAGTCATCGACTTTGCCCGGATGCGCATCCTGACGGCTGCCTCGATGCCAAGACACTGAGCGCCACACTCGGGCATTGACAAAAAAGCCACAAGCTGTATATTGCGCGGTCCGTCCCTGCTGGTAGCGGCCTGCCCGTGCCGCCGACATCCAGCCGCAAGGGCCGTCCGGCCCGCGCCCTCCGCCGCGCCCTGCCCGGCGTTCATCACCCACGACAACGGCCTGCCCGATGCGGGCCTTCAGGGAGTGCCCCCACGGAATGTCCATCCCCACCCCCTATTACCTGATCGACGAAGCTGCGCTGCGCCGCAACCTCGAAACCGTTGCCCGTCTGCGTGAGGCCTCCGGCGCCAGGGCGCTGCTGGCCCTCAAGTGCTTTGCCGGCTGGTCGGTGTTCGGGCTGATGCGCGAGTATCTGGACGGCACCACGTCGTCGTCGCTCAACGAGGTGCGGCTGGGGGCCGAAAAATTCGGGGGCGAGACACACGGCTACAGCGTGGCCTGGTCACGCGACGAGATCGGCGAGGCCGCCCGCCATGCCGACAAGCTCATCTTCAACTCGATCAGTCAGCTGCAGGCGCTGGGGCCCCATTGCGACGACACGCCGCTGGGCTTGCGGCTCAATCCCGGCGTCAGCAATTCGCCCTACCTGCTGGCCGACCCTGCCCGCCCCAACAGCCGCCTGGGCGAATCCGACCCCGAGCGCATCGCCGGCGTGCTGGACCGGATCAGCGGGGTGATGATCCACAACAACTGTGAAAACCGCAGCCTGGACCATTTCTCGGGCATGCTTGACCAGATCGAGGCCCGCTTTGGCCCGCTGCTCAGGCAGCTGGACTGGGTCAGCCTGGGCGGCGGCATCCACTTCAGCGCCCCCGATTACCCGCTGGATGCGCTGGCAGCACGCCTGCGGGCCTTCGCCGACCGGATGCAGGTGCAGGTCTACCTGGAGCCGGGCGAAGCCGCCGTCAGCGGCAGTGCCACCCTCGAAACCAGCGTGCTGGATGTGCTGGACGAGCGCGAGCAGCCCATTGCCATCCTCGACGCCTCGATCGAGGCGCACATACTGGACCTGCTCACCTACAACCTGCCGGCGCGTGTCGAACCCGACCAGGGGCCGCACCGCTATCAGCTGTGCGGCAACACCTGCCTGGCGGGCGACATCTTCGGCACCTTCAGCTTTGCCCAGCCACTCTCCGTTGGCTCGCGCGTCTCACTGCAGGATGCCGCCGGCTACACCATGGTCAAGAAGAACTGGTTCAATGGCGTACCGATGCCGGCCATTGCCATTCGCCGACTGGATGGCCGGATCGAGCTGCAACGCCGTTTCGGTTACGAAGACTACCGGGACAGTCTGTCCTGACCGCCATGCCTGGCCCGGTGCCGGGCATGGCCAGCCCCGACCTCGCCACGGGCGATGCCGGTCTCCCGACAAGATACGACAAGACTCTTCGGGATCACGATCCCGACAACTTCAACCCCTTCAGCTCACGGAATCGTCTTGACATGAAGAAAAATGTCCTGATTATTGGCGCCGGCGGAGTCGGTCATGTGGTTGCCCACAAGCTCGCTCAGAACAACAGCAGACTCGGGAGCATTCATCTGGCCTCCCGATCGCTTGCCAAGTGTCAGCAGATCATCGACAGCATCCATGCCAAAGGCAATGTCGAGGTACCCGGGCCGATCGAAGCACACCAGCTCGACGCGCTCGACATCGAGGCCACCCGTGCGCTGATCCGTCGCATTCGTGCCGACATCGTCATCAATGTGGGCTCGGCCTTTGTCAACATGGCCGTGCTGCGCGCCTGTATCGATACCGGTGCCGCCTATCTTGATACCGCCATTCACGAAGACCCGGCCAAGATCTGTGAGCAGCCCCCCTGGTATTCCAACTATGAATGGAAACACCGGGAAGAATGCGCCGAAAAAGGCATCACGGCCATCCTCGGCATCGGCTTCGACCCTGGCGTCGTCAACGCTTACGCCGCCCTGGCCCGCCAGCAATGGTTCGACCATATCGAATCGCTCGACATCATCGATGTCAATGCCGGCAGTCACGGCCGCTACTTTGCCACCAACTTCAACCCCGAGATCAACTTCCGCGAGTTCACCGGGCAAGCCTGGACCTGGCAGAAAGGTCAGTGGGTCTCCAACCAGATGTTCGAGGTGCGCCGAACCGACACGCTGCCGGTGGTGGGCGAGCAGACCACCTACCTCACCGGCCATGACGAGATCCATTCGCTCTCGCAACTGCTCGACATCCCGACCATCCGCTTCTGGATGGGCTTTGGCGAGCACTACATCAACGTCTTCACCGTGCTGAAGTCGCTGGGGCTTCTCTCCGAGCAACCGGTGACGCTCGACAACGGCCAGTCGGTCGTGCCCCTGCAACTGGTCAAGGCCGTGCTGCCCGATCCGGCCTCGCTCGCTCCCGATTACAGCGGCAAGACCTGCATCGGCACCCTGCTCAAGGGAAGCAAGGATGGCCAGGCACGCGAGGTCTTCCTCTACAACATCTGCGATCACGCCGAGACCTATGCCGAAGTGGGCAGCCAGGCCATCTCCTACACCGCCGGTGTGCCGGCCGCTGCAGCCGCCCTGCTGATTGCCGAAGGCAGCTGGGACGTCAGGCGCATGGCCAACGTCGAAGAACTGCCTGCGCTGCCCCTGCTGAGCCTGCAGGGCCGCATGGGCCTGCCCACCCGTGTGCAGGAAGGCAGCCAGGATCTGGCACTGGAAGACACCGCCGAGGTGCAGGCCATGGCCACCAGGCCGGCCCAGCCCCCCGCAACGCGCGCAGCCTGACATCGTCCGGCCACGGCCGGGGGCACACGAGCCCCCGGCAGGCATCGCCCCAGCCGTCCCTTCGCTGCATCGCCCCTTCGTTCCACCGCCCTTCGTTTCATCGCCCCTGGTCGGCCTGCGAGGGGAACGGTTTCCACCAGGGCCGCCTGCCGCTCAGGCCACCGCCCGCTCGGCCAATGCATGCTCCTCTTCAGCCGTGGCCGTCGTATTTACGTGCCACGCGTACAAGCCCACCATCGTGTTCACCTGATAGAGCAGCGTCTGCGCGGCAAAAATGAAATTGCCTGACATCAGGTTCACCACCAGCCAGACCACATTCACCAGCGTCCAGAGCCACCAGTTGAAGGTGTAGCGCAAGATCATGGCCGTCTGTGCCGCCATCGACAGCACAAAGGCCAGCATGTTGATCCAGAAAAAATCGATCCCGTGAAGGCGCCTGCCATCATGGGGAATCACGACATGGCCCTTGCGGTCCAGCCAGTCGTTCAGGTCCGGAAAGAACAGCAGCCCCACCACGATGCAGGTGATCGTCAGGGCCCAGACCCAGCCATCGGCCGGACGGGGCGTCATCCGGCCATCCGGGCCGGCATTGCGTGCCCAATAGGCCAGCCCGCAGATATGGGTGAAGAAGTTGAAGGCAGGGGCCAGCATCAGCCCCACCGACCCCGAGGTGGCATGGACCACCACCTCGCCCGCGTTGGCCGCGATCCCCATGCCATTGCCGCTCACGTTGTGCCGGAAAGCCAGGCCCACCACACACATCAGGCCCAGCACCGACACTTCCAGGTAAAAGAGGTCCAATGGCCTGCGTTCGGTGGTAAACCAGAACACCAGCGCCAGCACCAGCGTGCTGCTCAGGAACCAGGCAATGATCCAGGGCTTGGCCCATTCACCGATCAGTTTGTCCAGAAGCGCGATGCGCATGTTTCGTCCTTGCGGTTGCCCAGGACGGAAACAATTAGCATGGCCCCCTCCTCCATCACCAAACCCTGCCGCCGGGCGTACTGGCCTGCCTCACCAGCGGCAGGACCGGACATCACCCGGACATCGCCGAGCCATCGCCGGGGCCCCCTCCCGGCCATACGCCGGGTCATGTCGTGCCGGACCATGCACGCGGGCGCCGGCCCAAGCCAGGCGCACTTCCTGAACGATCGGGATAGGGGGCTGCCCCAGGCAGCACCCCTCCCACACCACCCGGCATGC
>JAUNLD010000088.1 GCA_030532425.1 Lautropia sp. | reverse complement strand
TGGCCTGCCTCGGCTTCTCGGCCGACATGGTGATGCAGTCCTTCTGTCACACGGCCGCCTATCCGAAGCCGGTCGATGTCAAGACGCACCGCGAGCTGCCCGCCTTCATCAGTAACCGTGGCGGCGTGTCGCTGCGCCCGGGTGATGGCGTCATCCACAGCTGGCTGAACCGCCTGCTGCTGCCCGACACCGTCGGCACCGGCGGCGACTCGCACACCCGTTTCCCGATCGGCATCAGCTTCCCCGCCGGTTCGGGTCTGGTTGCCTTCGGCGCCGCCACCGGCGTGATGCCGCTCGACATGCCCGAGAGCGTGCTCGTGCGCTTCAAGGGCGAGCTGCAGCCGGGCGTCACGCTGCGCGATCTGGTGCATGCCATCCCGCTGTACGCCATCAAGGCTGGCCTGCTGACGGTGGCCAAGGCCGGCAAGAAGAACATCTTCTCGGGCCGCATCCTCGAGATCGAGGGCCTGCCCAAGCTGAAGGTCGAACAGGCTTTCGAGCTGTCCGACGCCTCGGCCGAGCGTTCTGCCGCCGGCTGTACGATCAAGCTCGACAAGGAGCCGATCATCGAGTACCTGAACTCGAACATCGTGCTGATGAAGAACATGATCGCCAACGGCTATGCCGACGCCAAGACGCTGGCGCGCCGGATCGAGAAGGTCGAACAGTGGCTGGCCAACCCGCAGCTGCTCGAAGCCGATGCCGACGCCGAATACGCGGCCGTGATCGAGATCGACATGAACGAGATCAAGGAGCCGATCGTCTGCTGCCCGAACGACCCGGACGATGCCAAGTTCCTGTCGGAAGTGGCCGGCACCCCGATCGACGAAGCCTTCATCGGTTCGTGCATGACCAACATCGGTCACTTCCGTGCCGCCGCCAAGCTGCTGGGCGGCCAGCGAGACATCCCGGTCAAGCTCTGGGTGGCACCACCCACCAAGATGGACCAGGACGAGCTGATCAAGGAAGGCCACTACTCGGCCTTCGGCACCGCCGGTGCCCGTACCGAGATGCCCGGCTGCTCGCTGTGCATGGGCAACCAGGCCCAGGTGCGCGAAGGCGCCACGGTGATCTCCACCAGCACCCGGAACTTCCCGAACCGTCTGGGCAAGAACACGAACGTGTTCCTCGGCTCGGCCGAACTGGCCGCCATCGCCTCGCGGATGGGCAAGCTGCCCACGCCGGAAGAGTATCTGAAGGAAATGGGCATCATCGACGCCGACAAGGCCAGCGTCTACCGCTACATGAACTTCGACCAGATCGAGGAGTACGCGGACGTGGCGGCCGGTGTGGACACCAGCAAGGTGGCGCAGCAGCCGGCAGCCTGAAGCGGCAGAAGTCGCTGAAGGCAGGCGGCCCGGGTTTTCATGGATCCGGGCCGTTGACATGCCCCGTCGGGGGCCGGGCAGGACATCGTGCCCGGACCGCGACGGGGTTTTTATTTTCAAGATCCAGCTCAGTCGTTCCGAGGTTCTACCTGGGCCGGTGACGCTGGTACCTGGGCTTCAAAACCTCGCCGTGAAACTCAGGCTGTAGCGCCGCGGTTCGCCGTAATTGGCATAGTCCAGATTGGCCCAGTAGCGCTTGTCCGTCAGGTTGGTGATGGCTGCCGTCACGCTGTAGTCCTCACCAAAGCGCCAGGTGGCGTGGGCGTCCAGCAGTGCGCGCGATTTGTCCGTCAGCGTGATCTTGTTGCCGCTGGCGGTACTTACGTTGAAGGCGTCGATGCTGCCCTGCCAGTTGAGGCCTCCCCCTACCGACAGTGGTGCAAGCTCACCCTCGAAGCGATAGTCTGCCTGTACTTGCACCAGCCACTTGGGGAAGTTGGCATAGAGCAGATCGCTTTCATTGCGGCTCGATTTCACATAGGTGACACCCGCCAGAAAATCGAGGTTGCGCATGGCCTTGCCATCCAGCGCCAGCTCGAAGCCCCTGGCTTTGGTGCCGTCCACACCGACGTAAGCCGACGAACCATCCGGCAGGCTTTGCGGGGGCACACCACTGTCGAGCACGGCAAAATTGTCCTGCCTGGTCTGATAGAGTGCCGCCGTCAGGTTCAGCGTCGGTGTCAGTCGTGTCTTGATGCCCGCCTCGGTGTTGCTGCCCACGGCAGGGTCCAGCACCTGGTTGTTGCGGTCACGCAGGGTTTGCGGATTGAAGATGCGCCCATGGCTGGCATACAGTGACAGGTCCGGGTTCAGGGCATACACCATGCCCAGATACGGGGTGAACTCGCGTTTGATTTCGTACCGGGCCGAGCTGCCCGTGTAGGTACCGCTGGCATCGTATTCCTTCTTGCGTGTGCTCCAGTTGCTGAAGCGTGCGCCTGTCAGCACAGACAGCTGGTTGCCCAGGCGCCAGCGGGCCGAGGTGAACAGGCCCACCTGCTGTTCGATGTTGTCGTCATGGGCGCCTGTGGCCAGATAGTGCACTGGTGGCATCTCGCCGTGCCAGGCAAAGACATTGGGGATGGCATAGCTGCCCCCGCTGGCCTGGGTGAACGTGTCGGACTTTTCCTTGTTGTAGAGACCATTGATGCCCACGGTGAAATCATGTTGCTGGCCGCCCAGGTGCAGTTTGCCCGTGGCATGGATATCCAGTGCATCCTGTTTCACCCGGCTGCGCGAGCGCCACGGAAACACGGTGACACCAGCACCTGTGCTGCGATCGACGAAGGCCGGGCCGGCGGCACCCACGCCATAGGCATAGGTGTCGAGAAAATCCGAGGTGCCTTCCATCCGGCTCAGGCTGGCTTTCAGCGTCCAGTCCTGATCGAACTGATGGCTGACTTCGGCAAACACCGTACCCACGTTGCGGTTCCAGAAAGTCCAGCCAGGCGAGAAACTGGTGGATCGTGGCAGGTTGATCCAGCCATCGTCCGTGGCCAGCAGTGGAATCGTGCCCCATGGTGGCGCCACCGGCTGATTGTTCTGCCGCTGATAACCCAGCGACGCGGTGGTGGCGCTGCCCAGGTCGGCCTCCACGATGCCCATCAGCGCCAGCTGCTCTTTCTTGTGGCGATCATGAAAACCGTGCTGCTTCTGTGGTGCCACCACGAAGCGGCTGCGCACGCTGCCATCCACCGTGAACGGAACATTCACGTCGGCCTCCAGACGGTAAAAATTCCATCGACCGAGGGTGGCCGTCACCGAACCACCAAAATCATGCATCGGCCGCTTGCGGATCATGTTGATTGTGGCCGAAGGCACACCCACACCAGTGAGGATGCCGTTGGCGCCGCGCACGATGTCGATGCGTTCGTAGAAGGCCGTGTCGTATTCCTGGTTGACCGCCTGGTTGTAGGTGGGCAGCCCGTCCACCTGAAAATCCGTCACCTGAAAGCCCCGCACGTAAAACAGCGGTCGTTGCGGATCATAGAGCGCCGTCATCACGCCCTGCATGTTGTAAAGCACGCCGGTCAAATCCGTCTGTGCACGCTCCTCGATGACATGGCGCCCGACACTGCCAACGGATTGCGGCGTTTCTCGCGCCGTCAGGGGCAACCTTGTGCTGGTATGACCAACCGGTGCATTCGTTTCACGCGGGGTGGTCACGCGCACACTTTCCAGCATGCTGGGCGTGTCATGTGGCGTCCGTGCGGTCAGGGCATCGCGGGAGGTATCGACAGGTGTCTGCTGCGCGAGTACCGGCATGGCAAACAGGCCGGCCATCAGCATCGGCAACAGCGCGGGAGCGCTGGGGCCTGTGGATGTGCGATGCATGAAACGGACGGGATGGGAATGAGTGGACATGAGAGAACCGTGGGCAAACAGGGCAATAAGACCACGCAACCAGGCACCGAAGAGGAGCGGCAGCGCAGCAACAAGATGCGGGGAATAGAGCAGACAAAGACAACCCGACCGAGGCCCGTACGGGCCAGGGCCGGGTGTTGAAAGGAGATTGAGTCGCTCGGTAAAGCCAGGCGCTGACGGTGTTTCCCGCCATGCGGAGGGCGGATCAGATTCTATAAGAGAAAGGCAAATAACAACAATTATTATTCAGTATGAAGAATGGCATGCCGGCAGGGGCAGCGCCGCCTGCCGGCATCAACACTCAATCCGCGGGCGGCAACAGGCTGCGCAGCGCGTCGTCCAGTGTGGGGTAGCGGAAAGTGTAGCCGGCATCCAGCAAGCGGGCCGGCGAGACAAACTGGCCGTCCAGCACCAGATCGGCCTGCTCGCCCATCAGCAGCCGCATCAGGCCGGCGGGCAGGCCAAAGTGCAGCCGCTTGCGCTGCTGCTGGGCCACCGTCTTGGCAAATTGCAGCTGGCGGGTGTCGGCCGGGGCCGTCAGGTTCCAGACCAGGCCGGGATCCTGCACGCGGCTGCGCTTGCTGATGAAGTGGATGGCCGCCACCACGTCATCGATGTGAATCCACGGCAGGGGTTGCTGGCCGCTGCCGATGCGGCCCACGCCCATCGACACGGGCTTGAGCAGCTGCGGCAGGATGCCGCCGCCCTGGCCCAGCACCACGCCCAGCCGGATGATCGATACCGGAATGTCTTCTTCCTGCTGGATCTGTCTGGCGGCGGCCTCCCACTGCTGGCAGAGCTGCGAGACGAAAATGTCTTGAGGTGGAGACTCTTCGTCGCAGGTGGGCTGCCAGCGGTGGGTGCTGCCGTTGCCGTAATAGCCCACGGCCGAAGCCTGGATGATGCGGGCAGGCTTGTGGGTGGCGGTTTTCAGCCACTGATGCAGTTGCCGGGTTGGCCCCAGCCGGCTGTCGATCAGCGTCTGTTTGCGGGCATCGCTCCAGCGGCCTTCGCCCACAGAGGCGCCGGCCAGGTTGATGACCAGATCGACCTGTGCAGAGGGGTCGAGCGTGGGCAACGACATGATGTATTCGCAGGCGTTGCCCAGTTTCTGGCGGGAGAGGTCGGGGCTGCGGGTGACGACGATGATCCGCCAGTCGCGTGCGGCAAAATCGGCCGCCAGATGGCTGCCGATGAAACCGCTGCCGCCCAGCATGACGAGGGTCGGTTTGTGATTCATGCGCGTTTCTCCGGGGGCGTGCCACGGGGCCGTCACGCCCGCTTGCTTGCGGCCATTGTCGCGCAGAACACGGTGTCGGGTGGCTTCACCCCCATGCCGGGCTGGGGTGCCATAGGCCACACCGGGAAAGTGCGGCAGGGTCGTGCTCAGGCCACCGTCCAGACACCCCGGGCCAGCAGCACGGCAAACAGCGGGATCAGCATGATCGTATGCGCGCCGATCATGATGAATCGGCGTATCCGGCGGACATCGGCTGCCAGCGGCAGCTGGCCGGTGGCCCGCCATTCGCGGTGCCAGCGCCGGAAGGCCAGCGAGGGCGGGATCGACAGCAGGGCGGCCACCACGAACAGCGTGATCTTGATGTGCAGCAGCGGCTGATGCAGGTACCAGTCGGCGCCCTTGGCGCCCAGCCAGATGCGGGCCAGACCGCTCAGCAGCACCAGCAGGGCAGACACCCCGTACAGGATGTCGACGCGCAACAGCCGCTTCAGGGCATCGGCATTCAGCCACTCGGTACGGCAGAGCGCGCCTTCAACCGTCAGGAACACCACCAGCATCAGGATGGTCGACAGATGCAGATAGGCAAGCAGGGATTCGAGGAGCATGGGAGCGGAGGGGCGGTGGCAGCCGCCATGAACGTTGTCTGGAGGATGGAGGGTAGGCGCGGGTCCGTGTGGTGGGGCCTGCACGGGGCGCCAGGCGCCCCGGCACCTACCGGATGCAGCGCTCGCGCACCAGCGCGTCCACCACCGAGGGATCGAGCAGCGTACTGGTGTCGCCCAGCTGGTCGGGGGTATTGTCGGCGATCTTGCGCAGGATGCGGCGCATGATCTTGCCAGAACGTGTCTTGGGCAGACCCGCGGCCCACTGGATGTGGTCGGGGCTGGCCAGCGGGCTGACGGTGTCACGCAGGTGCTCGGCCAGCTGCTCGCGCATCGCCTCGCTGGGGCGTGCGCCATCGACCAGCGTCACGTAGAGGTAGATGCCCTGACCCTTGAGCGGGTCCTGGCAGCTGACGGCTGCCGCCTCGGCCACGGCCGGGTGGGCCACCAGAGCGCTTTCCACCTCCACCGTGCTCAGGCGGGTGCCGCTGACGTTGATGACGTCATCGACTCGGCCGGTGATGTGGATGGCGTCTTCGTCATCGCGCAGCGCGGCATCGCTGGTGAAGTACAGGCCGGGGTAGGGGCGGAAGTAGGTGTCGATGAAGCGCTGTGGATCGGCATACAGGCTGCGCGCCAGGCCGGGCCAGGGTTGCGCCAGCACCAGCAGCCCCGCGCCGGCCTCACCGGCCGGGATGAACTCGGCATTGTCATCGACGATCTCGGGCTGGATGCCGGGCAGGGGGCGCGACAGCGCCCCGGGCACCAGCCCGTCGGTGGGGGACGAGGCCAGCAGGATGCCGCCGGTCTCGGTCTGCCACCAGGTATCGATCACCGGGCACCGACCATTGCCCACCACCTCCTGGTACCACTGCCAGGTGCGGGCATCCAGCGGCTCGCCGGCCGAGGCCAGCAGCCGCAGCGGCTCCTGCCGAAAACCCGCGGGCCGCGTGGTGCCGGCATTCATCAGGGCCCGCAACGTGGTGGGAACACTGTAGAGCACGCTGACGCCGTGGCGCGCCAGCACCTGCCAGAAGTGTTCGGCCCGCGGATGCGTGGGGGCACCATCGAACAGCAGCGAGGTGCTGCCGAGAATCAGTGGTCCATAGACACCGTAGCTGTGGCTGGTGATCCAGCCGATGTCGGCCGTGCTCCAGATCACGTCATCGGGCTGCACGCCGAAGACGCTGGCATGGGTGTGGGCGGCATACAGGCAGTAGCCGCCCGTGCCGTGCACCACGCCCTTGGGCTTGCCCGAGCTGCCCGAGGTGTAGAGCACAAAGAGCGGATCGTCGGCCTGCATCGGTTCGGGCGGGCAATCCAGGGGCTGGCGGGCCAGCAGCGAGTGCCAGTCGTGATCGCGGCCGGGCTGCATCGGTGGCTGGCTGCCGTGGCGGTTGAGCACGATGACGGTGCTGACCGTGTCGGTGCCGGGCATCTGCAACGCCTGGTCGGCATGCGTCTTGAGCGGCACCAGGCGGCCGGCACGCCGGCTCTCGTCGGCAGTGATGAGCGCCCTGGTCCGGCTGTCGCGCAGGCGGTCGGCCAGCGCACAGGCCGAAAAGCCGCTGAACACCACATTGTGGATGGCGCCGATGCGTGCGCAGGCCAGCATCGCCACCACCGCTTCGGGGATGGTGGGCAGATAGAGGGTGACGACATCGCCCTTGCCGATACCCAGCGCGCGCAGCGCGTTGCCCAGCTGACAGACCGCCTCGTGCAGCTGGCCGTAGCTGAGCGTGCGCGGCGCCTCGCCAGGCTGGTCACAGTCCCAGCGCAGCGCGATCTGCTCGGCACGCCCGGGCAGGTGGCGGTCCAGACAGTTGACGCTGGCATTGAGCACGCCGTCGGCAAACCAGTGCAGCCGGAAGGCCTCGGGATCGAGGCTGGCGTCACAGACCTGCGAGGGGCGCTGCATCCATGTCAGCGTATCGATGGTGCCGGCCCACCAGGCCGCGGGATCGGCAATCGAGGCGGCATGCAGGCGCTGATAGTCGGCGCGGGGCATGCCAAGCAGCGTGCTGGCCGGCAGGGCCGGGGCGGCAGGATCGTGACGGGAATCGGACACGGCACATCTCTCCCGGTGATGTTCGTTTCCGTAAGCATACACGCCGGCAGGGATGTTGCTCTGCAACACCGGTGCCGGCCCGGATCAGGGTTTGTCTGAGGCCGGGCCTCAGCCCTGCGCGGGCAGGATCCCCAGCGCCTGCATCTGCCGGTCGGCGGCCTCGTCCCAGCCGCGGTTGGCGGCGGGGCTGGCCGGGCTGGGATGCAGCACCTGGCCAATCTTCAGGCGGCGCGCCAGGGCACTGTCGTCCAGCCCATGGCCCACCACGTGCTTCAGGCGTTTTTCGGCAAAGCCGCCCACGCCGATCAGCCATTCGGGTTGCAGCGTCCCGATCACCTCGGCCAGGTGGGCATCGCAGTGCTGCTCGATGGCCCGCTGCTCGGCGGCGGGCAGCTGCACCGGCGTGCGGTTTTTGCCGCTGGCTTCCAGAAACACCAGCGGGCAATAGTTGATGACGATCGCCTCCCGGAAGAAATCGTCGGCGCTGCCCCAGCGCCGCGCAATCCATCCCCACAGCCGCCGTCCGCTCACCTCCGATCGCGTGCAGCCAAAGCCCTCGATCAGGCGTTTGGGATGCTGGTGGGCCGGGGGCGTGATCGGGGCCTCGATCCCCATCCAGTCGCGCACCGCCGCCACCTCGCCAAAAGGCACGCCGGTCTGCATCATGCCGAAGGGGCCGGGGTTCATCCCCAGAAACATGATGCGCTTGGGGGCCTGCCCAAAGCGCGACAGATAAGCCGCATGCCCGGCCCAGGCGTAGTCGAGCGGGTTGTACACGTGCGCCACCGGCGGGGCAAAGTGCAGGGCATCCAGCGCATCGCGCAGCCGGGCGGCGGCGGCCAGCAGGCGCTGGGCGGAGGGGGTATGGGGAGAGCGGTCTGGCGTGAGGTGGGCAGGCATGGGGTGGGTGACGGATGACAGGTTGCCTGCAAGCATACCGTGCAAGGAAGTGCGGTGGTGGTATGCACAGGTTCACGGCCGATGGCAATGCATGGTTGGATGATGTTGTGACAGCCAGGATGACCATGACCTCCTCCCTATAAGTTGGCCCACCCAGAAGTGGAAGAATCGGCGACACTAGGACAGGAGGTCCGTCGCCATGAAGA